>JAYOVO010000053.1:0-10398 GCA_038151495.1 Alphaproteobacteria bacterium
GCCATGATCGCCATGCAAGAAATGATGGGCCCGCCAGCCAACCCGTCTTCGGTGCATGGGTTTGGCCGCGCCGCAAGGTTGCAGGTTGAAGAGGCGCGAATGGCGGTGGCTGGACTTGCCGGATGCCGGGCCAGCGATGTTGTTTTCACCAGTGGCGGCACCGAGGCAAATAACCTTGTTCTTGGCCAATACCACCATATCATCTCAACACAAATAGAGCATGATTCGGTGCGTGCCGCGCATGCCAATATAAGCTTTGTTAAAGTTTTGCCAGATGGCCGTGTTGATTGCGATGATCTGCGCCGCCATGTCATGGCTGTGCCAGAAACAGAACGCACGACAAGTTTGATATCGATCATGGCCGCCAATAATGAAACGGGCGTGTTACAACCGATCGATGATATTGCCGAGATCGCCGCTGAGGCGGGCATCATGCTGCATAGCGATATGGTGCAGTTCTTTGGCAAACACAGCATGGATTTTTCTTCATCAGGCATTGGATATGCCAGCCTTTCAGCCCATAAAATTGGCGGTCCGGCTGGTGTTGGTGCATTGCTGGTAAGGCCGGGGTGTGCGCTGTCAAGCTTGCTGAAAGGCGGGGGCCAGGAACAGGGCCGCCGGTCTGGGACAGAAAATTTAATTGGCATTGTCGGGTTTGGGGCCGCCGCCACTGCCGCCAGCGGTGATAGCGCGCATTACGCCGAGATGGCGGGCTGGCGCGATGCGTTTGAAGCGCGCGTGATGTCCGCGCTACCATCAGTGCAAATCTTCGGCAAATCCGCGCTGCGGCTTGGCAATACAAGCTGTATCGCGGCTGGGCCAAAGATGGCTGAAACCATGGTTATGGCGTTTGATATTGCCGGCATCGCGGTTAGCGCTGGGGCCGCCTGTTCATCTGGCAAGGTGCAGAGCAGTCATGTATTACAGGCAATGGGCGCAGGTGACGCGGCGGCGCGTGCCATACGTGTGTCTGGCGGTTGGGCAACAAAACAGGCTGATTTTGAAACAGTTGCAGATGTGTTTGTGCGTCTATACAAGCAAACCAGTTAAACCATGGCGCCAGCCGTATTTTTGCTGGCGAGACAATTGTTGAGCGGGGCAGAGGGCTTTCCGCTGATCTAGGCACGAGCAGGAGTATGTGAAACCATGCCAAATATTATTTTTGTAAAGCCGGATGGAAGCGAGCATACGATCGCTGTTGAGAATGGCACCACGGTGATGGAAGCTGGCCGCGATGCCAATCTGGGTATCGAGGGGACATGCGGCGGATGCTTGTCTTGCGCAACCTGCCATGTCATTGTTGACGCGGCATGGTTTGCAAAGACTGGCGCACCAAGCGAAGATGAAGTTGATATGCTTGATCTAGCATTTGGCCTAAGCGAAACATCCAGATTGGGATGTCAGATCGAGATGTCAGACGATCTAGATGGGCTGAAGGTTGCCATTCCTGAAGACATCTAGAGCACCAGCGAACAAACAGGATCAAACGAATTGATGCATACGGCGAAATCCAAAATGGAGGTACCTGCTGGCAGCGTGATGAACTCGCTAGGTTTTGCCAAAGCCCCGGCAGATACGCGGGTCGTCGTGGCGATGTCGGGTGGGGTTGATTCATCCGTGACCGCCGCCTTGCTTCATGACCAGGGCTATGAAGTGATCGGGATCACCTTACAGCTCTATGACCACGGCGTTGCGGTCCAAGCCAAAGGTGCGTGTTGCGCGGGCATTGATATTCATGACGCCCGCACGGTGTCAGCCCGGCTTGGTATCCCGCATTATGTGCTAGATTATGAAAGCCGGTTTCATGATCAGGTGATGCAGGATTTTGCCGATAGCTATCTGCGGGGGGAAACACCCATTCCTTGTGTCAGATGTAATCAAACAGTGAAATTTACCGATTTATTGGCAACTGCGCGGGACCTTGGTGCAGATTGTCTGGCCACCGGGCATTATGTACAGCGCCTTGAAACAGACCGTGGTGTGTCGCTAGCACGAGGAGCCGATCCGGCAAAAGACCAATCTTATTTTTTGTTTGCTACAACGCCTGAACAACTGGCCTTTCTGCGGTTTCCGCTTGGCGGTATGAGCAAAGACGAAACCCGTGATTTGGCGCGGCGGTATGGGTTGGCGGTTTCGGAAAAGCCAGATAGCCAAGATATCTGTTTTGTACCGAATGGCCGCTATGGCGATGTTGTGCGGCGCTTGCGCCCCGGGGCGGTTGATGCTGGTGATATTCGGCATCTTGATGGCACGGTGCTTGGCCGTCACAATGGCGTTATCGACTATACCATTGGCCAGCGTCGCGGGCTTGGCATTGGCGGCCGCAAAGACGCTGATGAATCAGAAGGGCCGCTATATGTTGTCGGCATTGATGCCGATAGCAATACAGTGCTTGTCGGGCCGCAAGCGGCACTGGCCTGCCGTGAGGTGCATCTTCATGATGTTAACTGGATCAATGGACAGCCTGAGGATGGCACCAGAGTGCTGGCACGATTACGCAACACAGCGCCGGCGGCAAGCGCACGCATCTATTGTGATCGCCCGCAAGACGCCCCCCTAATCATCATTCTTGACGAGCCACAATTTGGCATTGCCGCTGGTCAGGCGGCGGCGCTCTATCACGGTGATGACGCCGATATTTTGCTTGGCGGCGGCTGGATTTCAAAGGCCCCTCTGGCGGCAGATACCTAGCCGCCAAGCCAGATTCAGAGAGGCACGAAAAATTTTGTCTCTATTTCATGAAAATGACATGACCATCAGTCCTAGTTTAAATATCTGGCCTTAATAGAGGCAATTGTTCCAATCATGGATATCAAACCTAAGCCAGTCGGCGCCATTTATACCTCTTTTATTGTTAGCAAGTTCGCTATTCGGAAACGCCGAAGCAATCCGCACAAAATAGCCAGTTTTTTTGTTAATTAAACGCAACTCTGACGCCACTTCAGCAAAATCTTGATCCTGTGAAAACACCAGCGCCACGTCCATATGCTGGTTAAGCGTTAAGCGGATTAAATCCAGCGCTATGCGTATATCGATTCCTTTTTCGCGGCCACGGCCAGACTCATCATAACGTAAGATGCGCGCTGTCGTTTTGCACCCGTCACGGTTCATGCGAAGTAATCGACGGTGCCACATCTTTGCACCGATCCGGTCACGGTTTTGATCTGGAATGGCCGTGTAAAACCGCGTCTGCACCAAGTGCCAACCCTGCCGTTTTGCAATGAGTGTGGCTAGAGCTTTTGGATTATAGTCATCGCTTGCATTGGGAAACGCTGACTTGGAACTATGATAAAGATTTTGCCCATCGAAGAAAGCAATGACTCTCGGTAACGAGGCCATCTTTGTTCCTCAAAAAAGTAACCCCGCCGGGGCCACAAGGACATGTCCGAACGGGGAGTATATAAGTCAACGTTATAACCAATAATATTTTGGAGCAAGAGTATTTGTCTTTGCGCAAGCTTGTTTGACACGATTCAGTTCAGGCTGGTATGCATAAAAAAACCGGTGGGCTTGCTAAGATAATCTACATTCATGTCGTTTTTCTAACGGCAATGATGAATGAACTACTGAAAATCCAACAGGATATGGGCGCGCCGCAACAACAGCAACGCCGTCATCAAGCCGCCGTTCGTGATGAGGATGAGGCGGATATCTTGGCTGATCCTAATGACTGGGTGGCCGATTTGCCAAAATTTGGCATTTATCATCGTGGCTATACAACCAATCATTGGTTACAGGTGTTCCGGCCCCTTTAATATCATTGGATGTGGCATCATTAGACGTACCATCATTGAATTTTTTAAAAGCCATACCGCCAGCGATAGTGGTGATGTTCTGGCCAAAAATGCTTTCTGGTGCGCAGACCGCGGCTTGGCAAAAAAATTGCACATCATTTTAGTCTAAATTAGCATTGGACATGAATGAAGGGGTGATGTCGCAAATGCCGTCAAATGATGATTTAAAGCACCAGAGTGAGGATGCGGCAAATGGCCGTGCGTCTGGTGATGCACCGGTTCCGTCTGTATTGCCGGATGATCATGTGGCTGGTGCCGATGAGACAAGTGCCAATGAGGCCAGCTTCAATGAGGCCAGTATCAATGAGACTAGTGCCGACGAGACAAATACCGCGCCTCTTTCTTCAGATCACGGCATGCCGCAAGAATTTACTTTTTTTCAAAAAAAGAAACGCGCAGTTCAAGCGGTTTTGGCCCCATCTGTGACTTATGCCAGCGCCGCGCAGGTAACCGCCTTTGCCGCGCGACTTGACAGCGCCGTGGCGGTCAATGCCAAAACACAGCGCCATATCGCCGAATTAATGACATTGATGTCAGACGTGGCGCGCACCATGACAACAGATATATCAAAGCCAACACGCAAAAGATTGCGTCGATCAAAATGGTTGTTTTACGGATGTTTGGTGGGTTTTGGCGTGGGCTGGTTTTTGCTGTTCCCATCTGGACATAGCCTCATCACGCAACTAGCGGCATTTTTTGCAAAATAATTATCCACAGACCTGATTATTTCTAAGATACAGAAATTATTGACCGAATCGCAATTTTGCATTAACTTATCCACAAGTGATCTTAACCAAGATGGTGGACCTAGAAAGTGCGTCTGGTTTCGCAGCAGCATATCGTCCCACAACAATTATCGCTTGATTTAGGTGAAGCTGAATCAAATCAACAGCTTGGCCAGACAGCTATTGACCAGACTGGTATCGAACGGTCAGTTGTTTTTCCAAAAAATATCAAGATCTATGATGTGGCTGATTTTCAGCGGCGGGTATCGCAACTTTTTGCGCCGCTAAATATCCAGATTGATTTTCGCGTCACCCGTCATAACCGGGTTGAAATGCGGTGGTCATTTCCACAAGAGGCCGTGCATTACCAACGCCAAGATGGTGCCAAGGCTGAATTATTGTTATCGCCTGAAGAGAATGAAGCGTTTGAAACGCTGGTTCTGTCATTTGCCGGGGCAACGCATTAACGCAGACCGGAAATTACAAATTTGATAAAATGAAGATCGGTGATGCCGCTTGGCCTCTCTGGCTTGGTGCCGTCAATCACCGGTTTTATAGCGGCAAGTAATTTGCTTTCGAGGGCGTTTCGTTTTGCCACCGTATTCACATCAGCATGGACTTGTTCGGCAAGCACCAGATTAATAGCTGACCGCATTTTTGGCGTAAATGTCGTTAGTTTTTCGATCAGCCGTTCGCCGCGCAATGTTGTTTCATAAGTGGCAATGGCAATTTCCACGGTCATCATGCCATTCCCATCGGCAAAATTAACCACAAAGGGCAGGGGAAAGGAAAAATATCTATATTGGGCAAAGTCAAATGTGCCATCTTCATTCACCACCATTTCGGTGGCATTGTCGGTGGCGTTATCTGCCCCGGCCAAGGCCTTTTCCTGTTGTTTTTTGTTCATCAGACTGTGGATGTCTTCAACCGGTGGTGGCGGTTCTGTCAGGCTGATATATCCAACAACAAAAAACCCGATAATCACGCTGATTGTCGTGCCAATTAGTAGCGGCAGAAAGAGCCTAGAAAGTGACAGGCGTCTTTTTGGTTTTTGCTGTTCAGCCTCGTTTTCAGCCATCGTGTGTCTCGTTAAATTTTACCAGCCAGCGTATCAATAAACGCCACCATCAAACCGGTTGCCTGATAGATGGTGCCGGTGATCACTTCGGCGCCAAGCCAGTAATAAACCGCACCAAAACCCATCATGCATAGCGCGGCGCCCACCAGCCATTTTTTCGTGCCTTTGCTTTTCTTTGGTTCGGCCACAGCTTGGCTTTTGGCGGTAATGTCGCGCAATTTTTGCAATAATGTGTGCAGGTCGCGTTGCTGGTTTTTAATCTGGTCTTCCAGTCCCTGAAGCCGCGCTTCTAATGTTTCAAAATCACTTTGGGGTATCATGTCTTGGCCAATTATTGGCGTCTGGGCATTGGCTGGTGAATGCGGCATTTCTGCAAGGCTATCAACATGGGGCTGGGCATGATCGGTGCCGATGCTTGGGATCTGTGTCACGGTGCCAGATGTTGGCGGCGTATCGGCATATGAGCCAGCTTCGGCAGAATGAACAAGAGCGATTTTAGCCGCTTCGATTTGCTCTTTTAATTTTGCGTTCGACATCATATTCCCCGTCACTTTATTTTCATTTTGGGCGATGATTGGTGTTCACCAGCCTTTGTTTAAGCATTTTTAATGCCAAGCATGATTTTGAAACGCATGCTAATAGGTCTTTGGTTTGCTATCACGAAAATCATATCCAATGATGGCGCATTGTTTGACTTTGCGGAAATCAGTCAGTTGGTGATTAATGATTTCGGTCCATGTGGCCTGTCCCAGCCTTTGTAACAAGGCCCCGCCAATTTGCTGAACAATTGTTTCACAAGGCCCAGTTTCAGACGGGCCGACAGCCACATCTTTTGCCCCGCAGATTGCCGCGCTATTGCCAATGATGGCAGATTCGTTATCCAGCCAATAGACAGATACCCCGGCAATATCGCGGGCGGTCCGGTTGCGTATTTGAAGGGATAATTTATAGCCAACAGACGGCATGCCGCGCGCATCACTATCAAATACAAGGCGGATATCACAAGGCGTTGTTGGCAGGTCGCTATGCGTATCAGCTATCGCTGGGACAGCTGTAAATAGACATAATTCGGCAACCAGTAACGACGCGGATAAGCAACGAAACTGGGTTTTTTTCATCCAATTTGCCAAGCGGTATGACAGATTTAAGGTCGGCATGACTATGGTTCCTATATTGGCACAGTATCTGCAAGGGTTGAATGGCTATATCTCGGTGTCTAAATTAGCAGAACCAGATTGACTGTGCCATATGTGGGGACGTTGCGGCAGAATTGCCGTGCGGTAGACCAAATCCCCGGCACCGATGAGGCAGATGAGAGGGTTGAAATCATGGCTGAGGAAGACGTCAGCGAAGCTGATCTGAGCGGTCGGTTAGCGACAGTTCTTGAAGAAATTCGGGATGTGATGGAAAAACGCAAACAGCGTATTGAAGAGCTGCGTCAAGAGATTACCAATATCGAAAATGATAATGATGAACTCGAAAAGACGATCAGCGAATTGCTAGATAGCTTTGGCTAGGCGTTAATTGTCATCCCCATCTGTGACAGCATGACCTTGAATGGCTGTGGCGCCAAGATTTTTGGTCAATTCTGGATGGGCGTTTATAAAGCCGCGCAATTTTTCGTCAGCAAGCGCTTCGGCGGCTTCATTTGTGTCGGCGTCAATTTCCATAACGCCATCAATAATCCAGTGCACTTTAACTTTCATTTGCGCCTCCTGCCTCTTTCGGATTGAACGGCGCAAAGTTATATTTTTCAAACAGCTCTCTTGCCTCTGTTTGCAAACGCGCCAATTCTTTTGCCTCAATATCGCTTTCTGTGTCATCGCGCCGGTCGATCATATCTGGAATGTTTAGCGCGACGGCAATCGAATACCAAATATAGGCCGTGCTATAATCAGGTTCTTCCAGAATTGTCAGATGATAGCCAGCAAATTGGGAAATCGCATTGATATCCCCATTTTCAATTCGTGATTGCAGGTTTTCACCCACTCGCGCCCGCACCACTTTAACATCATTTTCGGTCAATTTGTCCAGTATGTCACTGGCAATATCCTCGGCCTCTTCGATGCCGCCAAGCTGGGCAAGCCAGCCCCAATACAATGCGTCCAGATAGTTGCGAGGCCGGCCTTTGCCAGCCTGTAACAATACCGCCATATTATACTGGGCATCATGTTTGGCATTGTTAGCTTGCTGTTCAAACAAAGTCAAAGCTCGGCTGTAATCACGCGCTTTCACGGCTTTGACAGCCGCGCTGAACGCCTCATTATCACTGCGCGAGTCGGCATTTGCCGCGACCATAGACAAGCAAAGTGTCAGGCTTATCAGCAGAACTAATTTAAAAATATATGTGTTTTTGGTGTGCATTATGCGCACCCTATCGGCCTGCCATCATCACAAGCTGAAGGTACAACACCCGGGCTTTGAATTTTGAGTCTGGGTTTTGTTCATAGACAACAATACGTGGCCGATCAGATGTTTTGCGTTGGAATTCAATCGACATCGTGCTGGGGATAAACACACCATGGGCTCCGAGCGTGCCAACAGGGTCTTGATCAAAGGCTTGGTGAAATTCGTTATCAATCCAGGTGCGCGCCAAAGCCTTTCCCAAAATATCAGGCAAATGTTGGCGTACATCTTCTCGGTCGGTGAAATGACGCTCTCCCTCGTACAGTGAAAAGGCAGAGGTAACAGCCCCGCCTTTACGAACAGCTGGCAGTTTTTTGCTCACGGGAACCAAAGATGTGTTCTTTGTGTTAGGCATCACCATTCCTCGATATTAGTTGGATAATATGAGGCATTAACATTTTCTAAACAAGTAACTTTTTTGGTAACTTTTTTGTGCTGATTGTCCGAAAAAAACACTTTCGCCCTTTAGCAGCGGCGCCTTGGCATATTTTTTGCTCCGAAACGTGTCACTGTTAAAAGGGTTTTATTCATGATTTCGGTTATCAGAAGCGGTCTTGACTCGGCCTTGAATGATTTGGGTGTTACATCCAATAATATCGCCAACGCAAAAACAACAGGCTTTAAAAAACGGCAGGCAACCTTTGCCGACATTTATGGCAACACCGATGCCATTAAAGTGTCTGGTGCGCGGATTGGTATGGGGTCTTTGGCCGTGGAAAACCGAGTTTTAAGTGAGCAGGGAGCTTTTCAACAAACTGGCGACGTTCTTGATCTGGCTATTGAAGGGCAGGGCATGTTTACGCTTATTGACGCTGATCGGCCAGATGAAAAATTTTACACGCGTGATGGGTCATTCACGGTTAACGCGGCGGGTCTGATTGCTAATTCGGATGGTAAGCAACTGTTGTCTGCACTTGGCACCCAAATAACTGTTCCAATGACAGCAAATACTGCCACTTCCGTAAACGGTACGGAAACGTTTGCCGAAACACGATTAACGGGCGTGGCAATAAGAACTGATGGTCGTATTGAGGCCACCTATGGCAACAACGCAACGTTTTTTGTAGGGCAGGTCGGCTTATCTATGTTTGCTGACCCCAACCGGCTGACGCCTCTCGGCCAGAACTATTTTATAGAAAATCCCAAATCAGGTGCTGGCGTCATCGGTGCGCCGATTGAACAGGGGCGTGGTAAAGTGCATTCTGGTGCACTTGAAATGTCGAACATTGATATGACATCTGAATTGACTAATCTTATGACAGTACAACAAGCGTTTTCAGGATCATCAAGGTTGCTACAAGCTGAAACCGAAATGACACGTAGACTGACGCAGTAATATGGCAGATTGATGGGTATTGGCCATTATTTAATGGGTAAACTCCAGTAAACATCGGTAACTGCTGTATCAAGTGACTCATCGATAAATAACAAACCATCTTGCGATACGGATAATTTGTCTGTAACGGTCATGACAAGCGTTACCGGCCGTGGCGCTGGATGCCGCAAATGAGCGGCTAATTCACTGAAACTTTCCGATGCAAGCGATATTTGTGCCTGCATAACCGGCCGGTCTGCTGGAATGTGAATTGACCCGAATGGTGATTTCCCCAAAGCGCCATCAGGCCGGATGACTGCAATGCATGATCCACGGGCAATATTTATCAATGAACAGGACAGATGAAGCTGCGTTATGCCATTATTATGATGCAAATGCTGCTCTGCAGATTGCAGCGACATTTGGATGGTGTTTAGCGAGTCAAATTCTGGCCGCGGCATTGTTACCCGACATGTTGTGCATTGGTTATGAATGACCGCAAATTGGCGATCGCCGATTTTTTAATTTGCGAAACACGTCCTGTTGAAATTTCCATAACCTCGGCAATCTCAAATACGTTCAATTCTTCGATATAATAAAGTTGGATAACCAGTGTTTCGCGCTCTGACAAGGTGTGTAGCGCGCTTTTCAAAAGCTGTTTCAGTTCTTCATTGCCCAGCTTTTCTTCTGGGCTATCTTCTTCAGATGCATACCAGATGGAATATTGATCATAGACATCAGCCAGTGATTCATGCGCATTTGCCTGAAAGGCTTGTTCCCATTCATGCAATTCATGCTCGCTCATCCCCATGTCTGTGGCAATTTCTTGCTGGGTTGGCTGACGCATCAATTTTGTCTGCAGACCCTGGACGATTTTATTGTATTTCTTTTTAACCTGAATGGTTGTGCGGCATAGATTTGAACTTTTTCGCAAATAGTCAATGATCGCACCTTTGATTCTTATGCTGGCATAGGTTGCAAATGTCGCGCCGTCTTTGCGCGTATATTGCTGGGCCGCATTGACCAGACCGGTAAAGCCAATCTGCATGATGTCTTCAATTTCAGTCGTGTGCCGAGTGC
>JAYOVO010000054.1:0-10243 GCA_038151495.1 Alphaproteobacteria bacterium
TGCCTGATAAACCGCGTGTTTACAAAACCAAAGCCGCGAATGCGCAAGAAGCGCATGAGGCCATCCGGCCAACCGCCATCAATCGTGATCCAAAAGAGATGCAGGCATTTCTAGATCATGACCAGTTCCGTTTATATGAATTGATCTGGAAACGCACAATCGCCAGCCAAATGCAGTCAGCCGAACTTGACCAGACCGGCGTTGACATCACCACAAAAACCGGCGAAGCGGTTTTGCGCGCAAATGGACAGGTTATGGTATTTGACGGGTTTTTATCGGTGTACCGGGAAAGCGTTGATGAGACCAGTGACGGCGATGGCGGTGATGAGACTGGCGATGGGTCTGGCAAATTATTGCCTGACCTTGCCAAAGGCGAAGCCCTGACCACCGGCACGGTCACACCTGAACAGCATTTCACCCAGCCACCGCCGCGATTTACCGATGCCAGCCTCGTTAAACGTATGGAAGAGTTGGGAATCGGACGCCCCTCTACCTATGCGTCGATCATTCAGGTGCTGCAACAACGAAATTATGTGATCAAGGACAAAGGAAGGTTTATCCCGGAAGACCGGGGACGGCTTGTATCAACATTTCTTGGCAATTTCTTTGACCGGTATGTGGAATATGATTTTACCGCGCGGCTTGAAACACAGCTTGATGATGTATCGGCTGGAAAACTTGATTGGAAACAGTTGCTTGCCGCATTTTGGCGTGATTTTAAAGCCGCCATTGACGGCACCAAAGACCTCACCATTACCAATGTTCTTGATGTTCTTGACGAAGAATTAGGGCCGCATTTTTTCAAAGCCGATGACAATGGTGCCCTAATCCGCGGCTGTCCAAATTGTGCTGATGGGCGCCTTGGGCTAAAACTTGGCAAATTTGGGGCCTTTGTCGGATGTTCCAACTACCCCGATTGCAAATTTACCCGGCAATTGGCAAATGGTGACGATGATAATGCAAATGGCGCGGTAAGTGATACCGAACTTGGCATTGACCCGGCGACCAATTTACCAATCTATTTGCGCAACGGCCCCTATGGCCCCTATGTGCAAATTGGCGATCCTGAGACCAAAAAACCAAAACGGGCGTCACTGCCAAAAGGCACCGATGCCAGCCAGCTTGATCTGCAGGCGGCACTTGGCCTGCTGGCCTTGCCACGCGATATCGAACCGCACCCAGAAACTGGCGACATGATTCAGGCAGGCATTGGCCGATTTGGCCCCTATCTGAAATATCAGGGACGATATACCAGCCTGCCTAGTGAAGATGATGTGCTGACAGTCGGCATGAATCGTGCGGTCGATTTGCTTGCCGAATCTGCGAAAAAGGCAGGACGGCTTTTGGGTGAACACCCGGCTGGCGGACAGGTCCATGTAAAAGCGGGCCGATTTGGCCCATATGTCGAACATAACAAACTGCGTGCGACACTTGGCAAAGCCCATGATATGGCCGACATCACGCTTGAAACCGCACTCGAACTTTTAGCCGCCAAGCTGGCCAAGGGTGGTAACACAAAGAAAGCACCAGCTAAAAAAGCGACAAAAAAAGCGGCGCCTAAAAAAGCACCAGCTAAAAAAGCCGCCACCAAAAAGGCAGCCAGCTAATTGCCAATACGCCGCCATAACAGCACCCCTGTTGCCCTGCCTGATGATGACACGCTGATCGACTATATCAATAGCTGTACACAACCACCGCGGCCACGCGACATTGCCCGCGCTTTTCATCTGGACGCCGAATTACGGCCAGCGCTCCGGCGGCGTTTACGCGATCTTGCAGAATCTGGCCAGTTACCCCAACAAAATCGGAACCCTGCCAGACAAGTTGAGGCCCTAGCAGAAACCACTATGGCACAAACCACTATGCCAGAAATCAGCGTATTGGAAATTTTGGGGTTTGATGATGATGGCAATGGTTATGCCCGCCCTGTTGATGACGATGCCGCTGACATCGATATCTGCGTATTGCTGAGCCGGCGTGAAGGCCGTGCTCCAGCTATCGGACAGCAAATATTGGCGCGGCTTACGCAAATTGGCCCTGGCCATTATGAGGCACGGATCATCCGGGTGCTTGATCGCCAGCCAAAACATATTTTCGGGATTGCTATCGCAACCAAAAAAAATACATCGGGCAAAAACATATCTGGCAAAAATTTTATCTTGCAACCAGCAACGCGCGGCAAACGAGACCAGCTAAATTTAATGGTCCCGGCAGATATGAACATCACCGATGGTGACCTTGTTGAAGCCATCCTGCAATCTGGCCGTGGGCGCTTTAGCAAATCAGCACGGGTCATCGCCAATCTTGGCAACAGCACCCAATCAGGCGCGTTTAGCGCGCTGGCACTTGCCGAATTTAACATCAGACATGAATTTCCTGAAACGGCACTTCGAGAAACAGAATCGCTGAAGACACCGCCAGTCAGAGGGCGGCGCGATCTAAGACAGATGCCATTTGTGACCATTGACGGGGCTGATGCACGCGATTTTGATGACGCGGTTTATGCGGAACCTTTTGATTATGGCGGCTGGCGGCTGATGGTGGCGATTGCGGATGTATCGCATTATGTAAGGCCGGGATCGGCGCTTGATCTTGAAGCCCAGCTACGCGGCAATTCTGTTTATTTGCCAGACCGTGTCGTACCCATGTTACCCGAAGCGATCTCAAATGATTTATGCTCGCTTCGCCCGCATGAGGATCGCGCCGCCATGGTCGCCGATATGATCATTGATCAAGACGGTCAAAGACAGTCTTTCAAAATCGAACGCGCCATCATCACATCGCATGCCAGACTGACATATGACCAGGTGCAGGCGGTTTATGATGGGACAATTGACGAGGCTGATTGCGCGGTGCCGCATGGCGCATTGCACAGTTTATTTGGGGCGTGGCGGGCGCTGACGATTGACCGTGAAAAGCGCGCGCCATTGGCACTAAACTTAAAAGAACGCCGCGTCATCATGGCCGACGACAATACCCCGATCCGCATTGAGCAACGATCGCAGAATGAAGCTCAACGCCTGATTGAAGATTTTATGATCACGGCGAATGTGGCGGCGGCAGACCGATTAATTGCCGCAAAAAAATTATGTGTATTTCGGGTTCATGACACGCCAGACCCGAAAAAAGCCGCCAGCCTGACAAAATTGGCCGAAGCCATCGGCGCGCATTTCACAGTTGGGCAGGTTTTGCGTCCCCGCCATTTCAATCAAATTCTGCAAGCCGCAGACGGCACCGCCGACATGACCACAATCAATGAAGCGGTTTTGCGAAGTCAGGCAAAAGCCGTCTATTCAATTGATAATATTGGTCATTTTGGCTTGGCCTTGCGCAATTATGCACATTTTACATCACCAATACGGCGCTACGCTGATTTATTGGTGCATCGTGCCCTGAATAATGCGGCCACAAAAAGCGGCCAGCCAAAAGATGGGCTTGGCGGCATTTTGCCTGATCAGATGGCCGAAATTTGCACGCATATTTCAGAAACCGAAGCCAATGCCGCGGCGGCCGAACGCCGGACAATTGACCGATTTGCCGCCGCCCTGTTCGAAACCCGACTCGGCGAGACCGTCGATGGCGTTATTGTTGCCACCACCAGTTTTGGTGCATTTGTTCGAATTGATGACGGCGCGGCTGACGGGTTATTGCCGCTTCACGCCCTGCCCGATGATTTTTATGATTACCATGAATCAACTGAACGTCTAGAAGGCCGACATACCGGATGGGTATTTGCCGCAGGTGATGAGCTAAAAGTCAAAATCACTGAAGTGACCGCTGTTTCCGGCGGCATTTTACTGGATTGGGTCGATGGCGGCAGAATTGACAAAAGCCCGACACGAAAGCAGGCAGCCCGGCGCCGGCGATCATCATCATCAGCCTCTCGCAAAAAGGCGACAAAGCAACGATCAGGCAAATCAAAAAGACGCTAATGCAGGCTTGACATTTTGCGTGTTTTACCGCAGGTTGCGCCCACGTTTTTCAGTGACGGCCGGAATTCCGGTGTAGATGTGTCACATGGCATCAAGGAGTATGTGTCATGGCGAAGCCAGCGACCCTTCAAATTAAACTCGTAAGCACAGCCGACACTGGCTATTTTTACGTGACCAAAAAGAACCCACGCACCAAGCCTGAAAAGCTTGAATTGAAAAAATATGACCCGCGGGCGCGCAAGCATGTGATTTTCCGCGAAAGCAAAATCAAATAGGGTTTTGTCCCCGCCGAAAGGCCAGCTATGTCTGTTGGCATTCATATAGCGACTGATTTTATAAGCACCGCCACCCTATCAAGTGGCGGTGATTTTGTTTTTTACGAACAAATAGAAACGCCAGCACATGATGCTGGCACGCTCTGTCGGCACATCGCTGAACTTGTTCAGCGATCAGCGGCAGACCCAACCACCCCGGTCAGCGTGGCAATCAATGCCGGGTTTGGTGGCCAGCCATCACCGCCAAATAGCGCCCCGGTTCTGGCCAATCTTGATGTTAAATCCGCGTTGCAGGCCAGCCTTGGTCGACCAGTTGACTGTATCGCGCCAGCACAGGCCTATGCGCTCTATGAGGCTAGCTTTGGTGCCGCACAAACATCTGGTGTCGCCTGTTTGCTCTATCTGGATCAAAATGTGACCGGCGGTGTCACATTTGGCCAGACCTTGTGGAAAGGCGGCAACCGCCTAGCTGGTGCGTGGGGACATATGCCACTTGGCTGGCCAGTACCACATGAACTTGATGGCCGGGACTGCTGGTGTGGGCGAACTGGGTGCCTTGAATCATTTATTTCTGCCAAGGGTGTCGAAGCCGATTATCTGGCCTCTACCGAGACCGCATTAACGGTCGATGAAATCGCCAAAGCCGCCAGCCAAAATGATATCGTTGCCGAAAGCGTTTTGCAGGTCTTGGATGATCGCGTTGGCCGGGCCACGGCCATGCTGATCAATATGCTTGACCCGGACATCATTACGCTGGCTGGTCGCCTTGCTAGCCTTGATCGGCTTTATATCAATGTACCGCGCAAATGGCCGGGCTATACATTTACCGGAAAATCAGCAACACATCTTGTCCGGGCGGCAAGGGGCGATGACGCGATTCTGGCTGGGGCCTGTATCCACGCCAAAATGGCCAGATAACATGCCCTTATAATATGTCAGATAAAATATAACTGCAGATCAGTTGGTGGCGGCCCGCCATATTGATAACATCATCATTGGCAAACCGGCGTATCGACCGTTTCAATCGTCACCAGACCCGCAATAATACTAAAATCGCCGTAATTAATCTCATATTGCCGCACAACGCCATTTGGTTGCAGCCAGAACTGGATTTCATATTCGGGTTCAACTTCGGTGGCCGACGGTTTGAAATATGCAATTTGAACCGGCCAGAAACCATCACCATCCAAGGCGCCTAAATCGACATCTGCCTTGCCCCCCTGCCAGCCACCAATCACCGTGTTGGTGGTTAACAGGGCATCATCTGGTTCCGCACCAGCAAATACCAATGCCGCCAGAATTTTACCGCCATCACCGGCTTTGTTTATGATGGCGCGTATATGCTGCATCGGGAAATAGGTGTTTTCCGGTAACGCAATATTGCTTTGCCCATCCAGCATAAAGACAGCTTCACCGCCTTGCGCATTGATCTCGGCATAACCACCGAAATCTTTATCATCCTGAAAGCTGCTTTTTTCAGCGATATCAAAGCTATATTGGTCGCCAGAGTCTGACTCCCAAGATTCAAAATGCGATAAAATACGATCCGTGCGCCCGTCACCATTGCCAAATTCAATCATATAATCTTCGGCAGATCGCCACCCGTCACAATCTTTTTCAAGAACAAAGGCAGAGCGACCAGACACAGATTGCACAACGGCATTTTTATCTGCCTGCCCCATGCGCATTTCATAAAACGCACGGTGCCCGGCAATATTTGCCGCATGGGCCGCAACCATTGCGGCAGATGCCAGCACAAACACCACAGATCCAAGGACATGTTTAGCAAATCTGTTCATGATTTACATGTAGGGGTGAATTCGGGGCAAATCAATATGTTTACCTTTGCCTTGCGTTGATTTTACCTTATACCTTCAGCCAAAGCATTCGAGGATTTCAATGAAACGTCATGTTGACACGGCACCGCAAGGGCGTGCCGACCCGGCCAGTGTAAAAACCATCACCGACAATACGGCCCTGCGCGAAATTGCAAACCAATTTCAACACGCCCCTTTTCTTGCCGTCGACACAGAATTTATGCGTGAACGCACCTATTATCCGCAGCTTTGTTTGGTGCAGATCAGTGATGGCACCACCGCTGTTGCCATCGACCCGCTGGCAAAGGGGCTTGACCTTGCCCCCCTATGGGCGCTGATGCGCGATGAAGCCATTGTAAAAGTGTTTCATGCTGGCCAGCAGGATATGGAAATCTTCCTGCATCAAATGGGGCAATTACCAGCACCAATCTATGACACACAACTGGCCGCCATGGTATGCGGGCTTGGTGATCAAGTTGGTTATGACAAGCTTGTTAAAGCCTTGCTTGGCGATGATATAGACAAAACATCACGCTTTACCGACTGGTCAAAACGGCCGCTTAGCGGCAGACAAATCACCTATGCGCTTGATGATGTCATTTATCTGGCGCGGCTTTATCCGCTGATGAAAAAGCGGATTGCTGATGACGGCCGAACAGATTGGCTTGATGAAGAATATGCAAAATCAAATGACCCCACCACCTATGTGACCGCGCCGCAGGATGCTTGGCGGCGGTTGAAAATCCGCAATATGCGTGCGCCAGCGTTGCGCCGTTTGATGCATTTAGCCGCATGGCGCGAGACCGAGGCACAGCAACGCGACCTGCCGCGCAACCGGGTGTTGCGTGACGAAACCTTGATTGATCTGGCTGGTAGCAATCCAAAAACACTTGACGATTTTAGCGCCATTCGCAATTTTCCCGGCGGCAAGGATGGCAAACTGGCCCCGCCTATTTTAAAAATATTGCATAACGTTGCCGCAATGCCCGACAGCGATTTGCCAGCGCCGCTATCGCATGCGCATGTGAAAAAGCCACCAGCCGCGATCATGGAACTGTTACGGGTTTTGCTGAAACATGTCACAGACGAACAAAATATTGCGCCGCGCTTGATCGCGTCAGCCGATGATCTTGAACTTCTGGCACGTGATGACAACGCGCCTATTCGGGCGCTGGCAGGCTGGCGGCGCGAGGTTTTTGGCGCCACCGCGCTGAAATTAAAGCATGGCGAGATTGCCCTTGCCGTGAAACATGGTCGAATTCGGCTGATCACAGACATTGATCCAGCCAGTTAACCCGGGCGGGCTGACACGGGCCGGCCGCTAACGCACCGGATCAATACGGCAAGGCAATAAGGCAGGCCAGGTTAAAAGGTGCTGTTAAAGCTGCCTCCGTCGATCAGAATATTCTGGCCTGTTAAATAGCCAGAATGCGCACTGCACATCCACGCACAGGCAAATCCAAATTCATGGATTTCACCAAGCCGCTTTGTCGGGTTTCGTTTTTCCAGCATATCACGCGCCGCCGCCGGGGTAATATTTTCGGTTTTCGCGGTATTGGCAATGATGGTTTCGATCCGGTCGGTATTATATTGACCGGGCAACAGGCCGTTTACCGTGACGTTATGCTGGGCCACCTGACGGGCCAATCCGCCACAAAACCCGGTCAGCGCCGCCCGTGCCCCGTTTGACAGGCCCAGCGCCGGTATGGGCGACTTTACCGAACCAGAAGTGATATTCACAATCCGTCCAAATTTCTGGTCGATCATCGGATCGATAACCGCCTGAATCAACGCAAAAGCTGTCAGCATATTGGCGTCCAATGCGGCGATCCATGTATCGCGTGTCCAGTCTCTGAAATCACCGGGTGGCGGGCCGCCAGCATTATTCACAAGAATATCTACCCGGCCTGCCGCATCCAAAATTTCGGCGCGTCCCTCTTGGGTTGTCACATCACAGGCCACTTCGGTAATTTCGACACCATGTTTTTTGCGCAGCTGGTTTGCCGACTCATGCAATCGATCCGCCCCGCGCGCGCACATCACCAGATTAACCCCAACCGCCGCTAGTGCGTTTGCACAGCCAAATCCCAACCCTTTGCTAGACGCGCATACGATGGCTTTCTTACCGGCAATACCAAAATCTAATCCAGACATAATTTTCTTTCTTTCTTTCATTTCAGGACAAAATTTTCAGGACAAAATAAAAGGCGCTAGACGCCGCACCGCGTTATTCGCCAGGCGGGGCCTGCCGTTCATGAAGAACAAGCCGTGCCAAGCCAACCGACAATGGCTTTTTATCAGCAATTGACCGCCGATCAAGCGCCGCCGCGATTGTCTGAACAGCGTCAAACGACCGTTCCATCCGGCTTACCAAATAACGCAACATCGCAGGCGGGGCCAGAAGTTGCCGATCGGCAAAATATTTTTCGAGTAGTGCATAGACCAGCGCGTCATCTGGTAAATCAATCGACGCCATTGCCACACCCCGCATCCGCGAACGCAAATCAGCAAGGTCCCAATGCATCTGCGCCACCGGTTGTTCAGACAGCATCAAAAGCCCGCCCGATTCAACGTCACACCGAGTAAATAAGTGAAATAATGTGTCTTCCGGCCAATCAAAGGCGCCATCAATTTTATCTAAAACCACAAACGGCACATTGCGATCAGCCATAATAGACGCCAGTTCGGCCGGATGATCGCAAAGACGCGCCCCGCACATTTCTTGCCAGATTGCCGCCAGATGCGATTTGCCAGCCCCGGCCGGGCCAACCAGATTCAGGCTATGACCGGGTTTTGGCCAGTCAGGCCAACGATTGATCCACGCCGCCGCCAGCCTGTTGCACGCACCGATGATAAAATCATCTCGCCCCTGTAATTTCGGGAACCGCATATCTAGCGGCATCTGTTGCATTTTGCGTGTCATCACATTACCCGCATCAGCCATTCATTGCCCATCTGATTTTGCAATAATGGATATCATGTCACCTGTATCAACAAGCGCCAAATCATGTGATGCCAACGCATTTTGCAAGGCCTCTCTTGATCCGACCAGGGCCAGCGAAACGCTTCCGCCATTCGTGTCGAGCGTGCGGATGGTCACATTTTTGATCACCGCAACCTGGCGCAATGCCGCCAGCCGATCAGACCATTGCTTTACCGATGTTACCGGCACGTCAACAAGCAAGTAACCTGCCGCACTGCTATTGATCAGATTAGCACTGTGCCATGACCCTTCGATCCGCCCAAGAATGGTCTGCCTTAATGCATCTAGTGGCTTGCTATCGGTTTTCTCAAGCATGATGTCTGACTGGCTTAAAATGGTTGTGATGGGTTGCCCGGTTTTATCGAACAAACGCACCTCAACATCGACAACACGTTTGCTTCCCTCATAATCAAGCGTGGCGGCGACAACCAACACCTGTTCTGCTTCGGCAATACGGGCCGCGGCGGCCAGTTTAATCGGATCACCAGCCAATAGATCGCCACCACGAAACCGTCGCTCATGCGTCAAGCTATGCGGCAACCGCCGCAAGCTGACAAGCCCTTGATAATGATCCACCGCATCCTGCCAACCAGCAATCCAGCTATTATTTTTCAGCCACGCGCTGGCACCATCAGGGTCTTTCCAGACGGGAAGCAGTAAAATTGGCGGGCTTTGTAATTCCGCCCATTGCAAGCCAGCATTTTGCATGGCTGTGCGCATCCGTTCGGCGTCAAAACAAAAATCCAGCCGCGCGATATAGCGTTTTTCGAGGTTCTTTTCTTCGATAATATGCACAAAATCGGTGAATGCGTCATATGAATGTGCCGCGGCAAATTCGTCTTGATCCGTGCTTGATAGCAACACACGGTTCAACACCTGATGAAAGGCTGTCTGCGCGGCGGCATCAACACCGGTTTTTTGCGCTTCAGCGGCGGTGGCAGCAACTTTGTCGATCGCAATGCTAGCGGCGCCAAAGACCGGTTCGTCACAACGGTTGGCCATTTTTGCGATTGCCGGGGTGGTGGCTGTCAGGCATATCATGGCCATGATCACAAGCCAGTTTGCATGGCGAATCTTGCATGAGATGAATTTTGAAAATTTGTAAAAGATTAATGCTGGATGCATGCTGTCAAATGCCTATTATACTGATGATGAAATCATACCAACCGCCACACTGTTATATCACTCCTATCGATTGAGGCCAGCATGTCTAACCGACAAAAACAACCAAAACCC
>JAYOVO010000055.1:0-8811 GCA_038151495.1 Alphaproteobacteria bacterium
TGACGAACACGACTACCTGATGCAACGCTATCTGGCAAGCATATGTCATGATTTTATGTTGAAATTTCCTATGCGTGCCGGGCCATTTGCCCGCCATGTGCTGGCCAATGGGGGCGGGTGGCGATATCGCGTGTTTGACAGGCGCTGCATCGCATATGGTGGCCAATTTCTGGAATGGGATATAATGGGCCAAGCGTGGCTATCAATATGGCCGGGTCAAGCGCCGCGTTGTGTCCGCATCTGTTGCACCAGCAAAAGACAAACAGGCCATCTTGCTGCATATCGGCAAGGGTGGCCGGCTGTACCGGTTCAGATTTGGCGGTATCAAGAGATTTATACCAGCCCATAGGCCAGCCCCCATTCATTGCACTATTACTTTGTTCACTATTTGTTCTAATTTAGGATTAACTAATTAAATTGGCAAGAGGCAAAATAACCTGAACAAAATATAATGTGATGGGGGTATGGGGTGCTGGTGTCAGCCAGATACCAGCCGCGGCAAGCGGTTAAAATAGCCAATGATGTCAGTCAGCGAGCTGGCTTTAAGCAGTGTTTTTTGGCGATCCCGCAAAATAAATCTTGCCGATTCCTTTGGGTGTCGCTGTTGTTTTTCGATCACAAAAAGCGGCGTTTCATGGGTGTGCCGAAAAATGGAAAATGCCGCCGCGCCCGGCATATGATCAATCGCATAATCGCGCCATTCACCACAGGCAACACGACTACTATAAGTGGCAAGAATTTGCCCTAATTCGCTACGATTGAAAAAAAGCGGTTTACGGAGTTTTCTTGGACTTGTGATACCCGACATGCGACCCGATTAGCACCGATTTTATTAGTGGCTGTTTTCTGTTTAAGTGGTTATGTTGAGACAGCTTGGCACCAAGGTCAATAAAGCTATGGCATTTTATGTAAAAGAATTGCTATTAACGGGGACGTTGACCAGATGTGGCCGGCCTTGTCTGATAGACCAAATCTAGGAGATTGGCACAGACATGGATGTAAACCCCGCAAAAGCACCATGTGATTAAGGTGTTTTTGCCAGATGTAGATAGTTTGATGGCTGATATTTTTGATGAAATTGACGAAGATCTGAAGCGCGACCAGATGCAACTTTTGTGGGCGCGCTATGGCAAGATAGTGATGGCGGCTGTGGCGGCAATTGTGTTGCTTGTGGCCTTGCGTCAAGGCTATACCGCCTGGCAAACCAGTCAGGCCGAAGCTTCAGCCAGCGCCTATCAGCAAGCCTTGAAAAGTGATGATGTTGTCGCCGCACTTGAAGCCCAGCGTGGCCAGTTAACAGGTGGTTATGCGATGTTGGCGCAATTCCAAATTGCCGCTGAACAAGCCGCCAGTGATGATTTTGCGGCGGCAGAGGCAAGCTATCTGGCATTGGCGTCAGATGCGTCTTTAGACCCGCTTTATCAACAGGCGGCGACATTATTGTCGGTGATGGTTGCCCCGCAAGATGCAGATGTGTCGGCATTGGCGGCACGCCTGTCTGATCTGGAAACAGCCGCTGGGCCATGGCAGGCAATGGCGCTGGAGACTGGGGCTGGCTTGGCATTGCGTCATGGCGATAAAGATGCGGCGATGGCAAAATACAAAAAACTGGCGGAAATGGCCGATGTGCCAGCCGGCATGCGGCAACGTGCCGAACGTATGATTGTCATGTTAGGTGACTAATCAACACAGCAACTCTGGCATGGTTGGAGAGGTTATGACGGCTTTTTTTGCAATTTTAAATGGTTCAGCTTGCCGTAATGGATCATGCGGCATACCGCGCAAAATTGTGACGATGCTTGCCTGTTTTGGCCTATTTGGCATATCGGGGTGTAGTGAACCTGAAATGATATTGCCGGGCGAACGGATCGCTGTTACCCAGCAGATTGAACTTCTGCCTGTCAACCAGCAAGCTTTGGCCGAAGGCGCCGGCTTGCCAACCGCTTTGACCACGTTAACGGCGTCTCATGCCGGCTTGAATGCTGGCCATGCTGGCGGGCATTTGGCACTGGAATTGCCGCTGGATGCGCGCTGGGACGCAGAGATTGGCACGGGCGGTGATGAATTTGTTGAACTGGCAGTGCCGGTGGTTGGTGCCGGGCATGTGTTTGCGGTTTCGGCATCTGGCGAGGTGTCAGCCCTAGAGATTGAGACTGGCAAACTATCTTGGCGTGTGTCTATTGAAGAATTTGAAGATGATGTGATTCCGGGTATCGCTGGCGGGCTGGCGGTTAGCGGTTCAACCGTTTTTGTGCATGGTGGGGGGCATAATCTGGCGGCGCTTTCTGTTGAAGATGGCTCTATATTATGGTCGCAACGATTCCAACTGCCACTTCGTGGCGGGCCGACGGTTTATGCAAAACGCGCACTGGCGGTGACCGATATTGACGCCAATTTATTTATGTTGCGTATCGAGAATGGGTCGGTGCTGTGGGATCGTGCCGGATTGCCATCTGGAACTATTTTATATGGTGCACCATCACCGGCCATTTATGACAATCAGCTGGCGGTAGCGGCCCATGGCGGCGAACTCAGCTTGTTGGATGCAGATAATGGAGACGTCATCTGGTCAGATAGTCTGGCCACCTTTAACCCGCGGACGCCGCTTCAGGGGCTTGGCGATATTCGCGCGCATCCGGTGCACGATGGCGGGTTGGTATTCGCTGTCAGCCAGGCTGGCCGCACCGCCGCTTATGCGGTGCGTTCTGGATTGTTGCTTTGGGATTTGCCAATTGGCGGCATAGAGATGCCATGGGTAGCAGGTGACAGTGTGTTTATGGTCACGCTTGATGGACGGCTTTATGCCATACGCCGAAATGATGGGGCCATCAGGTGGGTGGCTGAATTACCCGGGGCGTTGCCGATAGGGTCGGTGGCCGCAGAAAATATCCCGCGCTATGTTGGGCCGGTTGTTGCGGCTGGCAAAGTGATTGTTGTGTCCGAGAATGGCGACATATTGCTGTTTAATGCTGATACAGGCGCGCTTGACGATGATGCCGATGTTGGCGGGCGTGTTGTCACGGCGCCGCAACTGGCCGCTGGAATGATGTTTGTTTTGGATAACAGCGGCACACTTACCGCGTTTGATTAAGGTCGATCACAGTTAATGAGCATGACATTTGCCATTGTTGGCCGACCAAATGTTGGTAAGTCGACGCTGTTTAACAGGCTGATCGGGCGACAACATGCCATTGTTGATGATCAACCCGGGGTCACGCGTGACCGGCGCGAGGGACAAGCCACGCTTGCTGGATTATCATTTCGCGTCATAGATACCGCCGGGCTAGAAGATGCCGACCGTGATACGCTTGAAGACCGGATGCGCCGTCAAACAGAAATGGCAATCAGGGAAGCCGATGTCACACTTTTGGTGATTGATGCGCGGGCTGGCGTAACCCCCATTGATAAATTTTTTGCTGGTGAAATTCGAAAATCCGGCAAGCATGTCATTTTGCTGGCGAATAAATGCGAGGGCAAGGCTGGGGCGTCTGGTCTTGCCGATGGCTGGGCCCTTGGGCTTGGTGAACCAATTCCAATTTCGGCGGCGCATGGTGAAGGCCTTGTGGATTTGCATGATGCGCTTCTTGACGCGGCCAGACAGCTTGGCATGGAAGCCATATTGCTTGGTGAATCCGCCGCTGATGAAGACGCCATCAGCGATGAATCTGAACAAGATGAAAAATATGATGATGACGGTAATCCGCTTGATAGTTGGGTCGATGATCAAGCCCAAATGCCAATGCGGATCGCCATTGTGGGCCGCCCGAATATGGGCAAATCAACTTTAATCAATAGTCTGCTTGGTGAAGATAGGCTGTTGACAGGCCCGGAAGCTGGCATCACCAGAGATGCCATTGAGCTTGATTTTGAATTTAAAGGCCAGCCCTATAAGCTGGTTGATACAGCTGGTATGCGGCGGCGCGCACGGGTGGCTGATAAAGTTGAAAAATTGATGGTTGATGATGCCTTGCGGGCGATCCAATTTGCGCACCTTTGTGTGCTTCTTGTGGATGCTACAGAGCCGATTCATAAACAAGATCTGGCGATTGCCAGACTGATTGAAGATGAAGGCCGCGCCATTGTCATTGGGGCCAATAAATGGGACGCGGTGCGTGACCGGCAGGCGGCAAGCACGCAAATTTCTGATCGGTTGCAAACCTCGCTGGCGCAATTGCGCGGTGTACCAGTGGTGCAGATTTCGGGTCTTCATAAAAAAGGGTTGTCAAAGCTGTTGGAAGCGGCCGAAGACATGTACAGAATCTGGAATATGCGGATTTCGACAGGGCGGCTTAATCGCTGGCTTGAAACGATGCTAGAGGCGCATCCTCCGCCGCTTGTAGAAGGCCGGCGTCTTCGCATCCGCTACATGACGCAAATTAAAACAAGGCCGCCGACATTTGCCTTGTTTGTGAGCCGTCCAGCAGATTTGCCAGAAAGTTATTTGCGGTATCTAACGGCTGGATTGCGCGCAGATTTTGGCTTGCGCGGCATCCCGATCCGCATGGTCATGCGCAAGCGGGAAAACCCGTTTGCCCCGTCATAAGCTAGCTTGGCGCGCGGTGCGCCATCCTATGTTTTGACGGCGGTGTCCAAAAACCCTAACAAAGATGTCAGAAGCGCGGAAACACGCGCCGCGCCATCAGCATCAATTTGGTGCGGGCGACGCATATAAAGCGACCGGTTGATTTCAATCTGAAAAGATTGGCCGGGGCTGGTGGCTTTGCCGTAATGGCTGGTGATATAGCCGCCTGAATAGGGGGCATTCCAACCAATCGTAAACTCTTTTGACTGGATAAAATCATCAATCTGTTTGCCAATATAGGGCGCCAATGTCCGGCCATGGCAATCCCCTAGAACGATATCAGGTAACTGTCTGTTGTACTGGTCAGTGGCAGGCATCGAATGACAATCAACAAGAAGATAATGACCGTGGCTTTTTTTGGCATTGCCAAGCAATTCTTGTAGCTTGTCATGATAGGGGCGATAGGCAAATTCGATACGTTGATTGGCCGCATCAGCCGATAACAGCCTATCATGAATGGGCGTGCGGGCGCTTGTCACGCGGGGCAACAATCCATATCCGGCCAGCACTTTACGCGATTGCTTGGCCGCTGTTACCGGTTCATCAAACATATTCTGGTCAAGCGCGTCTTCCGGCCGGTTCACATCAATATAGGCGCGGGCAATTTGGCTGCAGATGCCGCCAATATTGGTTTGGCGCAAACCATCAAGCAGGGCATCGACAGCGAAATCTTCCAAATCGCGCAACGCTTCTATGCCTATTGATCCGGCGGCGACCAAATCTTCTGGATAATAGCGGCCAGCATGAGGGCAAGACACAATAACTGCGCTAGGGGCGTTTGCCTCGGGGTTTGCGGCGGCGCCAAGCAGGCGAAAGGTGGGCGGCCCATCATGCCGGTTAGACACCATGACGCGTGCGTTGAAATCGCCATCAGTGCCATCATTGTGAGATGACCTATTGCCAGGTTTTGGAACGGCACCTTCAAAAAATGAATTTACATCACTGCCACGCATAATAAAAAAACGCTAACCCGCCATGTTGCGCATCGCAATCACCAAAGCGGTGCCTGTGACAAAAAACCACTGTTTGGGAGGGGGGATGTGGTTTTGCATAAAGCGTCTGAATAATCAGTTCACCGGGTCTTATGATGATGACGCGAAAAAAGCTTGATAAGCGGCGCCGCATGGTGCAGATATAGCGCGTCATCACTTATGGCGTTGACCGCCAAGCTTTGTGATGTTTGATAAAAATGCGTGGGGCGTGTAGCTCAGCGGGAGAGCACTACGTTGACATCGTAGGGGTCACAGGTTCAATCCCTGTCACGCCCACCATTTTTTCGTCGTTAAATCAACATTTCAAAACACCGCGCTGATTGCGCATCTGGTGTCACGCATCAGTTTGATCTTGTGCTTGATTTAACCTTTCGTTGGCAAAGATGTAACGCACCTCTTGCCATGTGTCGGTGGGAAAAATCCAGATAAATTCAACCACTGACTGGCTGACGTTCTTGATGCCGTGCCAACTGTTTTCTGGAATATAGATTGTATCACCAGCAGTCACAGCGCGTGCAGTATTTTCGCTGGTCAAAAGCTCTGCATGGCCCCGGGTGATCATGTAAATTTCCTGCTCTTTATGAAAATGAAGCGGCAATTGAGCACCCGGGTCAACTTGAAGATAGCCGCAAGACAGCCCGTTGCTGTGGGTGATCCCGGCATTTACTGAAAATTGCCAACGCAATCCCGGGTGGAGATCAGACATATCCCACGCATCTGATTTGCCTTTAATCTGTATTTCGGGTGTCATAGCACCTCCATCAGCTTTTTTGACAGTGCCACAAAAAAATAATGGTGCAAAGGCTGGCTGGGTGTAGAGGGTCTGTTCGGCCCTATCAAATGCTGGTGGAAAATTTGGTTAGGATCATGGCCGATATGTTTTTGGATCTGGTGATGCAACCGTGGTATCGGGCCGGTTCAAATTGTATAGCCAGCCAAACCAAAGAAAAGTGCGGCCTCGGCATAGCCAAATCGTCGACGGATTTTTGCCCCGCTTTTTGATGTTGTTCTGCCAACCCATACGAAAAGTGGCGAGAAAAAAAACACGCCAACAAATACAAATGCCAAGGTTTTAGTCACTGCGGGTGTCAAACCCAATAACAGCGCATCAAACGCCAAAACACTACTTAGAAATAGGGTGCCCGTTACACTCGCTACCATCTGATGGGTGTGATGAAATACTGTCCATAGGCTCAATATCCCTAAAAGCGTGAAAAGCGCCGGGCTGATCCAATGTTCAGATGCAGGAATATAAGGGGTGATATAGGGCGCAAGATACACCCCGACCATCAAAAATGTTAGATGTATAACGGTAGAGATCACCGCAACCCGTGAGGGTGGCAGTGATGTGTTTTGGCCGATCACCACATTGTCAATGGTGACACTTACTGGCAGTAGTAAGCTGAAGAAAATATCCATCAGAGTCCGGCCCTTGCCTCATCAAAATTGCTGGGCAAAGAGGCTGACATAAAATAACGCGAAATCAAAGCGCCGCGAGATAAGTGCGCTGTCTCAATCCAATGACGCGTCTGCGATTAAGCGGGCGCACAAAACTGGCCCATCAGGGTCAGACATTGCATCTACGCTATGTTTTCAGCCTTGCAGCATGAGGGCCTTGGCCTGTTCATTTTCGCCGCGTGCAGCCATCGCCGCCGCTTTATTTGCTGTTTGAATGCGGGCCAAAAAGCCTTCGATCATAGTAAATGTGCGTAATACGGCCCGTTCTACGGCTTCGCAGAAATGACATGTATGTTTATAAAGTGCTATAGCAGACATCATTTGACTCCATAGGAACATGGCAAGCATAAACATTGCGTTGAACAGGCCAAACCCGTTCACCCAATGAACTGCTCCCATAAACCAGATTTTTGATTGTTAGATTTTTTATATGTCGCACTGGTTGCGACTGATGGTGGAGACATATGCCTCGTCTTCACCGTTTACAAGCAAAATATATGCGACATTCTGTCACATAAAATGTGATGTGCCGGTGGGCCAAGCGCCGCACAACTTTTCAAAAATCTCTATTGTCAGCAAGAAACGGGTCGAATGACCGGATATGACGGCCTAGTCTATAGATGGGGCGGCCAAGATTTGATTATCGGCGTTAATGCGGCATTTGTAATCTTATGCAGGAGGCGGAAATGACAGCACGGCAACCGGATATTGATTATACTCGGATTGAGACAGCGATTAGTTTCATTGCGCGGCATCTGCATGATCAGCCATCTCTAGAGGATATCGCCGCCACGGTTCATGTCAGCCCGTTTCATTTTCAACGGATGTTTTTGAAATGGGCCGGGGTCAGCCCGAAAAAATTTATGCAATTTCTGTCGCTTTCCCATGCCAAAGCAAAATTAAAACAAGGTGCCAGTGTGTTAGACGCCGCTTATGACTCAGGCCTGTCAGGTGCCGGGCGGTTGCATGATTTGTTTGTCACGATTGATGCAATGACGCCGGGCGTCTATAAGCGCGGTGGCGTTGGTCTTGTGATCGATTATGATTATGCCGCAACACCCTTTGGTCAGGTCATTGTGGCGTCAACATCAGTTGGCGTTTGTCATATGGCGTTTGAACCGCATGCGGATACCGCGTTAGCAGCTTTGACCAAAAAATTTCCAAATGCGAAATATCACCATACCAGCACGGCGTTCCAGCAACAGGCACTGGTATTGTTCGATCAAGATTGGTCATGTTTGCGTGACGTGAAATTACATCTGCCGGCAAGCAAATTTCAGATCAAAGTGTGGGAGGCATTGCTGAAAATACCAATGGGGGTTGTGGCCAGCTATGGTGATATTGCCCAGCATATTGGCCAGCCATCGGCCGCACGTGCGGTTGGCACAGCCATCGCCAACAATCCAGTGGCGTTTTTGATACCCTGTCACCGGGTGATACGGAAAAATGGGGCGATTGGCGGCTATATGTGGGGGGCGGCGCGCAAGCAGGCGATACTTGGTTGGGAAACCGCCCACAGCGATGATGCGGCATAAAACTGTTCATTTAATAGTTTGTTATCATTTGAAAATTCGCTAGACTCCGCGGCATGAGCGTGTCTGATTGGCTGTCTTTGGCATTGATTTGTATTCTGGGGGCAACATCGCCGGGGCCAAGCCTTGCGGTGGTTTTGGCAGTCAGCCGATTGCATGGGCGTAGAGGCGGGTACGCCGCTGCCATTGGTCATGGGCTTGGGGTGTTTTTCTATGCGCTGATTGCGGCGGCCAGCCTGTCTTACAT
>JAYOVO010000055.1:8911-9987 GCA_038151495.1 Alphaproteobacteria bacterium
TCGCTTGCGGGGGGGATTGATATGGTTGTCTATCTGATGGTTGTTTTGCTGGCAACCACCCAGCTTGCCGCTCGTATATTCACAAAATTTGCTGGGCTCAATGATCTGATTTTAGGTAGCATTTTATTAGGGTTCGGCACCATATTATTGGTGCAAAATCTGGTCATTTAACTTTATGGTTTTCCCATACGGTTTTATCGCCGTGACAGCACCGCCATGGCGGCTGTAACATGATGATATAAAGAAAATAATGATATTCGATTGAGGGTAAAGCGAGTGGAAAAGGTGATGAGTCCAGCATTTATAATTCATGAGGTGTCAGGCCTCCATGAGGTGCCAGAAGGCCATCCAGAACGTCCTGATCGCCACCGGGCGATTATTTCGGCGATGGGTGATGAATTTGCGCATTGGACACATCATAAAGCGCCGAAGGCAAGCCGTGATCAGTTAGAGCTTGTGCATCACAGCGCTTATATCGACCAGATTTTTGATGCCACCAGCAACATTGCCGATTTGGTGCCGCTTGATGCCGATACATGGGCTGGCCCGCATAGTCTGGAAACCGCGCTACGTGCCGCGGGCGGGGCGTGCCTTGCGGTTGATCTTGTTATGCAGGACAAAGCGCCCACCGCCTTTAGCGCCATGCGCCCGCCCGGTCATCATGCTGAACCAGATCGGGCGATGGGGTTTTGTTTGTTTTCCAGTGCGGCAATTGCGGCGCGTCATGCACAGACTGTCTGGGGGGTTGGCCGGGTGGCGGTTGTTGATTTTGACGTGCATCATGGCAATGGCACGCAAGCAGCCTTTTGGGACGATGCCAGCCTGATTTATGCCTCATCGCATCAGATGCCTCTGTATCCTGGCACTGGGGCGGCACATGAACAAGGTGCGCATAACAATATTTTTAATTTGCCATGTGCGCCGGGCACATCGGGCATGCAGATTATCAAAGGGTGGCGCGACAGTTTATTGCCAGCCATTGTTGATGCCGCGCCAGATCTGGTGATCATCTCGGCCGGGTTTGACGCCCATATTGACGACCCGCTTGGTGGACTGGCGATGCAAACGGCTGATTT
>JAYOVO010000056.1:0-9770 GCA_038151495.1 Alphaproteobacteria bacterium
AGCGCTCTAATGAATATTCACGTGCCATGATCTACTCCAACCTTCCCATTTACCAGCGATAATGGGAGAAGGCGCGGTTTGCCTCAGCCATTTTATGTGTGTCTTCGCGTTTTTTCACGGCGTTGCCACGGTTATTGGCAGCATCCATTAATTCGCCTGAAAGACGATCCATCATTGTGGTTTCGCCGCGCTTGCGCGAGCTATCGATCAACCAGCGGATCGCCAGCGCTTGTGCACGTTCGGCGCGCACTTCAACCGGCACCTGATAAGTCGCACCGCCGACACGGCGTGAACGAACTTCCAAATGCGGCCGTACATTTTCCAGCGCATCATGGAACACCTTGACCGGCTCGTTGCCAGATTTTTCCTGAATACGATCAAACGCGCCGTAAACGATCTTTTCGGCGACTGAACGCTTGCCATCAAACATCAGGCAAGACATGAATTTTGAAACAACGGTGTCTTTAAACTTTGGATCTGGAAGAACCGGCCGTTTTTCTGCTCTATGACGACGTGACATCTGTGCCTCTTCTTACTTAGGACGCTTAGCGCCATATTTAGAGCGCCGCTGGCGACGATCACCAACACCCTGTGTGTCCAATGTGCCGCGAATGATGTGATAACGAACACCCGGCAAATCCTTTACCCGGCCGCCGCGAATCAATACCACAGAGTGTTCCTGCAAATTATGCCCCTCACCCGGGATATAGCTGGACACTTCAAAACCGTTTGTCAGGCGCACACGTGCGACTTTCCGCAAAGCCGAGTTCGGCTTTTTCGGTGTAGTTGTATAAACTCTGGTGCATACGCCGCGCTTTTGCGGGCATGCTTCCATTGCAGGAACTTTGGTACGTGCTACCGGACGCTTGCGTCCGTGACGGATTAGCTGGTTAATCGTTGGCATTACTGCCCCTTTTTTCTCGACCAATACGCACTTAAACGTGCAACAGGGCAGTTTTGCCCATGATTTACAGGCAAAACACCCAACATTCTCCATTATGGAGCCGAATTCTCGTCACCTAATATACAGGCCTAGCGTCTGATACGGAACCGGCGCGTACGCCGTTGCACCACCACCTAGGTCTAAAAGGTTGCCGGATACTATTTTTTGCGGGCCGAACGGTCAAGCGCTTTTTGCGCCTTTCCGCCCGTTATCCGCATTTTTTTTACTTGTCCGCCAGATTCACTTTATCCGGCGGGCAAAACTTAGTCTTCTGCGCCAATTTCAGCGTCTTCAAACGGCGAATCCTGCACCTCAAGGGCTGGGGCCTCGGCTTCACGCTGGGCAATAATGGCTTTATCGCGATCGGCGGCAATTCGGCGCAGGCGATTCATCACCGAACCTGTGCCAGCTGGAATCAACCGGCCAACGATCACATTTTCCTTTAGACCATCAAGCGTGTCTTCCTTACCACTTACGGCGGCTTCGGTCAGAACGCGGGTGGTTTCTTGGAAAGATGCCGCTGAAATAAAGCTATTTGTCTGCAGTGACGCTTTGGTAATACCAAGAAGCACCGGCTGTGCCACGGCTGGGCGCAGCCCTTCAGCTTCTAACGCCGTATTGGCTTTGGCGAATTCCTCGCGGTCAACCTGCTCGCCAACAAGGAAGGTACTATCAGCCGGGTCGCTCACTTCAACTTTTTGCAACATCTGGCGGACAATCACTTCGATATGCTTGTCGTTGATTTTCACACCTTGCAACCGGTACACATCCTGAATCTCCTTGACCAGATAGGCAGCTAGCGCCTCTACCCCAAGAATGCTCAAAATATCATGCGGTACGGGACTACCATCAAGAAGCAAATCGCCCTTACGGACCACATCGCCTTCATTCACCGCCAATGGCCGGCCTTTTGGCAACAGATATTCAACAGCGTCCATATCAACATCAAGCGGCACAACACGAATACGCCGTTTGGCTTTATAGTCATTACCAAACTCAACCCGGCCTTCCGCCTCGGCAATCACCGCAAAATCCTTTGGTCGGCGTGCCTCAAACAGTTCAGCCACCCGCGGCAAACCACCGGTAATGTCACGGGTCTTTGATGATTCGCGCGGGATACGTGCCAGCACATCGCCAGCTTGTACCGTTACGCCATTATCAACTGACAGAATTGAACCAGCCGACAAGAAGTACCGGGCCTCAAGACCATTCGCTAATGTCAGCACCTCGCCCTTTTCATCACGCAAGGTGATCCGCGGACGCAGGTTACTGCCACCAGCCGCCTGCTTCCAATCGACCACTTCCTTGCTCGAAATGCCAGTTGCGTCATCAGTGACTTCACGCATCGATACGCCTTCCAGCAAATCGACATAATTGGCAACACCATTGAGCTCTGAAATGATTGGCATGGTGTATGGGTCCCATTCAATCAGAACCTTGCCAGCGGCCACGTCTTCGCCGTCGGCAACAAACAGCTTACCACCATATGGCAACCGGTGACGGGCACGTTCACGACCCTGCTCATCCATAATCAGCAGTTCGGTGTTCCGGCTCATGACAATTTCATTGCCGCTCTTGTCGGTAACCAAAGACGCATCTTCAAGCTTGATCTTACCGCCGATGCTCGCTTCGATATTTGATTGTTCGGCACCACGCTGGGCCGCACCACCAACGTGGAATGTTCGCATGGTCAACTGTGTGCCCGGTTCACCAATTGATTGGGCCGCGATCACGCCAACCGCCTCGCCGATATTGACATCGGTGCCACGGGCCAGATCACGACCATAACAATTTGCGCAAATCCCGGTATCAGCCTCACAAGACAGGGCCGAACGGATTTTTGCCTGATCAGCACCAGATTCTTCGATTGCGCTGGCATGTTCTTCGGTCACCATCTGACCAGCCGCCACTAGGACATTGCCGGTTTTCATGTCAACCAAATCTTCCGCCAGCACCCGGCCAAGAATACGTTCGTACAATGGATCAACAATATCACTGCCATTCATGACAGGGCGGATCGTCAACCCATTATTGGTGCCGCAGTCAACCGTTGTCACAATGCAATCTTGAGCCACGTCAACAAGACGACGTGTCAGGTAACCAGAGTTCGCTGTTTTCAGCGCGGTATCGGCAAGACCTTTACGCGCCCCATGTGTCGAGTTGAAATATTCCAACACATTCAAACCTTCTTTAAAGGAAGAAATGATCGGGGTTTCAATAATCTCGCCAGATGGCTTTGCCATCAAACCGCGCATACCGGCCAATTGTTTGATTTGCGCCGCTGAACCACGCGCCCCAGAATGCGCCATCATCCAGACCGAATTAATCGGCTCACCATCCTTGGCGGTGGAGATACCTTTCATCATCTCGTCGGCAACCAGATCAGAACAACGTGACCATACGTCAACGACCTTATTGTATTTTTCGCCTTGCGTGATCAAACCATCGAGATATTGCTGTTCGAATGTTTTGACCTGAGCCTCGGCTTCATTGACATATTTTTCTTTCAGCTCTGGTGTGGTCAGATCGGCAATACCAAATGAAATACCCGCATCACAGGCCTGTCCAAACCCAAGTGACATCAACCGGTCGCAGAAAATCACCGTGTCCTTTTGGCCACAATGACGATACACATGGTCGATCACATCGCTGACCTCTTTCTTTGTCATCAGCTTATTGACCAATTCAAACGAGCAAGACGGGTTGTCCGGCAACAAATCGGCAAGCTGGGCGCGGCCAGGTGTGGTCTCAATCACTTTTAAAATACGTGAACCATCGGTATCACGGGTTGGGACCCGTGCCTTGACTTTGGCGTGCAGGCTGACTGAACCATTGCCAAGTGCCAGCAAGATTTCTTGTACGTTAGAGAAAATCATGCCTTCGCCTTTTTCATTGTCGCGTTCCATCGACATGTAATACAGGCCAAGAATGATATCTTGTGACGGCACAATGATCGGTTTGCCGTTCGCCGGGCTCAAAATATTGTTGGTCGACATCATCAAGACCCGGGCTTCTAGCTGGGCCTCTAATGACAACGGCACATGCACGGCCATCTGGTCACCGTCAAAGTCGGCGTTAAAGGCTGTACAAACAAGTGGGTGAAGCTGAATCGCCTTGCCTTCGACAAGCACGGGTTCAAACGCCTGAATGCCCAAACGGTGCAAGGTCGGCGCCCGGTTCAACATCACCGGATGCTCGCGGATCACCTCTTCGAGAATGTCCCATACCTCTGGACGTTCCTTTTCGACCATACGCTTGGCCATCTTCACGGTGCTGGCCAGCGAATAAAGTTCCAGCTTTGAATAGATAAACGGCTTGAACAGTTCGAGTGCCATTTTCTTTGGCAGGCCACATTGATGGAGTTTTAGCTCTGGCCCCACCACAATCACCGAACGACCCGAATAATCGACCCGCTTGCCAAGCAGGTTTTGACGGAACCGGCCCTGTTTGCCTTTCAGCATATCTGACAGCGACTTTAGCGGACGTTTGTTGACACCGCTGATCACCCGCCCACGCCGACCATTGTCAAACAAGGCATCGACAGATTCCTGCAACATGCGCTTTTCGTTACGCACAATAATATCAGGTGCGCGCAACTCGATCAGCCGCTTTAAGCGGTTGTTCCGGTTGATCACGCGGCGATAAAGATCATTCAAATCAGAGGTGGCAAACCGGCCACCATCCAATGGCACCAATGGACGCAATTCCGGCGGAATCACTGGCACGACATCCATGATCATCCATTCCGGGCGACACCCAGATTCGCGGAATGAGTCAACAAGTTTCAGGCGCTTGACAAGCTTCTTGCGCTTGGCTTCAGACCCGGTTTCAGCAAGCTCGGTGCGGATTGTCGCACGTTCGGCATCCAGATCAATATCGCCAAGGATTTTTTTGATGGCTTCGGCACCAATGGCGGCTTCAAACGCATCGTCACCAAATTCATCTTGCGCATCATAAAATTCTTCTTCGGTCAGAAGCTGGCCTTTTGTCAGCGACGTCATGCCCGGTTCAATGACCACAAAATTTTCAAAATACAGAACCCGCTCAAGATCTTTGAGGGTCATATCAACCAACAGGCCAATACGGCTTGGCAGTGATTTCAAAAACCAGATATGTGCAACCGGGGCGGCAAGTTCGATATGGCCCATGCGTTCGCGGCGGACTTTTGACAAAGTCACTTCAACACCACATTTTTCGCAGATAATACCGCGATACTTCATCCGCTTATATTTGCCGCAGAGGCATTCATAATCACGGACTGGGCCAAAAATACGTGCACAGAACAGCCCGTCTTTTTCAGGCTTAAATGTGCGATAATTGATGGTTTCTGGCTTTTTGATCTCGCCAAATGACCATGAACGGATACGTTCTGGTGCGGCAATTGAAATCCTGATCTTGTCAAAGCTTTGTGGGCCTTGTGACTGGCCGAAAGGATTCATCAAATCGTTCATTTATTTATCTCCCCAACATTTGTTGGTGTCGTGTGAGCCATATAAAGGTGAAACCAAGCTGTCAGACACAGATACCCGCCCCTGACAGCGATCATTGATTAATATTCAGCCTCATGAAGATCGACATTCAAGCCAAGTGAGCGCAGCTCTTTAACCAGAACGTTGAATGATTCAGGAATGCCAGATTCGAAATCATCATCACCGCGGACGATTGATTCATAGACCTTGGTACGGCCTGAAACATCGTCTGACTTGACGGTAAGCATTTCCTGCAAGGTGTAAGCGGCACCATAAGCCTCAAGCGCCCAGACTTCCATTTCCCCAAAGCGCTGACCACCAAACTGGGCCTTACCGCCAAGCGGCTGCTGGGTAACCAGCGAGTAAGGGCCAATTGACCGGGCGTGAATCTTGTCATCGACAAGATGGTGCAGTTTCAGCATATAAATATATCCAACTGTTACCGGCCGGTCGAACACTTCACCAGTCCGGCCATCGGTCAGCCATTCTTGCCCGGTTTTGCTCAACCCGGCTTTTTCAAGCAAGGTCAAAACATCAGCTTCGCGGGCCCCATCAAATACCGGGGTACCCATCGGCACGCCGCGCGACAAGATAGTTGCCTGTTCAATGATCTGATCATCATCCATAACAGCCAGCTCACCATCGAACTGTTCTTTGCTATAAATTTCAGCCAGCATGTTACGCAATGGTTTCACATCAGCTTTGGCCCGTGCCGCCTCGGCAGCCGCCCCAACCTGTTTGCCAAGACCGCGTGCGGCCCAGCCAAGATGGGTTTCCAAAATCTGCCCCACATTCATTCGTGACGGCACGCCAAGCGGGTTCAACACGATATCAACTGGGGTGCCATCTTCCAGATATGGCATATCTTCCATTGGCACGATGCGTGAAATCACCCCTTTGTTACCATGGCGGCCTGCCATTTTATCGCCGGGCTGCAACTTGCGCTTTACCGCAACAAAGACTTTGACCATCTTCATCACGCCAGGCAGCATTTCATCACCGCCCTGCAATTTGTCAACTTTGTCGTTAAACCGTGCCTGTAATGCGGCAACGGCACTTTCAAAATCAGCAACTTGAGCCTCGATCAGCTTTTGCACATCATCAGCTTTAACCGCAAGTTGCTGCCATTGTGACTTTGGCAACTCATCAAGCATGGCGGCGTCAATTTTGCTACCAGCTTTTAGCCCCTTTGGCCCGGTTGCCACGGTCTGACCATCGAATAATTCGGCCATACGGCCATAGAAACCACGTTCCAAAATGGCCCGTTCATCATCACGGTCTTTACCAAGGCGGTCAATTTCAGCCCGGTCGATTGCCAGTGCGCGTTCATCTTTTTCAACACCGCGGCGTGAAAATACACGCACCTCGACAATTGTGCCTGACCCGCCCGGTGGCAGCTTTAGTGATGTGTCGCGGACATCTGATGCTTTTTCACCAAAAATAGCCCGCAACAGCTTTTCTTCTGGTGTCATCGGCGATTCACCTTTTGGTGTGACCTTACCCACCAGAATATCACCGGGGCCGACCTCAGCACCAACATATACAATGCCGGCTTCATCGAGGTTCTTCAGCGCTTCTTCACCGACATTTGGAATATCGCGGGTGATTTCTTCCTGACCCAGCTTGGTATCGCGGGCCATAATTTCATATTCCTCGATATGAATAGAGGTAAATACGTCATCGCGAACAATACGCTCAGAAATCAGGATTGAATCCTCAAAATTATAGCCGTTCCATGGCATAAACGCGACCAACACATTCCGGCCAAGTGCCAATTCACCATCTTCAGTCGATGGGCCATCAGCAATAATATCACCGCGGCGCACCGTATCCCCAACCTTTACCAACGGACGCTGGTTGACGGTGGTATTTTGGTTTGACCGCTGGAATTTCAGCAGACTGTAAATATCAACAGGTGACACGTTTTCGTCGGTTTCTTCGCTTGCCCGTACCACAATACGGGTGGCGTCAACCTGATCAATCACACCAGCCCGGCGCGCAACAATGGTCACGCCCGAATCCCGCGCAACACGAGCTTCCATGCCAGTACCCACGATCGGCGCTTCAGCCCGTAACAACGGCACCGCCTGACGCTGCATGTTTGATCCCATCAATGCCCGGTTGGCATCATCATTTTCCAAAAACGGAATAAGGGCTGCCGCAACAGACACCAACTGTTTTGGTGACACATCCATCAATTCAATGTCAGTTGGACGGGCAAGACCGATATCGCCAGCCCGGCGTACCGGGATCAATTCCCCAACAAATTTGTTGTTTTTATCAAGCTCGGCATTCGCCTGTGCAATCGTATAACGGCCTTCTTCCATAGCCGAAATATAGCGCACTTCATTTGTGACTTTGCCGTCAACAACGGTACGATATGGTGTTTCGATAAAGCCATAACGGTTGATTTTCGCATGCGTTGCCAGCGAGTTAATCAAACCAATATTTGGCCCTTCAGGTGTCTCAATCGGGCAAATCCGGCCATAATGCGTTGGATGCACATCGCGCACTTCAAATCCGGCCCGTTCCCGCGTCAATCCGCCCGGCCCAAGTGCCGATACGCGGCGCTTGTGGGTAATTTCTGAAAGCGGGTTGGTTTGGTCCATGAATTGTGACAATTGCGATGATCCGAAAAATTCACGAACCGCCGCCGCGGCTGGCTTTGCGTTGATCAGATCAGCTGGCATGACCGTGTCGATTTCGACCGATCCCATACGTTCACGAATGGCGCGCTCCATACGCAACAGGCCAATGCGGTATTGATTTTCCATCAATTCACCAACAGACCGTACGCGGCGGTTGCCAAGATGGTCGATATCATCAATATCGCCATGACCGTCTTTCAGACCCACCAAAACTTTGAGCACCGCCATAATATCGGCTTTACGCAAAATCCGCAGATTGTCATCAGTTTCAAGATCAAGCCGTGAATTCATTTTCACCCGGCCAACTGAGGACAGATCATAACGGTCGCTGTTGAAAAACAGGCTCTGGAACAGGGCATGCGCGCTTTCCAATGTTGGCGGCTCGCCCGGGCGCATCACCCGGTAAATATCAACCAGCGCATCTTCGCGGCAGGTATTACGGTCAGCCGCCAGCGTGTTGCGCAAATGCGGCCCAAAATTGACATTATCAATAAATAAAATGCCAAGCTCTTTAATGCCGGCTTCGGCAAGTTTGGCCAACATATCTTCAGTCAGCTCATCCCCAGCTTCGGCATAGACCTCGCCAGTTGACATATTCACAACATCCTCGGCGACAAAGCGTCCAAGCAAGTCATTATCTGTCACAAAAATTGATTTCACCCCAGACTCGGCCAGCTTTTTGAGCGAACGCGGGGTCATTTTTGTCCCGGCCGTGGCGATCACTTCTTTGGTTTTTGCATCAACAAGATCACGAACAAGCTTGCTGCCTTTCAGCGACTCAACGTCAAAATCATATTGCCAGCCATCACCTTTGCGGCTGTAGGTCACCGTCTGGTAAAAATGCCCCAAAATTTCTTCGCGGCTCATACCGTTCACACGGGCTGGATCGACCTCTTCAGATTTTTCAGCGCAGGCATCCATATAGGCTTCAGAGTCAACATCCGGCAGCGCCATCATAAATGTGGTTGCTGGCAATTTGCGCTTGCGGTCAATCCGCACATTCAAAATGTCTTTGGCATCAAATTCAAAATCAAGCCAAGACCCACGGTAAGGAATTACACGTGAAGCAAATAAGAATTTTCCTGATGCATGTGTCTTGCCGCGGTCATGGTCAAAAAACACGCCAGGCGAACGATGCATCTGTGACACGATCACGCGCTCGGTGCCATTCACAATGAATGTACCATTCGATGTCATCAACGGCATATCGCCCATATAGACGTCTTGTTCTTTGATATCGCGGATCGAGCGCGACCCGGTATCTTCATTTTCTTCCCAGACAACAAGCCGCAAGGTCACCCGCAATGGCGACGCATAGGTCAGCCCACGTTGCTGGCACTCTTCTACATCATATTTTGGAATTTCCAATTCATAGGACACAAATTCGAGAACCGAACGACCAGCAAAATCGCCAATCGGAAACACTGATTTGAACGTTTCCTGCAAGCCGTGGTCGGTGCGCTCATGTGGCGCCACACCCATTTGCAAAAACGTGTCATAGCTGGATCGCTGAACATCGATAAGATTTGGCATATTGGTCACTTCTTCGAGCTGACCAAATGTGCGACGTACCCGTTTGCGACTATCCAGAGTGCTTACATGCGATGCCATTAAAAATTCCTCATCAAATCCAGTGCTTGCCATCTATATTGCCAATGGCGACACATTATCTGCCCCAGCGACTAAATCGCTGACAATTAAACGACTACG
>JAYOVO010000057.1:0-9742 GCA_038151495.1 Alphaproteobacteria bacterium
CCGCCGCACGGCAAGCGCTGGAAAAAATTGACGAGGTGCTTGTGCCGCCGCGTGAAGCGCGCTGTTTCGAGGTGCCGGCAGGCCATTTCTTTCGGATTGTGAGCGTTGAGGGTTCGCAGGTCGGAGATTTGAATTTATGGCAGGCAAACAATCTTGATGAGCGGTTTTATGCTGGCAAAACCCGCGCTTTGCATGGCACGCATCTGTCGACCGGAGACCGGCTATGGTCAAGTTTTCCGTTTATGCGGCCATTGGCAAGGATCACCTATGACACGCTGGACTGGTATGGTTGGGATGATGATGGCGGTTCTGTCCATGACGTGATTGGCACAAGGTGTGACCCCTATACAGCCAAGTTACTGGCTGATGTTGACTATCATCATTGCTGTCATTCTAACTTGATCCGGGCGTTGGCGGCGCATCGTCATTTGGATTTTGCCGCTGCAGAACCGCTGGTCCATGATGTTTTGAACGTGTTTATGTGTACCGGTTTTACCCGCGATACACATCAATATTTTATGAAAGCCAGCCCCGTACGGCCCGGTGATTTTCTGGAATTTTTTGCTGAAACGGATCTTTTAGGCGGGTTGTCAGCTTGCCCAGGGGGCGATTGTTCTGCAGAACATTCATCGGATGTGGCACGGTGTTACCCGTTGTTGGTCGAACTGTTTAAATCAAATGACCCAGCGCTTGCCGATTATCACCCATTGCCACCAAGCGGCTATGGACGACAGCATCGCGATCCATAAAAATGGCGGATGCCATCTGATTACAGCCAGTCGGTATCCATCGCCAGAACCGCATTATCGCCGGTCATGATCACGTCTGCCAGGGCGTGTACTTGCGGCAAATGATGCGTCATAAAGACCTGCGCGGTGGCCAGCTTGGCGTGCATAAATGATGGGTCGGCAGAATCGTCAGATTTTTGCACTGCCGCTTTATAGCTGGCGCGTGTCATCATCCAACCACCGCACAGACGTCCAAGTAGCATCAGATAATTTACCCCATTAACCGCTGGGCGGCGCGGTTCATTGGCGGCCGCCAGAATATGCGCGGTGGCCTTGCGAGCGGTCTCTACAGCACGGGTCATATGGCCTGCATTTGCCGCAACAATGTCATCAGCATGGGACGCGAACTGTTGCATTTCGGCGTCGATCTCGTCAAATAGTTCGGTCACCGCCGCGCCGCCATCGCGCAGGGTTTTGCGAAATACCAGATCATTCGCCTGAATGGCTGTTGTGCCCTCATAAATGGGCAGGATGCGCGCGTCTCGAAAATGTTGCGCCGCGCCAGTTTCCTCGATAAATCCCATGCCGCCGTGAACCTGCACCGCTTGCGAGGTGACATCAAGCGCGCGCTCGGTCATCCAGCCTTTGATAATAGGGATTAGCAAATTGGCGCGGGTAGACCGCGGGTCATCTGCATCACAGCCATGTGCCAAATCCATGCTGGCGGCACCCAGCATCATCAAGGCACGCATGGCCTCTATTTCTGCTTTCATTGTGGTGAGGCCGCGAAGCACATCCGGGTGATGCACAATTGGCGCGCCAGAGTCCTGTTCTAATGGGGTGCCTTGCACCCGGTCAAACGCATAGGCACGGGCCTGTTGATAGGCGCGGTCTGAAATGGCCAGCCCCTGCAAGCCAACGGCAAGCCGGGCATGGTTCATCATGCCGAACATGATATCCAGCCCTTGATTTTCAGCGCCAACTAGATAGCCAACAGCCCCGCCATTTTCGCCATATTGCATCACCGCTGTTGGCGACGCTTTGATGCCAAGTTTCTTTTCTATAGACAGACAACGCACATCATTGGCGGGGCCCAGACTGCCATCTTCAAGTGGAATAAATTTGGGGACGATAAACACCGAAATGCCTTTGATGCCGGCTGGGGCGCCTTCGGTGCGGGCCAGCACCAGATGCACAATATTTTCGGCCATATCATGCTCGCCATAAGTGATATAAATTTTCTGACCAGTGATCAGATAATGATCACCATTTTTGACAGCCTTGGTTTTAATGCTGGCCAAATCGGTGCCAGCTTGCGGCTCGGTCAGATTCATCGTGCCGGTCCAGCGGCCCTCAACCATGGGGGGGATAAACAGCTTTTGATGTTCGGGTGATGCAGATTTTTGCAGGGCGTAAATCTGCCCCTGTGTCAAAAGATGGCAGAGCGCAAATGCCATATTGGCGGCCTGCCAGAATTCATTCACCGCAGTGGTCACAACCATTGGCAGATTTTGCCCGCCGAATTCTTCACGCGCTTCCATAGATGTCCAGCCACCTTCGGCCATGGCGGCAAAGGCATCGGCAAATCCGGGTGGTGTGGTGACGCTGGAATCATCGTGGCGTTTGGCCCCGGCCTGATCACCACTGTGATTAAGCGGTGCGATCACATCAGCGGCCAGCTTGCCAGCCTCGCTCAACACCGCCTCAACAAGGTCAATGCTGATGTCATCATGGCCAGTGTTTGCCATTAATTGGTCAAGGCCAATCACATGATCAATAACAAATTTATAATCGTCAATTGGGGCTTCATACATAACTGGCGTCTCTTGATATGATGAATAGAAAAATTGATCTACTGACTAGGTACTTGCCTGACCGCTATGGTTTTGCATCAATGATGATACTGATTCCCTGACCACCGCCAATACACATTGTTGCCATGCCATAACGTTCACCGCGGCGGCGTAATTCATAGACCAGCTTGGTCATGATAATGGCGCCGGTTGCACCAACCGGGTGGCCAAGTGCTATCGCCCCGCCATTCGGGTTGACGATCGATGCATCAAGTCCAAGCTGTTTTGATACCGCACAGGCTTGTGCCGCAAAGGCTTCATTACTCTCGACAACAGCCAGATCATGAACCGCCAGCCCGGCCCGTTCAAGCGCCATTTGGCTGGCTGGTACCGGCCCCATTCCCATGATCCGGGCAGGTACCCCGCCAAAGCCATAGGACACAATCCGTGCCAATGGTGTCGCGTTATGTGACGCCATTTTGTCGGCGTCAGCTAGAATGAGTGACGCCGTGCCATCATTGATGCCAGATGAATTGCCAGCGGTGACAAGGCCATCTTTGGCAAAAGCTGGGCGTAAATTCGCCAGCGATTCAACCGTGGTCTCGCCGCGGATAAATTCGTCACTGTCAAAATGGATATCTTTGCGGCCTTGCTTAACGGTCAGCGGCACGATTTGATCTTTAAAATATCCGGCAGATTGCGCGGTGCTGGCACGGGCCTGAGACTCGGCGGCAAATTCATCCATGCTGGCACGGCTGATATCATAATCTTGGGCAATATTTTCTGCGGTAATGCCCATGTGGCCAATGCCAAAGGGATCATGCAATGCTCCCACCATCATATCGATCACGCCGCTATCACCCATGCGCGCACCCCAGCGTTGGGCTGGCAGGATATAGGGGCCGCGGCTCATCACCTCAACGCCGCCTGCTAATACCGCTTTGGCATCGCCAAGCTGGATCAATTGAACGGCACTAACAATGGCTTGCAAGCCGCTTCCGCATAGGCGGTTGACCTGAAAAGCTGGCGCGGAATCGGCCAGACCTGCGCCAATTGAAATGCAACGCGGTGAATACATATCACGCGGTTCAGTGTGGATCACATGACCATATACCGCATGATCAATCGCCGCCGCTGGCAGGCCGGATTGGTCTATCGCGGCTTTTGCCACCGGGATAGCAAGATCGATAGGCGCTGTGTCTTTCAGACTGCCCCCATAGCCACCAATGGCCGACCGTTTTGCCGCAACAATGAAAATATCACTCATGCTCTTTTCTCTTTTCTATCTCGCAAATTGCTGGCCAGTGTTATTGGCGCGACCAATGCAACGGCCCGCCACGAAAGCCGGGAAAGCCGGTACCAAAAATCATACCGGCATCGGCGCTATCTGCCGAATCAACAACAGCCTCATCAACCGCTTGCTGGCATTGTTCAATCATCGGGGCCAGCATTGCGGCGGCGATGTCGGCCATGCGTGCGGCGTCAACGGCGGCGCGTGGGCGGTCTGGCTTGTTACCATCCCATTGATAAAACCCAGCCCCGGTTTTGCGGCCCAAATTTTGCGAGTCACATTTTTGCCGCAACAAGGCTTCGGCGGCCGGGGCAATTCCAAGCACCATGCCCACATCAAGACAGACATCTAGCCCGACCTGATCACATAATTCAATCGGCCCCATTGGCATGCCAAAGTCAACCAGCGATTCATCAATTTGATCGGCATCTTCACCAGCGGCGACAGCTTCAACCGCTTTAAACATATAGGGAAGCAACGCCCGATTAACCAAAAAGCCCGGCGCCGACTTGCACCGAATTGGCATTTTGCCAATTTTCCCGGCAAATTGCATGCCGCGGGTGACAAGGTCTTGATTTGAATGTTGTGACCAGATCACCTCAACCAATGGCAATACCGGCACCGGATTGAAAAAATGCAGACCAATAAGGCGGCTTGGGTCTTGTAGGGCGGCGGCGATATCTTCTAGCGGAATGGCTGATGTGTTGGTGGCCAGAATGGCGTCTGGCTTTATCACCTGTTCCAGCGCGGCAAATACCGCTTGCTTTATGGGTAATTTTTCGGCGACAGCTTCAATGACCAGATCGGCTTTGGCCGCCCCATGTCCATCCGGGTCAGCCGCCAGACGGCTTGTCGCGGCAGCAATTTTATCTTCGGTTTTGAGCCGCCGTGCAAATAGCTGGGCGGCCCGGTCAATGGCCGCGCCGATGGCGGCTTGGTTCATATCTGTTAATGTGACGTTCAATCCAGACATGGCGGCAACCGCGGCGATATCACCGCCCATGACGCCAGCTCCAACCACATGCAAGTTTTTAATGGCACTGTCGCCGCGTGCGGTTTTGCGGACTGTATCGGTAAGATAATATAAACGCCGTAAATTTTTTGAGGCTGAACCAACCATTAGGTCGGGGAAAATATCCATTTCACCGGCGCTCATTGCGGCGGCGCTGTGGCCATGGCGTGCCACATGGTCGATGATGGCAAAAGGCGCTGGGGTATGATCGGCGCGCAATCGTTTTAAAAATTTTGCTCGTGCCTCGTCAAGCGCGCCCTGGTCAGCCGCATTTTCGCGTTGCTGGCGGGGCGGTTTTTGCTGGTTTTGCGCAGTCAGCCACGCCGCCATTGTTGGATGTAAATCAGCCGCATCATCAACGGTCTGATCAATCAACCCGGCAGCAAATGCAGCACTGGCAGACAGCGGCTTGCCCGACATCATCATCTCTGTCACAACCGCGGTGCCAACCCGCCCATAGGCCCGGCCACTGCCACCATAACCGGGCAAAATTCCAAGATTTACCTCAGGAAATCCCAATTTGGTTTTGGCGCTGGCGGTGGTCAGCAGACGATCAAATGTCAGCGCAATTTCCAATCCGCCGCCAACGGCAATCCCATCAATGCCAACAATTGTTGGCACGTCAAGTGACTCAATATGATCAAACAGCCCATGCACCATTTGCATATGCTGCAGCACCTCATCAGCGGTTTTAAGCAATTCAAATTCGGCGATATCGGCGCCATAGACAAACCCGCCCGGCTTGCCAGATAACATGCCAATACCGGCGATGGTGGGTTGATCATCAAGCCAGTCAAGAATCTGTCCAAGCTCTGCCATCACTTCATGTGTCAGGACATTTACCGATTTGCCAGCGACATCAAGCGTCAGCCAGCACAAATTCTTGGCGTCAACCGACACCGACCAATGTTGTAAACCTTGCATGTTGCACCAACCCTGTTTTCATGCGGCCGGGCACCTTTGGCCAGCCGCGGTCAAGACCGGGTTATACCTCGCATAAATCTTGGCCATTTTCAATGGTAGAGGGCACGGGTAGAGGGCATGGGCAGAGGGCATGAATAGTGGGCCGTGGGTGAGCGGCGATCACTCAGCTTTCTGATTGTTAGGCAACAAGCTCTAGCTGGTTGTCAGGTTCTATGCCAAGTGCCAGACAGACATCACGGGTCAAATGCGGTTTGTTCAGCGTGTAAAAATGAAACGCATCTACACCTTCGGCCATAAGATCAGCGCATAAATCAGTGGCCACAACAACCGATAAGATATCTTCGACCTTGTTTCGTTTGGCCATGGCAAATTCAGCGTCAAGGCTGGCCGGGGTAGATGCCCCGCACCGCGCGGCAAATTTTTTAGCGTTGTCCCAATTTTCAATTGGCAAAATACCGGGGATGATCGGTGCGGTGATACCAGCTTTTACACAGCGGTCACGGAACCGCAAAAATATGTCAGAATCAAAAAAGAACTGGGTGATCGCGGAACTGGCACCGGCGTCGATTTTTCGCTTTAGCCAATCAACATCAGCATCTTTGTAGCGGGCCTCTGGATGCGGTTCGGGGTAGGCACCAACATGAATTTTATCAACACCTGCATTGGCCAGCGCTGTGACCAATTCAATGGCGTTTGAAAATCCCTGGGCATGTGGCACAAAGCCAGTTCCATTTGGCGGGTCGCCGCGCAAAGCAACAATCTGGGTAACGCCAGCTTTCATATAGGCGTCGGCAACCGCCAAGGTTTCGTCTTTGCTGGCATCGACACAAGTCAGATGCGCGGCCACATCAAGTTGGTATTTATGCCGGATGGTTTCGGTCATTTCCTGAGTCAATTTGCGGGTGCTGCCACCGGCGCCATAGGTGACGGAGACGAAATCTGGGTTCAGCGGTGTCAGGATTCGAAGCGATTCCCATAGATTAAAACTTGCCTGCAATGTCTTTGGCGGAAAAAATTCAAATGAAACTTTCGGTATTTGTAGGTTCATGATCTGTCCCTCGCATGACGTCTTGATTAGGTTATGACAGATATTGATTTTTGAAACAAATTCATTATTATCATATTAAATATGAAAAATATTAATATCACAGGCCATAGATATGAATATTGAATTACGCCATTTACGCACCATTGTGGCGATCCATGCGGCCGGGTCACTGGCACAGGCGGCAGATCAATTGCATATGACTCAATCGGCGCTGTCCCATCAGATAAAGGCGATCCGCGCCCAGCTTGGCGTTGATATTTTTGTCAAAAATACCAAACCATTGCGGTTGTCGGCAGAAGGGTTGCGCTTGTTGCGGGCGGCAGAACGTATTTTGCCAGAAGTTGATGCATTGAAAGCCGAATTTGATAATTTGCAACGTGGAACCGCTGGACGGTTGCATATTGCGATTGAGTGCCATGCCTGTTTTGAATGGCTGTTTCCGGTGTTGAACTTATTTCGGGAAGATTTTCCGGATGTTGATATTGATATCCGTCCGGGGCTGGCTTTTAAGGCGCTGCCAGCATTGGCGGATGAAGACGTCGATGTGGTGATATCTTCTGACCCTGATAAGCTGCCGCAAATTTCATTTATTGAATTATTTCCCTATGCGCCGACCTTTGTTGCCTCGCGGCATAACCCGCTGGCCAAGAAAGCCTTTATCGAGGCCGCGGATTTTGCCGATGAAACATTGATCACCTATCCGGTTGACCGGGCCCGTCTGGATATTTTCAGCCAGTTGTTGATCCCGGCCCGCATTGAGCCAAAATTGGTCAGACAGGCTGAATTGACTGCGGTTATTCTGATGCTGGTTGCCGCCAATAAAGGTGTTTCGGTGTTGCCAGATTGGGTGATCCAGTCAGCTGAATTAAGCCCGGATCTGGTCACCCGGCCAATCACCGCACAAGGTCTGACCCGCCAGCTATATGCGGCGGTGCGTACATCGCAAAGCAGCACACCTTTTATTTCCCGATTTATCGAACTCAGCCGGCAGGGACAACTTTATGCCAAGCCCCAGCCGCTGGCCAGATAATAGCCGATCAAAACCATGGAACCATGAACGGAACCATGGCGGTAAAATCAGCCGGTCGTTAGACGGCAGGTGGGAGCGCGCATACCTGATCATAGCGATAGCGCTCTTTCAGTTTTCCGTCATATTCGAAAATATCAAGCATCGCATTGTACCCATCTTGGGTGATATCAATATGGCGCGTCCAGCATCCCATCGCTTGATAGGTGCCGATACAATCAGCCAACACCGCTTCATCAATATTGGGGAATAGTGGTTTTTGGGCGCTGGCAATTTCAGCCGCACTGGTGTCATTCATATAGTTGCGGGTCTTGATATAGGCACGGGTGAAGGCTTTGGCTTCATCAGTGGCTAGCCATTCAGAGGTCGCGGCAAGGCTGGAAAATCCGCATGCGCCAATGGCTGGGCCAAGCTGTGCCACAACATGTCCAACACCGTCTGCCTCAAGCTGTTGCGGGGCCGGGCCTTGTTGATGGATATATTGGCCGGTGCCTGCCCGAAAAGCGGCGTCCATTTCGCCGCCACTGCCAGCGTCGATAATGTTGATTTTGTTGATATCAATTCCTGACTTGTAACAGGCATATTTGAACATGGTCATTGGCTGGCCGCCGTGATGGACAAGGACTTCGGCGCCTTCGAGCTTGTCCCATGTGAAATCCGGGTCGGCATCACGGCCAGTGATGAAAAACCCGTCCATCTCATTGATCTGGGCAAAATGCACGCATTTTGGTGTTTCGCCTTTGTTTAGCGTGTTGAATCCCTGACTGAGGGTCGATTGCACAACATCAGCACTGCCATCATCAAGGGCGGTGATTGCGGTGACGCCCGGCTTGGCCACCGTCCATTCATAGTCCAGCCCTTGTTCTTTTAAAAATCCGCCCGTCATGGTCGAAATCAAAGGTGAATAAAAGGCTGAAAACAGGGTGAATTGGATATTGATCTTGCTCATAAAGAGATGCTCCGGTTTTAAAAAATGTCTAATTTTATCCACTAAGAAAATTGCGCAGATACCATCGCCGGTATCCTAGACCTAACTGTAGCTGAGTTCTAGGCTGAAAACTATTGGTTGTATATTTGGCGTTAAAAAATTTCCAAAAATACAGATTTTATTGTTGGCCGGCATAGGGGTACTGCCTACTGTTGGTCGATTGTGATTTGTTAAGTGACCGTCAATTAACAGGGACTTGGAGCCAAAAAGATAATGCACGAGCAACAACAAAATAAACCGCGAATAGCTGTAATCGGTGTTGGCGCGATGGGGTCGGTTTACGCGGGCAATTTTGCCGAAGCAGGTTTCGACGTGCAAGTTGTTGATGTTTGGGCTGATCATATAAATGCCATTTCCCAAGATGGGTTGCGGTTGGAAGGCGCCAGCGGAAATCGATTGATAACAAATATCAGGGCTGTGCTTGATATAAAAGATATCGGACCTTGTGACCTTTATGTGATCGCCACAAAAGCGGATGGTGTCGGTGCCGCTGCCGCTGCGATTGCGGGTGTCATGACACCAGATTCTTTGGTGCTGACCATTCAAAATGGGCTTGGTGCCGGCGAGCGTATCGCACAACACATGACAACTGAAAATGTTTTGCTGGGTGTCGCTGAGGGGTTTGGTGCTTCGATTAAAGGGCCCGGACATGTTCATCATAATGCCATGCGGCTTGTCAGAATAGGCGAGCTGAATGGTGGTCAAACCAAACGATTAAAGTGGGTGGAATCTCTATGGCAAGCCGCTGGGTTCAATGCGCAGGCATTTGAAGATATTCATCAATTAGTGTGGGAAAAATTCATCTGCAATGTGATGTGTAGCGCCCCTTGCACGGCGTTTGAATGTAATATTGGCGAATTATTCGCTGACCAAGACCGCCGCAAGGTAGCCCTTGGCTGTTTGACAGAAGCGTACCAAATAGGCATGGCCA
>JAYOVO010000058.1:0-9635 GCA_038151495.1 Alphaproteobacteria bacterium
TTGGTCTCGGACATAAACAAATCAAACAGATCTGTCACCACCCGTTTTGCCTTACTTGTCATTCGGTTGACCTTATAGTGACGCCACATATGCTGAAATAAGAAATCGCGCAAACAATCAAGATCAGCCGCCATGGGCGCACTAAACGCAATCAGCGGACGTCCAGCCTTGCGGATATCATCAGCTGTTGATAATTCTGCCTCGGCCAGATTGCGCGATGATACAGCCAGCAAATCTTCAACAAACACAGAAATTAACCGCCTTACCAGCTCATGCGTTGTGCGGCCAAGATCAATCGTGCCATAACGCTGGTTTATATCTTTTATAGCTGTCGACACTTGGGGCAAATGGCAGATATCATCCAGGCGGAACAGGCCAGCGCGCAACCCATCATCAAAATCATGCGAAAGATAGGCAATGTCGTCTGCCAGATTGGCAAGCTGGGCTTCTGCCGAGGCGTAATTTTGCAATTCAAGGTGAAACTGCCGGTCAATCATAGAGACCGGATCACGACCAGCGGCATCACCAGTAACCGGGCCGTTATGTTTCACCACGCCTTCGATCGTTTCCCAGCTCAAATTCAAACCGTTAAAGCCAGCATATCTTTGTTCTAGATGGGTTAATACGCGGATGGTTTGATCATTATGGTCAAACCCACCAAAATTTTGCATGGCCCTATTCAGCGCATCCTCACCCGCATGGCCAAATGGCGTATGGCCAAGATCATGTGCCAGTGCCACAGCTTCGGCCAAATCATCATTAAGTTGCAGCGCCCGTGCCATGGATCGGGCAATCTGCGCCACTTCAAGCGAATGGGTCAACCGTGTGCGGAAATAGTCACCTTCGTGATAAACAAAAACCTGTGTTTTATGTTTTAAACGGCGAAACGCACCTGAATGGATAATGCGGTCACGGTCACGCTGAAAAGGCGATCTGCTGGTCGCTTCGCGGCCATCATCTTCAGCCAAAAGCCGACCACGCGATTGTGGCCCATGTGACGCATATGGGGCAAGCCCCCTGTGTTCGGTTATCATGTTCACGCTGTTTCACTTTTACCGGGCGGTTGACTGGTTCGCCATGTCATCCAATCCCGGTTAATGTAGGCCTAGTCAATAAAAACCGCAATCTTAACAATATGCTTATTTGGATTGAATGGCTTGATTCAAACCTCTGAAACCCTCATATTATCGGTGTAACAAGATGCCGCGAAATTAAAACAGGTCTTGCAAACATATGACACAACAACAAGGTACATCAGCATCTAAAGACGCCGTACAGGGCCAAGCGCCTGTTACCAATGGCGGCAATTTCGGCCTAACAGTATCTGCCGCGGCGCGTATTACGAAAATGCTTGCAGATGAACCAGATGGCAGCTTTTTTCGCGTGGCCGTATTGGGCGGCGGATGTTCAGGCTTTCAATATGACTTTAGCATCGACGTCACCAAACAGCCAGATGACTGCGTTTTTTCCGCACATGATGTCGAAATTGTGATCGATGCAATGTCGCTGGAACTGGTCGATACGGCTGAACTTGATTACAAGCAGGATCTGATGGGGTCATATTTCGCTGTCAATAACCCGAATGCCACAGCATCATGCGGTTGCGGCACATCTTTTTCAGTTTAATTTCATGCGCATTGCCAGTTGGAATGTGAATTCGGCAAAAGCCAGATTAGATATAATTATCAATTGGTTAAAATCAGATTCTTGCGATGTTTTATTATTGCAGGAAACAAAATCACAGGATGAAAATTTCCCACGTGAGGCGTTTTCCTCACTTGGCTGGCATGTCGCTATTCATGGACAAAAAAGCTATAATGGCGTGGCCATTGCCAGCCGCCATCCGATCAAGGATGTTATGTGCGGCTTGCCGGGTGATGATCGTGATGAACAGGCCCGCTATATCGAGGCCAGCATAGAAACTGTCCGTGTGGCCAGTATATATTTGCCAAATGGCAACCCGGCACCGGGGCCTAAATTTGACTATAAGCTGCAATGGATGGACCGGTTAAATCAACGCGCGGCGGCGCTTCTTGCCAGCGAACAACCCATTGTTCTTGGCGGCGATTTTAATGTCATTCCAGATGATCTAGATTGTTATGACCCGCTTGGCTGGGAGGGAGATGCTCTCACCCGCCCAGAAACACGACAGGCGTTTCGCACGCTTGCCCACACCGGCTATTGTGACGCGCTGCGCGCCCGCCACCCGCATGAGGTTATCTATACCTATTGGGATTATCAGGCTGGCGCATGGCAACGCGATCATGGCGTGCGGATTGATCATTTGTTGTTATCGCCCGAAGCCGTTGACCGCCTTGGCGCGGTTGGTGTTGATAAGGCCCCGCGCGGTCTTGAAAAACCATCAGACCACACACCCATTTGGTGCGATTTACAGTTCTAATTTTTTCGTTAGCAGATAAAAATAGGCAGGGTTAACCCTGCCTATTTATTTAATATTTTAAATTAATTTCAGACGCTAAATATCTGCATAGACATGCGTTTCTGCTTTACCGCCCGGATGTGTAATGGCGCCTTTTTCGGCTGACCCAACAGTTTGTGCATATTTCCAGATGGCACCGGCGTTATAATCTGTACCGCGCGGTTTCCAAGCCGCTTTACGCTTGGCCAGTTCATCATCGGACAGGTCAACATCAATTGTGCCAGCCTCGGCATCAATGGTGATTTGGTCCCCATCTTGCAACAGGCCGATCGGGCCGCCAACAGCCGCTTCAGGCCCCACATGGCCAATACAAAAGCCGCGTGTTGCACCGGAAAAACGACCATCCGTGATCAGCGCCACTTTGTCCCCGGCCCCTTGCCCGTATAACGCCGCCGTTGTCGCCAGCATTTCGCGCATGCCCGGGCCGCCTTTTGGCCCCTCATACCTGATCACCAGCACATCACCTTCTTTGTAATCGCGCCGTTCAACAGCCGCAAAGGCATCTTCTTCACAATCAAAACACCGCGCCGTACCAGTAAATTTTAAAACTTTCATGCCAGCCACTTTTACCAAAGCGCCTTCTGGGGCAAGATTGCCGCGTAACCCAACGACGCCGCCAGTTGGTGACAAAGGTTCTGCGGTTGTCCGGACAATATCCTGATTTGTTGGGAAACTGACATCAGCCAGATTTTCCGCAATTGTTTTGCCGGTCACGGTGATACAGTCACCATGCAAAAACCCACCGTCAAGAAGCGCTTTCATCAAAATTGGCACGCCGCCAATTTCATACATATCACGGGCCACATAACGTCCGCCCGGCTTCAAATCAGCAATATAAGGTGTCTTTTTGAAAATTTCGGCAACATCATGCAAATCGAATTCAATACCGCATTCAGATGCCAATGCAGGCAAATGCAAACCAGCATTGGTAGACCCGCCAGAAGCCGCGACAACAGTTGCCGCATTTTCAAATGCCTTGCGCGTAAGAATGTCACGTGGCCGCAACTGGCTTTTTACCAGTTCCATGACCACTCGGCCTGAATGATATGCATATTCATCACGTGTCTCATACGGTGCTGGCGCCCCGGCTGATCCCGGCAAGGCAAGGCCAATTGCCTCGGAAACACAAGCCATTGTATTGGCGGTAAATTGACCGCCGCAAGACCCAGCACTCGGGCATGCCACACATTCAAGTTCGTGCAAATCTTCATCAGACATATTGCCAGCCGCATGCGCACCAACAGCCTCAAAAACGTCCTGCACTGTGACGTCGCGGTCTTTGAACCGACCGGGCAAGATTGACCCGCCATACATAAATACCGACGGCACATTCAAACGCGCCATCGCCATCATCACGCCGGGAAGTGATTTATCACAGCCGGCAAGACCAACAACCGCATCATAGCAATGGCCGCGCACTGTCAGTTCAATTGAATCGGCAATGACCTCGCGGCTCACAAGTGATGATTTCATACCCGCATGGCCCATGGCAATCCCATCTGTGACGGTAATGGTGGTGAATTCGCGTGGCGATCCGGCATGATCGCGCACACCACGTTTTGCCGCTTGCGCTTGGCGGGCAAGTGCGATGTTGCAAGGCGCCGCTTCGTTCCATGTCGATACCACCCCAACAAGTGGCTGGGCAATTTCTTCCTCGGTCATGCCCATGGCATAGTAATAGGACCGATGCGGGGCCTTTTCCGGCCCAACAGACACATGTCGGCTAGGTAATTTGCTTTTATCAATTGGTTTTACACTATCGGGCATGGTCTCTCTCCTCTATCTGGTCTTATATCGTTCAGGCCAAACGGCGCAAAGCTGCCGTTAATCCATCTAGTTTTACTTGCTCATCTTCAAGCCTGCGGCGATTTTCAGCCACAACATCATCTGGTGCTTTTGCCAGAAAATTTGGATTGTCTAATTTGCCGGATATTTTCTTTATTTCCGTTTCAACCCCACCAATATCCTTTTTCAATCGTGCCGCTTCGGCATCCAAATCAAGAATGTCGGCAAGTGGCAGGCCAACATCAGCTCCGTCAACGCTACCACGGGCTGTGCCTTTGGCAAACTGGTCAACAACTGTCACCCCAGACACCCTTGCCAATCGCATCAGGGCGGCGCTTTGCGAGTCCAAAACCGCAGCTTGTGTCGCGCTCATGCCTCTGACTTGCAATACAGGCTTGGCCGATAGTGGCACGTTCATTTCAGACCTAATATAGCGAATTTCGGTAATAAGGCTGATCAGAAACTGGATATCATTGACCGCATCACGGTCTGTATCTGCTGTTGCCTGCGGCCAGTTAGCGGCGATTAACATGTCGTCACTTTGGAAGATTTTTTGATTCAGCTCTTCGGTCAGATACGGCATAAATGGGTGAAGCAGACGCAATGTACCTGCCAGTATGGTGCTGGCTGTGGCCTTAATTTCGGCGGCGACCGCGCTGTCATCGGTGCCAAGGCTGGGTTTGATCAGTTCGACATACCAATCACAATAGCTATGCCAGATAAAATGATACAAGGCATCTGCCGCCTCGTTAAACCGATAGGATTCGATGGCAGCTGTAGTTTTTGCAATGGCGGTATTATATTCAGACACAATCCATTTATTGACCGGCGCTTTGACTGACGAAAGATCAATGCTGTCGGCATTGGTACAGTCATTCATTTGCAAAAATCGACAGGCATTCCAAATTTTCGTGGTAAAATTCCGGTAGCCTTCAAGCCGACTGGTCGACATTTTGATGTCACGGCCCTGCGCGGCCATCGCCGCCAATGTAAAGCGGAGCGAATCCGCCCCATATTGATCAATCAATTCCAGCGGGTCCAGAACATTGCCCTTTGATTTAGACATTTTCTGGCCTTTTTCATCCCGCACCAAAGCGTGGATATAGACCTCTTTGAATGGCACCTCGCCATCCATGAAATGCATGCTCATCATCATCATGCGGGCGACCCAGAAAAAGATGATATCAAAGCCAGTGACCAAAACATCACCCGGGTAATAGCGTTTTACCTCGGCATTACTCTCTGGCCAGCCAAGTGTGGAAAACGGCCATAATCCAGATGAAAACCATGTATCCAAAACATCTTCATCACGTCTTAATTCAACAGCTTTGCCATAATGGGCCGTTGCCGCGGCGATGGCGGCTTCCTCGGTTTCCTCGACAAAGGCGGTATCATCCGGCCCATACCAGGCCGGAATCCGATGTCCCCACCATAATTGTCTGGAAATACACCAAGGCTGGATATTACGCATCCATTCGAAATAGGTTTTGCTCCAGCGTTCCGGTACAAATTTAGTGCGACCATCTTCAACCGCTTTGATCGCTGGTGCGGCAAGTTTTTCAGCATTGACATACCATTGATCCATTAACCATGGTTCAATAACAACGCCTGACCGGTCCCCATGCGGCACAACATTGGTCAAAACTTCCTCGCGTTCCACCAGCCCTTCTGCCTCAAGATCCTGCAAAATCTGCCGCCGCGCATCATAGCGATCAAGACCCCAGTATTTTTCTGGGATTTCATCAATCGATTCCATGGCGGCTGTTGCTGTCATCAAATTAATCAATGGCAGATTGTGACGACGACCAACTTCAAAATCGTTAAAATCATGCGCTGGTGTGATTTTTACCGCGCCAGACCCTTTGTCCATTTTTGCATAATCATCGGCGATAATTGGAATATGCCGGTTTGACAGCGGCAAGATCACCATTTTGCCAATCAGATGCTGATAGCGTTCATCTTCGGGATTGACCGCGACCGCCCCGTCACCAAGCATGGTTTCGGGCCGGGTCGTGGCAATCGAAATAAATTCATTATCCGTGCCAACAAGCCGATATTTGAGGTGCCACATAGAGCTTGTTTGCTCGCGTTGTTCGACCTCTAAATCGGAAATGGCGGTCATCAACTTTGGATCCCAATTGACCAGCCGTTTGTCCCGGTAAATCAGACCATCACGATGCAAGGCAACAAATACCTTGATCACTGCTTCAGACAGGCCCGGATCCATGGTAAATCGTTCCCGGTCCCAATCTGGTGACGCGCCAAGACGTTGCAATTGCTTGTGGATCATGCCGCCAGATTCGGCTTTCCATTCCCATACTTTATCAATAAAGGCATCACGCCCAAGGTCACGACGCGAAATATTTTGCGCGGCAAGCTGGCGTTCAACAACCATTTGTGTCGCAATGCCAGCATGGTCTGTACCCGGTTGCCATAATGTGTCACGCCCAGCCATACGGTGATAGCGGATCAGCAAATCTTGCAAGGTGAATGTCAGCGCATGTCCCATATGCAGATTGCCGGTAACATTTGGCGGCGGCATCATGATGGTATAGGGGGATTTATCCGACTCTGGGTCGCATGCGAAATGTCCGCTGGACAACCAATGATCATACCAGCTCGATTCAATGGCTTGTGGATCATAGGTTTTAGGCAGAATGGGGTCGGTCATGGCTGATGCTGGCAAACAAGGGCTGTTAAAATCAAAAACACTGCGTTTATGTACGACTTTACAGGCAAGCTTGCAACGAATCTTCAGGCGGTTTTTCAGGATTATTTATAAATCTGCCTTGCCATCATGGGGCGGTGATGGGGCATCACCGGCAAGAACGATCTCGACCAGATCAACAACATGCGTGCCATTTGACGCATTAAATCCATTGAATGCGGGGGTTGCGGTCATGCTGGTGGTGCTATTTGCATGAAAATAGGGTGCGCGCCATACCACATTTTCCAGAAGCCAAATATCAGCATCACCTATCCCCCCATCCCATGTGGGGCTATGCCGTATATCTGGCATGATCCTATTCAACTGTGCGTCTGGAATATGGAAAAGTGGTGCTGAAGGGATCATTTGGCATTGGCATATCATCCAAGGTGCCAAGCACATCACCCAACCCCAAAGATTCAGCAGTTAAACCACCAATAGCCGCTTGTAACCGATAGGCCGCAAGCCGCAAATTATGCGCCGCTGTCACAAGCCTTAATTCAGCATCATTTACATCTTGTTCAGCATCAAGCAGGTCAAGTGTCGTCTTTTGGCCGAATTGGGCTTCGCTGGCAATACCGGCCGCGACAAGTTTTGATGCTTTTAGCTCTCGCTGGACAGCGTCAAGGTTGATTTTTGCTGTTTCCTGCGTCCGAAACGCGGCACGCGCACGAACCTCGGCGGCGCGTACAGCCTCGGCGCGCGCATATTTTGCCTGTTGATGGGACGCCGCTACATTGCGGGCTTTAGCGCGGATGGCATTCGTCGACAAAATAGGGGTCGAGAAAACCAATGACCCAGCCAGCACATCCGAATCCGAACTTGTCCCGGTTGCATCTTTTGACGTTGCCGATAACGACAAAGACAATGTCGGGCTAACCCCAGCTTTTAGCGTATTAAATGCCTGATCGGCGGCACGCTCTGCCGCAAGTGCGGCCTGTACATGGGGGTGTGTTGAACCTGCAATTTTTTCAGCTTCGCCAATTTGTTCAGGTAAATTTTCTGGCGTCGCGGGAAGTGTCAAATCCCCTGCCCGCAAACCGGTGAGCGATTTATAAGCATCTTCCGCATTCTGTAAATCAGTAGCGGCGACCAATGCGTTGGATTTCGCACGGGCATGACGCGCCTCGGCTTCAGCCAAGCGCGTTGGCGTAGCCGCGCCAGCTTCAACGCGAATTTGGGCGGCATTCACATGCGCCTGCAACCGCTTTAAATTGGATTCATTCAAATCCACATCACGCCGCGATTTCAACACATTCAAATAGGCCTCTATGCTGGTCAAAATAACATTTTGCTCAGTCGCAAGGTAACTAGCTGTGGCCTGATCGAGCTGAATTTCAGCAAGCTTCCTGTTGGCCGAGGTTTGTCCACCATCATATAAATTCTTGGCCACGCTAATGCTGCCAGACCCATATTCAGATTGTTTATACCCATTGCTAGATGGTGTATCTGTATGCGTTTGGTTGCCTGTCACCGACAAGGTTGCTTTTAAATCGCTTGTTGATGTTTTGGTTTCGATGTTTTCACGGGCCGCCAGCCATCCTTGCCGGGCGGCGGCGATTTCAGACGAAGTTTGCAAACTGGCCCGCAACGCATCGTCAAGCGTATCTGCCAATGCCGCATTTGTGCTGGCACTGAACAAACCAACGCATAATGCTAGGGAAAACATATAAGATCGTAAAATTATCAAAATGTCAGCCCCAATATGACAACGGCGTTAAAAGGAAAATTCGACCTTGGCATTAAACTCATCAAGGTTTGGCACCCGTGCATCAAACAATGGGGTACGGGTGAAGTCTTTACCAGATCGCGTCCACAAACTGGCCACACCCACCGGATGACCCGGTTTACGATAAATCGCCACTAGCCGGCCTTTTGGCGTTAGTTGTTTGAGCAAACTATCAGGTATAGTTTCAACCCCGCCCTCGATCAAAATACGATCATATGGTCCCTCGTCTGGGTACCCATCAACCAAACGTGACTTTACGATCGCCGCATTATCGATACCAATCGAAACCAACACATCTTGCGCTTTTTCAACAAGGTTTGCACGTGTCTCAATGGCAATCACTGACCCAGCCAATTTTGCCGCAACCGCCGTGCCATACCCACAGCCAGCACCAACAATCAAAAGATTGTCGTCAGGCCGGATTTCTAGTGCTTGTAGCAAGCGTGCCAGCACCATCGGTTCCATCAAACAGCGGCCACCCGACAAGGGCAAATCTTCATCAACATAAGCCAGCGCACGTTGTTGTTTGCCAACAAATTCTTCACGCGGAATTGTCAAAAAGGCATCCAATACAAACTGGTCTGTTACTTTGGATGGACGCAACTGACAATCAACCATGGTTTTGCGGGCGGTTGCGAATGAGCTGTTCTGCATTATTGGCACTCACTATTGATAATCGGAACTAAAATCACAAAAAGGACAGTAAAATTATTCATCGCCGTTGTGTGTGACGATAATATTTGACGCTTATAAACCCTGTTACACTGTTATTCAATGATTTGGTTGCGATTGCTAAATTTTACCATTGCACCAGCGACATTAGCTTGATTTAGCCCGTGCCACCCAATCAATTCGCGCGGCAAACTTGCCGGTGTTCGGCGACATCTATTGGAAATATTCCGCCTAATTTTACATTCGGGTCATCCGGTGAGCCGCCCCATTCACGATAATGCCCACAAATACTGTTCAATTCG
>JAYOVO010000059.1:0-9633 GCA_038151495.1 Alphaproteobacteria bacterium
GCAAGCGACTGTTAATCGCTTGGCCGGCGGTTCGAATCCGTCCCGGGGAGCCACTCTTTTCCCGATATGCGTGCTATTTATGGCGTTCTTGCAACACCGCGACAACATCGTTGAACGCCAATCCGGCATCTTCCAGCAACACCATCATATGAAACAATAAATCTGCCGCTTCATTTTTGGTTTCTTCCGGATCATTTTTCATCCGCGCCAACGCCAGTTCGACCCCCTCTTCACCCACTTTTTGGGCAATCCGCGCGGTGCCATCACGAAACAGGCTGGTTGTATAGCTGTTTTCCGGCATGGTGCGGTGGCGCGCGGCAATTAACGCGGATAATTGATCTAAAAACCCGGTTGCGCTGGCCGCATGATCATTAAAACAAGTCTGGCTTCCTGTATGGCATGCCGGGCCATGTGGCCGGGCCTGAATCAAAATTGTGTCGGCATCACAATCCATCTCGGCGCTCACAAAATCCAGCCAGTTGCCTGACGTTTCGCCCTTTGTCCATAATCTGTCTTTTGACCGCGAATAAAACGTTACTTTTTTTATGTCTAAGGTTTTGGCAAGCGCGTCCGCATTCATATAGCCAAGCATCAATACCTGACCAGTATTTACATCTTGGATGATGGCTGGCAGCAAACCATTGCCCTTTTCCCATGCAAGATTTTCGCTGTTGATCACTGGCATATCACACTCGCACTTCGATAGATTGCGCCCGTAAAAAGGCTTTGAGATCGGGAATAGGTATTTTACCACTGTGAAACACCGATGCAGCCAACGCACCATCAATAGTAGTGGTCTGAAACAAATCGGCAAAATGTTGGTAATCCCCCGCCCCACCAGAGGCGATAACTGGCACCGAAACGGCCGCTTTGACAGCTTTTAACTGTTCAATATCATAGCCCTGTCTGACCCCATCATTATTCATGCAATTCAACACAATTTCACCGGCACCAAGCGCCACAACCTGTTGCGCCCAGGCAACGGTTTCGCGTTTGGATTTGATCGTTTTGGTTTCGTCGCCGGTATATTGATACACCTGCAAACGCCCGTCATCTTCGCGGCGACTATCGATACCTACGACAACACATTGTGTGCCAAATGCCGCGGCAAGTTCGGTAATAAATTCAGGCGTCTCAAGCGCTGGTGAATTGACCGAAATTTTATCTGCGCCATCATTCAAAATGGCTTTGGCATCGGCAACGGTTCTGATACCACCTGCCACACAAAAGGGGATATTGATGCGGCGGGCGATTTGATTAACCCAGCTTTTATCAACCACCCGGCCATCACTGCTGGCGGTGATATCGTAAAACACCAATTCATCAACGCCTTCATCAGCATAGCGTTGTGACAGCTCTAAAATATCACCCATATCGACATGATTTCTAAATTGCACACCTTTGACCACCCGGCCGTCTTTCACATCAAGGCAAGCAATAATGCGTTTGGTCAACATGCGGTCGCCTCCAGCGCTTCGGCAACGCTAAAACGCCCTTCATACAGGGCCTTGCCAATAATCACCCCATCCGCATCCAGATGTTTCAAATCTTCAAGGCGGCTTGCCCCGCCTGATGCCTGAAGTTGCAAATGGGAAAATTCTTGTTTTACATTGGTATAGAGCGCACGGTTAAACCCCTGCAATGTCCCATCCCGATCAATATCAGTACATAAAACATGCGTTAGCCCTGCAGGCGCAAACATATTTAAAAAATCAAACAGGCTGAGGTCACTGGCTTCCTGCCATCCAGATACTGCAATGTAAAAGGTGTCATTTTGCCAGATGACATCCGCCGCCAGACAGATTTTTTCTGGCCCATGCATGTGCATAAGCTGTTTGACAACATCGGGGTCACGCACCGCAAGACTGCCAATAACAACACGTGCGGCCCCCGCATCAAGAAGCGCGGCCACATCATCTGCTGACCGGATCCCCCCACCTGTCTGCACCAACAAGCCGGTGCTGTTAATGATATTGGCGATTAGGTCAATTTGTCTATTTTGTGGGTTTTTTGCCCCATCCAGATCGACAAGATGAAGCCATGTGGCCCCAGCATCAGCATAGGTTTTAGCAACCGCCACCGGATCGGTGCCATACTGTGTCAATTGATCAAAATCACCTTTATGTAACCGCACAACAGCGCCGCCAATCAGATCAATTGCCGGATATAAAATCATGACGGCATCTCCAAAAAATTCTGCAAAATACGGGCGCCAACCTGGCCAGATCGTTCCGGATGAAATTGACACCCCAAAAAATTATCTCTCGCGGCGATCGCGGTGAAATCCTGACCATAATTGCAGGTCGCGATGGTGGCGTCATTTACAGGCACATAATAGCTATGCACAAAATACACATGCGACACATCATCCAAACCAGCCAACAACGGATGCGTGGTGGTTGGATGCAACCTATTCCACCCCATATGTGGCACTGATCGCCCCTCTGATGGGGTGAATGCGTGGCACGCACCGTCCAGAATACCAAGCAAATCGGTATCCCCCTCAAACGAACGGCCAAACAGCAATTGCATACCTAAACATATGCCCAGAACTGGCTGACGAAGTTGGCGGATTGGTTCAATTAATTGCGCGTCACCAAGGGCTTTCATGGCCACTGGCGCGGCGCCGACCCCGGGCAAAAGCACCCGGTCCGCCGCCGCAATTTCTGCCGCGTCACGAGTCAAAACTGATCGGGCGCCAAGCCGTTCCAGCGCAAATTGCACCGATGCAATATTGGCCCCACCACTATCAATGATTGCGATCATAGGCTGCCCTTTGTGCTTGGCATTTCGTCACCATCTCGGCGAATGGCTTGACGCAACGCCCGGCCAAACCCTTTGAAACAAGCTTCAACCATGTGATGGGTGTTTTCACCAGTGACCGCGATATGCAGATTGGCCTGCATATTTTCAGCAAGCGAATAAAACACATGCGGCACCATATCAGTTGGCAAATCACCAACATGGCTTTCTGGGAAATCAGCTTTAAAATCAAGATAGAACCGTCCACCAAAATCCAAAGCCACCTTGACCTGTGATTCGTCCATCGGCAGGAAAAACCCATAGCGGCCAATACCGCGTTTGTCACCTAATGCCAACCGGATGGCCTGACCAAGCGCGATGGCACAATCCTCAACGGAATGATGTGGATCAATATGCAAATCACCATCACATTCAATTTCCAAAGAAAACCCGCCATGTTTGGCAATTTGATCCAGCATATGATCATAAAAACCAATGCCGGTATTAATCCGTACCGGGGCGGCGGCATCCAGATTAACCCGTACCGAAATTGCCGTTTCATTGGTCTTGCGAATAACAGTTTCAACCCGTTGATCGCTGCGCCCTGATAGGGATTCGCCCTTGACCACACCAATAAAGGCCTGCATATCCTCGTCACTGCCAATCGAAACCCGCACAGTGTTTTCAAGCCCCGGTTGATGCGATTGGTTGCGCAAAATAATGCCAGAAGCGCGGCATTTTTCGCATAAATCCGCGGCATCTTTCACCCGTACCAACAAATAATTGGCATCAGATGGTAACACCTCGACAATTTCTGCGCTTGCCGCAAGCATAGCCGCCACCTGATCGCGCCGGGTCACAATGTCTCGTCGCTTTGCCGCCAGAACAGATTGTGACTTTGCCGATAAAATGGTTAGCGCCGCGTCAACAACAGGCTGCGCTAGGGGATAAGGTGCCAGCACTTTTTGTAACAGTTCAGTGACATCTGACCGCGCCACAGCCACCCCACAACGCAACCCAGCGGCCGCATGCGATTTCGACAGGGTGCGCAAAATCACCAAATTGGCATGCGCATCAAGACAAGGAATCAGACTCTCGCTATCGGCAAATTCAACATAGGTTTCATCAACAACGACAAGGGCTGTTTCGGCATAATCGGTACAAAGCTGTAAAATACGCGCCCGGTTCATAAGATTTGCCGTGGGGTTATTTGGCGAGCAAACAAAAATAATTTTTGTATTATTATCAGTTGTTTGATTTATCAAGTTAACATCTAAATCAAACTTTCTATCAAGCTTTGCCTGGCGTACCTCGGCGTTTTGAAGCGTTGCAGATTGCGCATACATGGCAAAGGTTGGCGGGCAAATGACAATGTTATCTTGACCCGGCACGCAAAACGCACGCACCAAACAATCAATGGCCTCATCAGCACCGCGGGTGATGGTAATATGCCGTTTTGACACATCTAGCCATCGGCAAATGGCCTCTTGCAGGGCGGTTGGCTGTTGTTCTGGATAGCGCGATAAATTCTGCGCACCAATAAACGGTTCAAAAGCGCATTCATTGGCATCTAGAAAAATGGTGCCGCGATTTGATTTTTCAATTGACCGTGCCGACACATAGCCGCCCATGGCGAGAATTTCCGGCCGGGCCCGCTGGCTTATCATCGCACTGTTAGGCACGGTTTTCACAGTTTTGGCCATCAGCTCGCCCCTAATCCAGCATTTTTTCGATTGGCACGACAAGAATCGAATTCGCACCATTTGCCTTTAGATCTTCCATGGTATCCCAAAACACACCCTCTTCGCAGACAGCATGCACCGCCACCATATCATCGCGTCCTTGCAATGGCATAACCGTTGGCGATTGTGAACCAGGTAGCACGGCCTTGATCGCGGCAAGGCTGTCGATTGGGCTGTTGAGCATAATATACCGGCTGTTGGCGGCGCGCTGAACCGCCTTGATCCGTGACATTAATTTGTCACACAGCCTGGCGATATCGGGATCAGAAATCTGGTTTTTGACCAACACCGCCTCTGATTGCAAAATAACATCCTGTTCCACCAGCCCGTTTGAGATCAGCGTATTGCCAGTTGATACAAGGTCACAAATAACATCTGCAAGATGCGTGCGCGGTGCCACCTCAACGGCGCCTTCCATGGTAACAATATCCGCATCTATATTATTGGCTTGCAGATAGGCACCAAGCAGACCCTTATATGAAGTGGCAATGGTTTTTCCTTGAAGCGAGGCAATACCGCTATAGACAAATCCCTGCGGCACCGCGATTGATAGCCGACAGCGACCGTAACCAAGCGGCAATTCTTCTTTTAATCCAGCAAATTTGCCATTGCCAATCGTCTGTTTTTCACGAAGCACATTTTGCCCCAACACCCCAAGTTGGCAAACATCCGTTGCCAGAAATGCGGGGATGTCATCATCGCGAACCAAAAACACATCCAGCGGGAAATTTTGTGACCGGCACAAAAGTTGATCACGGCTTTTTGAGAGCTGAATGCCACATTTTTCAAGAAGCTGCAGTGACATATCAGCAAGCCGTCCAGATTTTTGAATGGCGATTTTCAGCCTTTTTTCACTATCCATTTGTCATTCCACTATCATTATCAGACCCGCGCAAATTTATTTACCAAGTCGTTTCATCACCGTTTTATATCCGCCAAACCCATTATTCAGAAACCGTGCCACCCGGACAATTGTTGCGGTGCTAACCTTGGTATCTTCAGCTATTTTTCGATAGGGCGTTTTCTGCAACAGCATTTGCGCCACCCGCCAACGGTCAACCAACCCTTCAAGTTCTGCTGGTGTGCATAAATCATAAAAAAAATCACGCGCCTCATCCGGCGTTTTCAGCGCCAGTATAGCGGTGAATAATTCACTCTCATGTTGGCTTTCTATGCGGTCTCTTTTCATCTTTACTAACATCTTGCCAATGCGTTTCAGCGATTTAATACGCTAAAACACTCTTGTCAACGGCAAAACGGTAAAAAAACAATCAAATTCACAAGAAAAATGATAAGGTTTTTTATCCTAGCGGGGTCAAATCACGCGCTCTAACCAACGAAAGAAGTCGCCCCTCTTCCGGATCAATATCACCAATTTTCGCGGCGTCAAACCCGATATCGGCAACACAACAGGTTGGAAAATAACCCAAATTAACCTCACCATCGACAAGCCCGACAAAATGCGTCAACAGCACAACAAGGCTGGGATTATGGCCAACAACCGCAACACTTTCCACGTCACGACCATGTTCAAAGATCAAACGCAAAAGCGTGTCAGCAGACACTTCGTAAAGTTTATCTTCATACACCACACGCGGCGGGTTTGGCCAACTAGCTGACATCAATTCATAAGTTTGCCGGGCACGCCGGGCTGGCGATACCAAGACCAGATCTGGCAAGAGTTTATGGTCCTGCATGAATTGACCGACAGCCTCGGCATTTTGCATACCGCGCTGAATAAGGCCCCGTTCAAAATCATCACCACCTATTCTTGGCATTTCCGCTTTGCCATGGCGAATAAGCGTGATGCGGGCCATAAAACCATCCAATCTTTATTTTGTGACGCTGTCGTTGCGACGTGTTGTTACATCCGGCTAAAATGGCCTCTAGCCTGCCACGTCAAGCAAGCAGTGCCAAGCTTGGATTTTGATTTACAAATCATGACCGCTGATTACATTGTTGGGGTGCGCACCTTTTGGCACATATGGCGCAACACGGTGGCATTTGCCGCCAACATAATCAACCTAGGACAGCTCGATGACAGTTATAAATGCACCCGGCTTTGTTAACGCTATTGGCAACACACCTTTGATCAAGTTGCATGGCGTTTCTGAACTGACGGGATGTGATATTTTCGGCAAAGCGGAATTCATGAATCCGGGTGGATCTGTTAAAGATCGCGCCGCCAAAGCCATTGTTGAAGATGCCGAGGCCCGTGGTTTGCTTGGCCCGGGCGGGCTGATTGTAGAAGGTACCGCTGGCAATACAGGAATCGGGCTGACAATGGTCGGCAATGCCAAAGGCTATAAATCGGTGATTGTCATGCCAGAAACGCAAAGCGAAGAAAAAAAGGATGTTTTGCGGGTATGCGGCGCTGATTTACGGCTTGTTCCAGCCGCCCCATACAAAGACCCGGGCAATTATGTTCGCTATTCTGAACGGTTGGCGGCAGAGCTTGCCAAAACCCATGATGGCGGTGTGATTTGGGCCAATCAATTTGACAATACTGCCAATATGCGCGGCCATTATGAATCGACTGGCCCGGAAATCTGGCAGCAAACGGATGGTAAAATTGACGGTTTTATTTGTGCTGTTGGGTCGGGCGGCACGCTTGCCGGTGTTGGCCGTTATCTAAAAGACCAAAATACTGCAGTAAAAATTGGCCTTGCTGACCCAGAAGGATCAGCATTGCACCATTATTATGAAAAAGGTGAATTGAAATCCAGCGGCAATTCAATTTCCGAAGGCATCGGTCAGGGCCGCATCACAAAAAATCTGGCCGAGGCGCCAGTTGATATGTCATTTTGCCTGACCGATCAGGACGCTTTGCCATTAATTTACGATCTGATGCAGCATGAAGGCCTGTATTTGGGCGGGTCGACCGCCATTAATGTGGCTGGTGCGGTGGCCATGGCAAAGGAATTGGGGCCTGGTCATACCATTGTGACGATCTTGTGCGACAGTGGCCAGCGGTATCAATCAAAAATATGGAATCCCGCCTTTTTGCGGAGCAAAAACCTGCCAGTTCCAACTTGGCTAGACGCGTAAAGAACATTTACTGACACAGGGCTAATGACACAGGGCAAATACCTATTATGACAGATATTCCATTCATCGTTACCGCCGCGTGGCTTCGCGATCATAGCGGTCAAAACAATATAAAAATTCTTGATGCCAGTTCCCATTTGCCAACCACCGGGCGCGACGCCCAAGCCGAATTTATCGCACAACGCATCGCCGGGGCTGGCAGATTCGACATTAACCTGATCGCTGATACATCATCGCCGCTTCCGCATACCCTGCCGTCATCTGACGTGTTTGCGGCGCATATGCAGGCGCTTGGCCTGAATGACGAGGATCATATCATTGTGTATTGTGACTCGGCACATCTAAGCGCCGCGCGGGCATGGTGGATGCTACGGTTATTTGGTCATGCCAAGGTCAGTGTTTTAAATGGCGGCCTAAAAAGCTGGATTGCAATTGGCGGCGCCACGGATAGCGGTGCAGAAACACCGGTGGCCGCCGGGCAATTTACCATCCGGTCGGCGGTTGGGGCGAATGCTATTAACCTTGCCAGCTTGCAGGCACTTGTTACCGACGGCATTGCCGGTCAAATTGCCGATGCCCGTTCGGCGGGTCGGTTTGCTGGTACCGAACCGGAACCACGCGCTGGCTTGCGCGCTGGCCACATTCCCGGGTCGTCTAATGTGCCAATCAGTAGCCTGCTGAATAATGGCGCGCTCAAAGACAAGGATGACCTCGCCGCCGCGTTTGCCGCTGGCGGCATTGATATCAGCCGCCCGGTCATCACCAGTTGCGGGTCGGGGGTTACCGCTTGTGGGCTGGCCTTGGCACTGGCCATTTTGGGCAATGAGAAAACATTTGTTTATGATGGGTCGTGGAGCGAATGGGGCGCATCTGACGCACCGATTGAAACCAGCCCGGCATCCTAGCTATTTGGGCGCGGGCGCAACGCCGCTTTATAACCGGTCATTATCAATCGGTTGAAAGCTTGCCCCACTCACCCGGTGCCAATAAGAGGCAAGCCGTGGGTCTTCAACTGGTTTGCCCTCAATCAGCGCATTTATTTCAACCCGCGGATAGATTTGGTCTGCCAATTTGATCTGGCTTGCCGATAGTCGCCGCACAATATGCCGGCGATTTAGCTGATGGGTATGGGTTAACCCGGCCGCCTCGAGCATTTCTCGCAGCGCCGCCAGTGTATTTTTATGAAAATTATGAACACGTTGCGCCCGGTCGTTGACATCCACCACGCGGTAGCGACTTGGGTTCATGGTGGCAACGCCGCTGGGGCAATTGCCAGATGCACAATCACGCGCCTGAATACAGCCAATAGCAAACATGAAAGGCCGCGCCATATTGCACCAATCGGCACCAAGGGCACAATGTCTGATAATGTCATAGGCACTGATGATTTTTGCCGACGCGGCGACTTTCACCCGGTCACGCAGACCAGCCCCGCGCAACGCAGTATCAACAAAAACCAGCGCGTCGCGTAATGGCGAGCCAAGATGCTGGGCAAATTCCACAGGCGCAGCACCAGTCCCGCCTTCTGCCCCGTCTACGGTGATAAAATCAATCACCTTGCCGGTTTCAACCATGGCTTTTACAATGGCGATAAATTCCCATGGATGCCCGATACATAACTTGATCCCGACCGGCTTTCCGTCTGATAAATCGCGTAATGTTTCAACAAAATCAAGCAGTTCATTTGGTGTTGAAAAGGCCGAATGATGCGATGGAGAAATACAATCTTGATATTCAGGGATGCCGCGTGTTGCGGCAATTTCAGGCGTCACTTTTGGCGCCATCAACATGCCGCCATGCCCCGGTTTCGCCCCTTGAGAATTTGCCATCCGGGGTCCGACAGCCAAAATAGCCAGTTGAAATCTGCCAGATGCTGTCGCCGCCACCAGCCTGATGATATTTTGAAAATGATCCTTCGCCGGTATTATGCGCAAAACCGCCACGTTTGGCACCAAGTGACAAGGCCTCAATGGCTGGCGGTGATAGGGCGCCAAAGCTTGTCCCGGAAATATTTAACACCGAAATATCATAGGCACGCGGCCCCACGCCAACGGCTGTGTAAAAATCATTCACATCAATATGGCTTGGCGAAATCGAATGG
>JAYOVO010000060.1:0-9555 GCA_038151495.1 Alphaproteobacteria bacterium
AGACGCATTTGACACAAAAAATTCTGCCGGGTGTTGGTGAAGGCCAGACCATGAACGACAGCTTCAAAAGAATTGGCAAGCAGTTGCAAGCGGCGCGCAAAGAGCGCGGGTTGCGGACAGCTGATGTGGCGCGTGAGCTTCGTATTTCGGCCGATTATTTAAGATGGCTTGAATCAGGTGATTTTGATCAATTGCCTGCCCCGACATATGTATCTGGCTTTTTGCGCAGCTATGGCAAGTTTTTAGGGTTGGACGGTGCCGATCTTGCTGGTCGGTTTTACGCCATTAAGGGCGATGCCTCATCCACTGTAGATTACAAACTGCCGGTAACGGCTGGCCCGCCGCAACGGTCTGCACCGGCGATGGCTTCGCTATTTGTCGTGCTGGCGCTGATTGGCTATGGTGGATGGTACTGGATCAGTGGCCCCACAACACCAGACGCCACTGCCGAAAGTGAATTAGCGGTTGTTGAAATTGATGCCAAACAACCGGGTTTGATGGAAAAAAATGCCATCGGGCAGAGATTGGAAACCGCCTCTCAAACAATATCTGGCACGATGCCGGGTGACCAAGATTCGACCGTCACCATTGCCAAAGATGATGCGGCAGAAAAACTGTCACCTGTGATTACGCCGGGGGCTGATATCAGCACGGGTGCTGGTAGTAACGTTGCGAATGACGCCGATAATGCCGCCGATAATGCCGCTGGCACAGCCATGCTTGCCTCAGCGGTGTCTGACAGTAACGAAGCGGTGATGAATGGTGCGGTTGAAGAGGCCGTGACGCCTAAAATTGCCACTGCGGCTTCGTCTCCGTCATCTGTGATTGATGGCGATGCGGCGACCCAACCTGTTACCAAGATGGCGCGCCGTGAAAACATAGATGATGCTGCAGTGACGCCAGATCCAGTCCAACAACTAGTACCGGGCAGTGCCGCCGCCGTGGCGACATCGCGGGACCCGCATCAAGAAGTGACCATTCGTGCTACTGCTTCAAGCTGGGTTGAAATTGTCCGGGGTGATGGTACAGCGGTTCTTAAAAAATTAATGAAAGCGGGCGAAACCTATGTTGTGGATGATGGCAGTGCGCTCTATCTCAGCACCGGTAATGCAGGCGGGATTGAGCTTGTTACCGCTGGGAATGACATCATCACAATTGGTACGATTGGTGAAATTGTGCGGGATTTGCCGTTGGCGAAAAACCGGTTGCGCGAACGGTTCTAGCACGATCATCTCTATATAATCTTGTCATGAGGCCCGGCATCTGTTTGGCGCACGGGTGAAGATGCTTGTGCGAGATATCCATTGTCTGGTTTTTGCACCAGAAAATTGCCATAGTTGCTGGCACTCTTGCCGCGAACAGGGTATATCAGGCGGTGGGGTAACGACACTGCGCGCCACGCACCTGATGCCGATGGCGGCGCCGTAATCAGCAAGGCGCCATCTGGCGCGCAATTGGGGTAATGTTTTGTCAAACGCCTATCGGTCTTATCGGACGATTGAACGGCGCCGTTGTCGCCAGATTATGGTAGGCGCGGTGCCCGTTGGTGGTGACGCGCCTATTTCTGTGCAAACCATGACCAATAGCCTGACCAGCGATGTTGATGCCACAATGGCGCAGATTAATGCGGCCGCGGCGGCCGGGGCTGATATCGTGCGGGTGTCTTGTCCGGATGAGGACAGCACCAAAGCATTGAAAGCCATTTGTGCCAAAAGCCCAGTGCCAATCGTCGCCGATATACATTTTCATTACCGCCGGGCCATTGAGGCCGCCGAGGCGGGGGCGGCTTGTTTGCGGATTAACCCCGGCAATATTGGCAATGCGTCGCGCGTTCGTGACGTTGTGCAGGCCGCCCGCGATCATGGTTGTTCAATGCGTATTGGGGTCAATGCTGGGTCGCTGGAAAAGCATCTTCTTGAAAAATATGCCGAACCCTGCCCAGAAGCACTTGTTGAATCGGCGCTCGAACATGCGCGCTTGCTACAAGACAATGATTTCCACGAATTTAAAATTTCGGTAAAGGCGTCTGATATATTTTTGGCAGTCGCCGCCTATCAACAGCTTGCTGATGCCATCGATTGCCCATTGCATATTGGCATTACCGAGGCTGGTGGGTTGCGATCAGGTACGATTAAATCAGCGATTGGTCTTGGTAATCTTTTGTGGGCAGGCATTGGTGACACGATCCGTGTGTCGCTGTCTGCTGACCCAGTTGAAGAAGTCAAAGCCGGGTATGAAATGTTGAAATCGCTTGGCTTGCGCCGCCGCGGGGTCACGGTGATTTCCTGTCCATCTTGCGCGCGCCAGCAGTTTGACGTGATCAAAACGGTGCAGATTATAGAAGACCGTCTTGAACATATTGACCTACCCATTACCGTGTCGATTATCGGCTGTGTGGTAAATGGCCCGGGAGAGGCACGTGAGACTGATATTGGTTTGACTGGTGGCGGCAAAGGCACGCATCAGATTTATCTTTCAGGCATGGCTGATCATCGGTTAACAAATGGTGACATTGTCGAACATGTTGTCGATCTGGTGGAGACACGCGTTGCGGAAATAAAGGCGGCGGAGGCCGCTGCAGATATCGGTGAAAAGGCGTCGTAAATTATGTCTAAACTGCAGCCCGTTCGGGGCACTGCTGATCTTCTTCCTGATGTGATGGCACAGCACCGGCTGGTGATTGATACGGCGCGCCATGCAACGGCGCGCTATGGCTTTCAGGAAATGGCCACGCCAATTTTCGAATTTTCCGAGGTGTTCAGCCGTCCGCTTGGTGAGAGCAGCGATATTGTTACCAAGGAAAATTACAGTTTTGCCGACCGCGGCGGTGAACAGCTGACCTTGCGTCCAGAAAATACCGCTGGCGTGGTGCGCGCGATGATTTCAGGTGGGCTGACGCAAAGCCTGCCGCTAAAATATTTCTATGCGGGGCCGATGTTCCGGTATGAACGCCCACAAAAGGGACGGATGCGCCAATTTCATCAAGTTGGCATTGAATATCTTGGCCCGAATGATGCCTTGGCAGATGCCGAGGTGATTAGTGCCGGCGCACGGTTTCTGGCCCAGCTTGGCGTTTTGCCGCATTGCGTGTTGCATTTAAACTCGCTTGGCGATACCGAAAGCCGGGCGGCCTATCGGGCGGCGCTGGTGGGGTTTTTACAGACGCATGAAAATGCATTGTCAGATGATAGCAAGCGGCGCCTCGCAGTGAATCCGTTGCGCATACTTGATTCAAAAGATGCTGGTGATCGTGATATCCTCCAAACCGCACCGAAACTTCAAGATTATTTGAACGCTGTATCAACAGCCCATTTTCAAACACTCACCACGGCGCTTGATGCCGCTGGGGTGACATGGATGTTTGACCCGTTATTGGTGCGTGGCCTTGATTATTATTGCCATACCGCATTTGAATTTGTGACTGACGCGCTTGGCACCCAAGGCACAGTTCTTGGTGGTGGCCGTTATGATGGCTTGGCCGAAATGCTTGGAGGGCCGGCGGTGGCGGGTGTTGGCTGGGCCGCTGGGATTGAACGTCTTGCCATGCTGGCTGGTGATGCCGCAGTGGCGGTGCCACAGGTGGCGATGTTGTCAACGGATCCAGAGACCGACCTAGCCGCCTTTCAATTGGCGGAAAAATTGCGCGATACCGGGGTTGATATTGAGTTTCCAACAGCAGGCGCGATTGGTAAGAAGCTGAAAAAAGCCGCCCGTTCCAATATCAAATTGGCGATTATTCTTGGCGGCGATGAATTGGCCAAAAACACGGTGCAATTGCGCGATCTTACGACGGGTACACAAACTGAAATTGCCATGGCCGATCTTGCTGATGTGGTTGCCGCGGCGTTGCTGGCGCCATAGCCGGCCCGGCAGTGCATCCCGTCTTTTTCCAAATCGTTTAACCAATAAGGAATCCCGGCATGAGCATCGACTCATCAATGGACAAAGTTTTAGAGCGTCGACAAGAAGTTGAAACCCAGCTGTCTCGATCTGCTGAATTATCCAGCAAGGCACTTGCGGATTTTTCACGTGAATTATCCGAATTGCGGCCTGTTTGCGAACAGATTGAATTGGTGCGCGCTTTGGAAAGTGAATTGAAAGACGCGATCACAATGGTCGCCGAAGCCGCTGGTGATGATGAAATGCAGGCGATGGCAGAGGCCGAAGTTACCCTTCTCAAAGACAGGATTCCCGGCGAAAAGGAACGGCTTCAGCTATTGTTACTGCCAAAAGACAAAGATGACTCACGAAACGCGATTCTTGAGGTGCGTGCCGGGACAGGCGGTGATGAGGCAGCGCTGTTTGGGGCCAATTTATTTAGCATGTATCAGCGCTTTGCCGCCAAAAATGGCTGGCGTTTTGAAGTGATGGAAGTGTCAGAAACAGGCATTGGCGGCTATAAGGAAGCCACCGCCACCATTTCTGGCACCGATGTGTTTGCGCGGCTTAAATTTGAATCGGGGGTGCACCGGGTGCAACGTGTCCCGGAAACCGAAGCTGGCGGGCGGATTCATACATCTGCAGCGACTGTTGCGGTCCTTCCCGAAGCCGAAGAAGTTGATATTGATGTTGATGAAAATGATTTGCGGATTGACGTGTTTCGGTCCTCTGGCCCTGGGGGGCAATCGGTGAATACCACTGACTCAGCGGTACGGATCACCCATATTCCAACCGGCATTGTTGTCAGCCAGCAAGATGAAAAATCGCAACATAAGAACCGGGCCAAAGCCATGAAAATTTTACGGGCGCGGCTCTATGATGCTGAACGTGCGCGGGTGGAATCTGAACGGGCCGCGGCGCGAAAAGGACAGGTTGGGTCTGGCGACCGGTCAGAACGAATCCGCACATATAATTTTCCGCAAGGCCGGGTGACTGATCACCGTATTAATCTAACCTTATATAAGCTTGACCGGGTGATGACGGGTGAAGCCCTTGATGAGGTGATTGATGCATTGGTTTCAGAAGACCAAGCACAAAGATTGGCCGAGGGAAGCTGATAGCGCCATTTTCAACAACCTAAATAGGCGGTCATTGACCATGCATCTTGATCCAGCCGTTATATATACAGACATTGAGGCGCGCCATGTTTTACAGCCGCTTTCAGCGGTCTTGCAACAAGCTGGCATGGTCAATGCGACAAGTGATGCGCGCTGTATTCTGGGGTTAGTGCTTGGGCGTGATGACCCGGTTCTGCCGCATGAAATTATTCCCCGCTGGACCCCGGACCACCACCACCAGCTAGAAGCCTTATGGCAACGGCGCCAAACTGGCGAACCGATTAGCCGCATGCGGGGCTGGCGTGAATTTTGGTCAATGCGGTTTGATGTGTCGCCAGCAACACTTGACCCCCGACCCGATTCAGAAACGGTCGTTGCGGCGGCGACTGGGTGGGCGCGTGATCACCAGCCAGCGGCGCGCATTCTTGATCTTGGCACCGGTACTGGCTGTTTGTTACTGGCGTGCCTTGCTGAATTGCCACAAGCAACAGGGGTTGGCATTGATATCAGCGCTGAAGCTGTCACGGTGGCAACCGCCAACGCCGACCGGCATGGGCTTGGCGGCCGTGTGCGGTTTTGCCAAGCTGATTTTGCGGCGGATCTGACTGGGCATGGCCAGTTTGATCTCATTTTATCAAACCCGCCCTATATCCCCTCAGCCGATATTAAAGCGCTTGATGCAGATGTGCGACATTTCGACCCATTAGCCGCATTGGATGGTGGTCTGGATGGTCTGGATTGCTGGCGTATCTTATGCCCACAGATTGCGATATTGCTTGCAGATGAGGGGGCGGCCTTTGTGGAAATTGGCGCTGGCCAAGGAAAAGCGGTAGGCAGGCTTGGGGCGGATAGCAAGTTGCATCTGGCTGGGTCTTTTGCCGATTTGTCTGGTCATGAACGCTGTTTGCAATTTCAAAAAGAAATATGAATTCGGTGTATATTTTACTTGAAATTGTCCGGAACAGGTGGGAAAGTCGGGGTGATTTCCGGCGACTGTGAATGTTCACTGAATCGCCGATGCATTTTCCAAGAGATAAACGCACGTGAGACATGGTGGAAAGCCACCTGAATCGCGCAAGGCAAATGCGAAAAACAACATATTCATTTGTGATGAAAAATTGTAATCAACCAAGTGGTATCAAACCTTATGAGACAGCCTCAAAACGCTAAACGTGGTCGCGGTCGCGGTCGTCGTGGTAACGGTAATAATCACCATAATCATGTGCCGAACCGGAATACGTCATATGAATCGAATGGGCCAGATGTGAAACTGCGCGGCAACGCCCAGCAATTACATGAAAAATATATGGCCCTTGCGCATGATGCGGCGTCTGCTGGTGAACGTATCTCTGCCGAAGCCTATACCCAATTTGCCGATCATTATTTCAGGCTTCATCAGGCCGCTGTTGGCGTCGCAGAAACCAAACGTCAACAAGACCTAGCGGCAGCGGCTGTTTCAGCCGAAGCGGCGTCTGGTGATACTGATGATGGTGAGGCTGGTTCTGGTGACGCGCCAACCGGCGACATAGCGCCAGAGGGCAGTGATGCGGCACCGGCGGCGGCGCGTGATAGCGGCGATACCGATGATGTTAAGCCAGCGCGGCGTCGTGGCCGCCAAAATGGGAAATCGGCGGCTGCCGCTGATGATGCAGATGCGGTATCAAAACCAGCTGTAGACACCCTGTCACCAGCCCAGCTTGCCGAGGCTGTTCAAGATAAAGCAGTGGCCTCATAGGGGCGGTGGTGGTGCTGGTCCAGCGGATTAACCGGTGATAATCAAATGGCCGTCATTATTTGCCACGAATTATTGGCCGGTGATTATTGGCCGGTGATCATTGGTTGATAATCAGTTACCAGTGATGACACTGACCGTATCGCCGCATTGCACGGCGCCGGGTGTGATCACCCGGCCAAATACACCAAGATAACTATGGCCGAATGCTTGCCGCATGGTGGCCAGATGATCTGGCTGTCTTATGGCGCTTGCCGGGTCAACATTGATCGCTGCACAGCGTTCAACATCATCCATAATTTCGATAACGGCCTCACCCATTTTTAGTTTGGCGCCGCCCCATTGATTTTCAGCAAAAGCGGTAGTGGTTGCCACCATGATATTGAGCCGAAATCGGCGGGCATCGGTTTCGGTATGTGTCGCCGCGGCGAAAGCCGCCAGCGAGGCGCTGCCGCCGATACTGATCAGCGGCTCTGGCTGGTCGGTAAAGGCGCCATTGTCAATCTGATGGATGCGCAACATTGCTGGGTCAGGCAGTTGCAGGAAATTGGCGATAAATTTTTGGCATCTCGCCCGGTCATCCGGGGTGGCAAGATTGCCCTCGAACCCATCGGTGCCCGCACCATGTATCGTCACCATGTCGCCATCAAGTTGGCATCTAAGCGCGGCAAGCGATTCGGTTTGCATCAATTGCAGAAAATGGGCTTTTTGTAGCCATACACCGTCACCAGCTTGCGCCGCTTTTAAGCTACCAGCCGATAGCGCATAGCGGCGGTCACCTGGCAGGGTTTGGTCAACTGATAGGGTGGTGCGGCGTATTGAATTGCCGCCAACACCTTTGATCGGATATTGCCAGAGCGATTCGATCTGCACTGAACTAGGGCGTGGCTGGGGCCGACACGGCCGCGGCAAAGCGTTGCGTGCCGCGCGCCAGCACTTCGGCTTCGACCATTTGCACCTGCTTTTTAAATTCATCTAGATGCACCGGGTCAATTTGTTTGCCGGTTGGCAACCGTACCGTCATTGGGTTGACCTGGCGGTTATTGACAAGAATTTCATAATGCAGATGGGCACCAGTAGATCGGCCGGTTGATCCCACATATCCAATGATCTCGCCTTGCTTGACCCGGCTACCGGCTGTGATATGCGGGGCAATACGGGTCATATGTGCATAGGCGGTGTCATAAGTGGCGTTATGTTTGATCCGGATATACCGCCCAAAGCTGCCCTTCCATCCGGCCTCACGCACCACGCCAGAACCGGCGGCAATGATAGGGGTGCCTTTAGGCGCGGCAAAATCGACACCTTTATGCATGGCGTTAAACCCATTGACCGGGTGTCTGCGTGAACCAAAGCTGGATGATAATCTGGCCCCGGTGATAGGGGTTCTGATCAGCGTGCGGGCGGCTGAATTGCCATTTTCATCATACCAGCCAATAGCGCTGTCAGCACCGTCATAGCGGAAAAAACCAAGTTGATCGCCAGATAATGAAAGGCCCGCATATTTAAGGTCAACGGCAACGACGTCGCCTGATAGCGAATCACGATCAACCGCATACATCATTTCAAATTTATCGCCGCGTCTGACTTCGCGCTGGAAATCAACAGAAAAGCCCATGACCCGCACATATTCATTAAAGGCGGCTTCATTTGCCCCGGCGTCCAAGGCCGCCCGATAGATCGAATCATCGATACTGCCTTGAATAAAGGCAATATAGGTTTCAACCGGGCGGATGGCGTTTATTGCGATCCAGCCACTGTCTGGGTGTCGTAAAATATAAATATCCATGCCTGGCTTTACCGAGAACCGAAACCCATGTTCGGCAATGGTGAATTTCATGCCAATCTGCAAGCGGCGCAAACTAGCCTTGCTGGTGGCCGCTTCGATTGCGGCAGCTGTGTCAGCCGCGCGATAGCCAGCCCGCATCAAAATTGCGCCAACACCCTCGCCAGCGCGCAACTTATATACTGTCTCGCTGGCGGTATCGTGCCCGGTTTGCGCTTTGATCGTCTCAGCCAATGTTGCGGTAGAGATTGGCAAAATATCTTTTAATGCTGGTTTGGTACGCGGGAGCGTTATGTCAACAGGTTGCAGATCATAAGCAAGCGCCGGGTCCGGCCGCGGTTTTGGCAAGGCTGGTTCTGTTTGAATGACCGGTTGCATCGGTGCATAGGCCACAGCCAATGCCTGTATATCTGCATGGCTACGTTGCGAATCGAATGTAAGCGCGGTGCCAATCACCATTGCACTTGCCGCCAATCCAGCAAGTGGTTTGATCAATGCGCGTAATTTTAATTGTCCGAGATGTATCATTGAAACGCAGGTCTCATGTCGCCGCATAGCCGCCAAAGTTTCCGCGAAAATGGCGTAATTGCCGCCCCAAGTCAATATTTTCTGATATATCAATGCCAGCAATTCTATTTTGAATCAGCATATTATTCACATTTCCTAACTGGTTAAGACAGAGGCGATAGTTAAATTGTTGATGGCAACAAAGCTGGGGTTAGCATGACGCATCTGGTTGCACATTATATGCCAGATCAAAATATTGACTGGTTTTGCCGATAAATTTGGTTTCGTTGTCCGATTCATCTACCAATTGCCGAACAAAGCTGTTATACAGTCATTAAATGCAGAAAACATCACGAGTTTGGTGACGAAAACCGCCAGATAAGCGGTAGACCCAAACCCAAAAAACAACAAAAAATGATGTTTTTTGAAAAAAGATAAAAAAGTCGCATTTTAGGGGTAGACAGCCTGCCAACACAGGCCTATAACCCGCCTCCGTTGCCCAAACACGGGCAACGATACTGAACCGCTGGCGT
>JAYOVO010000061.1:0-9459 GCA_038151495.1 Alphaproteobacteria bacterium
ATTGTGCCAATTTTAAACTCATATGCGAAATTGCGCGAGGTTCTATTCCAAATTGAAAAAGATCTGGGCATTGAGGAATTGACAGAGACAGAGCGCAAAGTTCTGGCGGTGCTGGCCAATTTGTCTGGCGGGACTGAAAATGATGTGTCGTTGGATGATATCAGGCAAGATGACATTGTTACAGATATCCCGGCGCCGTCGCTGTATCGGGCATTCAGCACATTGCAAAAGCGTGGCTATATTGGCCGTTCAGGTGGCCAACGGTCTGGGCTGTATCATTTGCGTGAGCAGGCGCTCGATTAATCACAATCAACCGCCATCACATTTTGGCCGTTCATAAAGAATGAGCAAAAACCAGGCAGGCGCGGCGCCAAACATCCCGCTATTTGGCATGTTCCGGCAATCAGCACTTCTTGATCTGCTGCCACCGGGTTTTTTCTTTCGCGCGGTATACATACGCGCCTATCGGTGCTGATGCATTTTCATCTGAAGTCTGTATTTCATGATTTGCGCCGCCGTTGTAAGACAGTAATATCCAACAGACAAGGCGGGTGAGGCGGTCATGAAAATCAATCTAATTGAGAGTTTTTGCAACCAATATGTAGGTTTTGTCAGGGTTGTGGCCGAGGATGGCAGTTTTGGATGGGGACAGCTTTCCACCTATAATGCAGATATCACCCAACAGATTTTACATCGTCAGGTTGCGCCATGGGTTTTAGGCCGCGAGGTCAGCACACCGGCGATGCTGGATGATACGCTCGATCTGGTCACTGAAAAAGAACATAAATTTCCGGGGTCATATTTGCGCCGTGCAATGGCTGGTGTTGATACGGCGGTCTGGGACTTATATGGCCGACAACAAGACAAGCCTGTCGCGGCGTTGCTTGGTGGCAGTGCTGGACAAGTGCGTGCCTATGCCTCGTCGATGAAGCGGGATATCACCCCACATGACGAAGCCAAGCGCATGTGCGCCTTGCGCGATAAATATGGGTTTGATGCGTTTAAAGTCAGGGCAGGTGCTGAAGTTGGCCGTAATCAGGATGAATGGCCCGGGCGCACCGAAGAAATCATCCCGACCATGCGGCGGGCCATGGGTGACAAGGCTTCGTTATTAATTGACGCAAATAGCTGTTATACGCCGGAACGGGCGATTGAGGTGGGGTTGCTGTTACAAGATCATGGCTTTTGCCATTTTGAAGAGCCGTGCCCCTATTGGGAACTTGAACAGACAAAACAGGTCACTGACTATCTTGATATTGATGTGACAGGCGGCGAGCAAGATTGTGACTTGCCAACATGGCGCCGCATGATTGATATGCGGGCAGTGGATATTGTGCAGCCTGATATTTTGTATCTAGGTGGCATCTGCCGCACATTGCGGGTTGTCGAAATGGCCGCCAAGTCTGGCCTGCCGGTCACACCGCATTGCGCGAATTTGTCAATGGTGACGTTATTTACCATGCATCTGTTGCGGGCGATTCCGAATGCTGGCAAATATTTGGAATTTTCCATCGAAGAGGCAGATTATTACCCATGGCAATATGGGCTGTTTGTCGAATCGCCCTATGCCATAGATGATGGACATGCCATGGTCACCGACAGGCCTGGCTGGGGGGTTGAAATTCACCCTGATTGGTTGGCCGCGGCACAATATCAAAAAACAGCAATTGCTGATCTGCCACAGCTCTAAACTGGCTGGTGATGCATCATATTTTTGGGAACTGACCCGTATGAAAATAATTGTTAAAGAATCCGCGCTTCACGGTCTTGGCGTGTTTGCCTGTATCGATTTTGCGCCCGGCGATGTGATTGAACGCTGTCCCTATCTGGTGATTGATGATGATGATCTTCAGGAAATTAACCGGCTGAACGACTATTTATTTACCAGCCCAGATAATAAAGATGATTATTTATGCGTGCTAGGGTGCGGCATGATTTACAATCATGGCGCCCCGGCAAATGCCGAATGGCAGATTGATGATGATGACAACCGCTTTATTCGTTTCACCGCCACATCTGTGATCAAACCAGGTGAAGAAATATTGCATGATTACGGCAATGAATATTGGGACAGCCGCAACTAGGGCGTGTTGGCGGTGCTAGGATAGCATGGCCGGCGGCACGTCCAATTGTGCCACCTTGCCATCAAAACCATCTACCGCCGGATAAAGCTGCATCACCAACGGGTCATGGCCGGGGATGATATGATCGCGGCTTGGTGCCACTTTGCGCAGCCTGTCAAAACTTTCCAGCATCTCGCCAACATGATAGGCAATGGTAAAGGGCCGGCCACTGTCCATATTTTCATAAAAATGCGCGGCGTCAGATGCCAAAACAACCCAGCCACGCTTGGTATGAACCGACACAAATTGCAGTCCAGCCGAATGCCCGCCAGTGCGGTGTAGTCTTATGCCCGGGCATAAATTGTCATCGCCATCATAAAACATCACCCGCTGTTTGTAATTCATCCGTACAATGCCGCATACATCATCAATTTCAAATGAATAGGACATGCGCGGGTGCCGCATATATTTTCCGGTGGCAAACTGCAATTCTTTTTCTTGCAGATGAAAGCTGGCATTGGCAAACCGATCAAAATGCCCGGAATGGTCATAGTGAAGATGCGTGAGAATAACATCTTGTACTGCATCTGCGGCGACACCAAGTGCTGCCAATGTGTCGATCGGACATTGTAAAAACTGCCGCCCTCGGCGTGTTGCAACGGCTTCGGTAAATCCTGTATCAATCACCACATTATGGTCGCCGCATCGGGCCAGCCAGACAAAATAATCCATCGGCATTGGTCCGTCATGTGGATCACCGCCAATAAAATGTTCGCTTCTGTTGGCGTCGCGCATGGCATAGCGGATGGCGTAGAGTTCATAAACAGGCAGATCATTTTGCATGATGTGTCACACCTTTTAAACCAAGGGAAAAAGCGCCAGTCTGTCTATCAGGCGCATCTGTTGAAATAGTAAGAAATGCCAGCTTTGTTTGGCAACCCCAAAGCGGCGTCAAAAATGGCTGGCGGGGCATCGAAAACTATGCATGAATAGATGCAGGATTAGTAATTAAATGAGCAATAATGATGCAGCTGACAAGCACGCATTGGGGTACCTATCGCTATGAAACTGAAAATGGCAAAGTGACCGCGCTGACGCCATTTGAAGATGATACAGCACCAACCACGATCGGTCAGGGTATTCTAGATGTGCTTGACCATGAAACACGTATCACCCAGCCGATGGTTCGACAAAGTTGGCTAGAAGGTGGCCCCGGCAATCGTCAGACAGAAAAACGTGGGTCTGACCGGTTTGTCGCCATTGACTGGGACATCGCCAGCCAGTTGGTTGGTGACGAATTGCAACGGGTTGTTGATACGCATGGCAATCAGGCTATTTATGCCGGGTCCTATGGCTGGGCCAGTGCTGGTAGATTTCATCATGCACAAAGCCAAATTCACAGATTTTTGAATGTCATTGGCGGTTATACAAAATCAGTCAACACCTATAGTTTTGCCGCGGCTGAAGTGATGATGCCGCATGTGATCGGCGATTTTAGAAATTACACCTACAACCAGACAAGCTGGGCCTCGGTCATTGCCAATACCGAATTATTTGTGGCCTTTGGCGGGGTGCCGCTGAAAAATGGGCAGATTGGCCAAGGCGGCGTTGGACGCCACATACAGCGTGAATCAATTTTGGCCGCGCATGAAAATGGCGTCAAATTTATTTCCATATCACCGCTAAAAAGTGACATGGATGATGATGTGCAAGCCACATGGTTACCTATTCGGCCAAACACTGACACCGCTCTTATCATGGCGCTTTGTTATGAACTTTTGGACAAGCAGCTTTATGATGCGAATTTTTTAGATCGCTACACGGTTGGCTTTGATAAATTTTCTGAATATCTGCGTGGTACAAATGATGGTGTTGCCAAAACCGCCCAGTGGGCGGCGGCAATTTGCGACATATCAGCCAATGATATTTGCCATTTGGCAGTCCAGATGGCATCGCATCGTACCATGGTGTCATTAAGCTGGTCATTGACTCGCCAAGCCCATGGTGAACAACCATTCTGGGCGGGGATTGTGTTGGCAGCGATGCTTGGGCAAATCGGCTTGCCAGGCGGCGGGTTTGGGTTTGGTTACTCGGCAACAAATACCGTTGGCAATAATTTTCAGCGCAATATGCCAATTGCCGATCTGCCGCAAGGCCGCAATCTGGTCAATCATTTTATCCCGGTGGCACGGATTGCTGATATGTTGGAATATCCGGGCGCTGATTTCACCTATAACGGCAAGACCTACCAATATCCAGATATCAAGATCGTCTATTGGGCTGGCGGTAACCCGTTTCATCATCATCAAGATTTGCGGCGGCTACGTCGTGTCTGGCAGAAACCGGACACGGTGATCGTTCATGACTGGTGTTGGAATGCGTCGACAAAACATGCTGATATTGTGCTGCCGACAACGACCACGCTTGAGCGATCAGATATCGCGATGTCACCGCGTGATAATTATTTTGTGGCGATGCGACAGGCCCAAGCACCAGTCGGTAGCGCCCGTGATGATTATGACATTTTGCGCGAAATAGGGCGTGTGATGGGCGTCGAGGACAAATTTACCGAAGGGCGTGATGCAGGCGCATGGCAGCGCTGGATGTATGATGTTACGCGCCAATCAATGTCTGCATTTGGCTATGAATTGCCCTCCTATGATGCCTTTCTAGAGCGTGGCTGGTTCAAAATTGATGAGCTTGGCGAACCCGCGGTCATTTTGGATAAATTCCGGGCCGACCCCATCGCCAACAAGCTTGATACGCCATCTGGCAAAATCGAAATTTATTCAGAACAAGTTGCCGGGTTTGGCTATGAAGATTGCCCCCCACACCCCAGTTGGCTGACACCGCCAGAATGGCTTGGTGCGACACAGCACAGCGGCCAACTTCACCTGTTATGTGCGCAACCAGCCAATAAATTACATTCGCAACTTGATCATGGCAGCATCAGCCGTGCGACAAAAATTAACGGGCATGAACCGGTGTTGATCAATACTGAAGATGCGGCGGCGCGCGGTATTGTTGATGGTGCCATTGTGCGGGTGTTTAACCAGCGCGGTGCCTGCTTGTGTGGTGCGCGATTAACCAAAGATATCATGCCCGGGGTGTTGATGATGTCTACCGGGGCTTGGTTTGACCCGGATATTACCGGCGATAGCGGTGTTGATTGCAAACATGGCAACCCGAATGTGTTGACCCCGGATCGGGGTACATCATCGCTGGCGCAGGGGCCAGCGGCGCATTCCTGTCTTGTCGAGATTGAACCATGGGGCGGCGCACCGGTCGAGGTGACGGCGTTCACCGCGCCCGATATTATCCAGTCTGGCCCCGCCCCAATCAGGCCGCGCACGTCATGAGCTGGCGTGACTGGACAGATCATGGCATAGAGTCGCAATTTAACCCGCGTCTGGCAGTCGGGGATGCGGCTGAAAGCTGGCTTAACGGCTGGGCCGAACAGTCTTTGCGCCGACAGGCGGAACTTGGCGGCGATTTTGACATTGCCTATGGTGCGCACAAGCTGATGCGGTTTGACTATGCGCCGGGGGACGTTGGGCTGCCGGTCATTATCAATATTCATGGCGGCTATTGGCGGGCGCTGGATAAATCAGCGATGATGCATCACATGGCGGATTTGGCGGGCACTGGATTTGGTATTGTCAATGTGAACTACCCGCTATGTCCAGAAGTTACGTTGACCGAAATCATGGCCTGTCTGAATGATGGGATGGCGGCGATTGTCGAGCATGTGGATGCGCAAACACAGCCGCGGCGGTTTATCTTAATGGGGCATTCGGCTGGCGCGCATATGGCGATGCATCTGTCGCATCATCCCGCGCTGAAAGACCGGTTAGCCGGGGTGGTGGCTTTGTCAGGAATTTATGAAACCAGTGTGGTTTGTGAATTATCTGTCAATGCGGATGTCAGATTATCAGCTGACGAGGCAGATCGGTGGGATTGTTTGAAACAGATGCCCGCATCAGGCCCGTCATATTATATCTGCGCAGGTGGGGCTGAACCATCTGGTTGGATTGACCAATCATGGATTATGGCAGAAGCGTTGCTGCGGCGCGGTGATGATGTGCATTTTCATATATCTGGTGGCGCGCATCACTTCAGCCTTGTTGATTGGCTGTGCGACGGCGATAACCCGGAAGGCGCAAAGCTACACCGCTGGATGGCTGGCCGCTGATTGTACCAAACTAATTTGCGCCGAGATAACCGCGCAATATACGTGCCCCCAAAATAGCCATTGGCGCGGCTTGACTGCCAACTGATGCTGCATTGCTGGCCGAGGCATTGCCGTCAAGATGGCGTTTGAGAACGCCTTGCAGAATCGCGGCAAAACGAAAACATTGAAAGGCAATCAGCGCGTCCCAGTTTGCCGGTTTGTCATACCCGGTCTGGTGACAAAATCGCTGGACAAGGTCATCTTCTGCCGGAATGCCAAGTGCGGCCCGATCAATCCCGCCAAGCCCACCAATTGGCCAGTCATGATCCATGCGCAGCATTGCGCACCAATAGGATAGATCAATAAAGGCTGGCCCTAATGTGCTGAGTTCCCAGTCAATTAATGCCTGAATATCAGTGCCATTTTGGAGCAACATATTATCAAGTCTAAAATCACCATGGATGACACAGAACCCCGGCAAGGCTTCTTCCAAAGCTTCATCAAGATGTGTGATCAAAAATTCCATATCGGCCAGATCCTCGGTCTGGCTGGCACGATATTGCCGCGTCCATGTGGCAAATTGGCGATCCATATATCCAACTGGTTTGCCAAAACCATCAAGCCCAATGGCGACTGGGTCAAGCGTTGCCAGCGCCGCTAATATATCGGTTTGTTTGTGATAGAGTCCGGCTCGGTCGGCGGCAGTATAATTGGCAAGTGCGGGATCAAAAACGGCTTTGCCCGCCACTTTTTCCATGACGAAAAATTTTCTGCCAATGACATCGGTGTCGGGGCATTCTGCAATCATTTTGGGTACAGGTACCGCGGTGCCATCAAGTGCGGCCATCACCCGAAATTCACGATCGACCGCATGTGCAGATTTCAATAACACACCAGCCGGTTGTGCGCGCAAAACATAGCGGCCTTGTTCGGTCACCAGTTCATAGGTCGGGTTAGACTGCCCAACAGAAAATTTCGTCAGATCGACCGGCTGGCCAATTTGTGGCGCATATTGTGCCAGCCATGGGGTCAATTGCGCCAGCAAATCAGCGGCATCAGTGGTATCTTTTATCATTCATTCACCTGTCGTGCGGGCTTGCTTGATTGGTCATAAGGAAGAAAATTGGCACGCCGTTGGTTACAAATTTCGGTTTTGTGTGGCTATTGCTTTCGCCTAGTCTAATATGACAATCATATTGCGCAAATGAAACAATGACTGATGTCTAAAAAGGGATCGCTCATGGGGAAAAAGCTTGAAGGGCAGACAATTTTGGTTACTGGTGCCGGCCGCGGTCTTGGTGCCAGTTTTTGCCATATCGTCGCCGCAGCCGGGGCGCAGGTGCTGGCACTTGGCCGCCAAGAGGCCGCGTTGACCCCTCTGATCACCAGCCTGCCCGGGGCTGGTCATGACATTGTAATCGCCGATGTGACAGACCCTGCCGCGGTAAGTGCGGGTTTGGCTGGTAAATCATATAACGCGGTGATCAATAATGCCGGTATTGCGACAACAGCCCCGCTTCATAACAGCGCGGTGGATGACGCCAGACATGTCATCAACACCAATTTGCTGGGAAATTTATGGGTGTTGCAGGCCAGTGTGCCAGCACTGGTGGCGGCTGGCGGTGGTGTTATTGTGAATATTGCATCTGTTTTAGGGCATCGTCCGCTTCCGCAAACTGGCATTTACGCGGCCAGTAAGGCGGCCGTGATCCAGATGACCCGATCAGCGGCGCTGGAACTTGCGCGCGACAATATCAGGGTAAATGCGCTTGCCCCCGGCTATATCATGACCGACCTTAACCGTGAATTTTTGCAAAGCGAAGAGGGCGCGAGGCTGGCCAAAAAAGTGCCGATGCGCCGCTTTGCTGCAATCGAGGAATTATCGGCCGCATTGATTTTTTTACTGGATCCGCAAAACAGCTATATGACCGGCGAAACACTGACCATTGACGGTGGGATGGCGGCTGGTCTCTAGGCGCGGCAGGATAATTACGGAACAAGGAACCGCTTTATGGATTTTTCGATTACTGCAGAATTGGCGGCAGACACAAAACGGGTTGAAGCATTCGTGGCTGATGAAATTATCCCGCTTGAATCTGATCCGGCGCATTATGATGCTTATGGCAACATTGATATGGCGTTATTGCAGTCTTTGCGTGCCAAGGTGAAAGCCGCCGGGTTGTGGGCGCCCCAAATTCCACAAGCCCAAGGCGGCATGGGGTATGGCCCAACTGGTATGGCGGTACTCTATGAAGCGATGAACCAATCAATATTTGGCCCGGTGGCGTTTAACTGTGCGGCCCCCGATGATGGCAATATGTATATTTTGAATAAAGTTGCATCCAAGGAGCAAAAGGCCAGATGGTTACAGCCAATTATTGATGGTGATGTGCGGTCGTCTTTTGCCATGACCGAACCAGCACCGGGCGGCGGGTCTGACCCGGGGATGATCCAAACGACCGCAACCCGAAAGAACGGGCGATGGGTAATTAATGGGCGTAAATGGTATATCACTGGTGCGGGAGAGGCCGGGCATTTCATTTTGATTGCCAAAACCGGCAGTGATGCCAGAAACGGATTGACTGCATTTCTGTTTCATCGTGATGATCCCGGCTGGCGCATTGAACGGCGTATCGGCATCATGGGGCCAGAAGAACATGGTGGTCATTGTGAGCTCATATTTGACGGGCTGACACTTGATGATGACCGTGTGCTGATGGGTGAAGGGCAGGGTTTGAAAGTCACACAAATCCGCCTTGGCCTTGCCCGTTTGACACATTGCATGCGCTGGCTTGGTTTGGCGCGGCGGGCGGTGGCGATCGCGGCTGATTATGCGGCCAATCGTCAAGGTTTTGGCATCAAGCTGGCGGATCGTGAATCTATCCAGATCAAGCTGGGGCAGGCGGCCATGGATATTGAGATTGGCCGGGTCATGGTGATGCGCGCCGCATGGCGTATCGAACAAGGATCAAAGGCCCGGCAGGATATATCAATTGCCAAAATCCATGTGTCGCAATTATTGAACCGCGTGACCAGCGATGCCATCCAGATTTGCGGCGCGCGCGGCTATTCCAAAGACACGGTTCTGGAATGGATTTATCGATATGGTCGGCAGGCGTTGCTTGTTGATGGGGCGACCGAGGTGCATCAGATGGTGATTAACCGGTTCCTGCAAAATCAAGGTCAAGCCTTTTGGGGATGGGGCGTTGGCAACGATTAAAGCGG
>JAYOVO010000062.1:0-9379 GCA_038151495.1 Alphaproteobacteria bacterium
ATCGTCGCAAAATAAGTCGGCCAATATGCTTGTCCGACAGCTTCAAACATTTCGATCGACACAATTTTGTCAAACCGGCCCTGAAGGTCTCGATAATCCATTAATTTTAGATCGACCCGATCATCCAACCCGGCATCGGCCAGTCTGGATTTAGCATAAGCAAGCTGCGCCTCGGAAATGGTAATGCCGGTTACATGCGCACCAATTTGTTCAGATACATATGTTGCAAACCCGCCCCAGCCACAGCCAATTTCCAAAACCTTGTCGCCGGGCTGGATATCAGCCAAATCAGACAAGCGTTTGTATTTATTCAATTGCGCCGTTGTCAAATCATCTGATTCTGAATCAAAAACAGCAGATGAATAGGTCATGGTCGGGTCCAGCCAGGCTTCGTAAAAGCTGTTACCAATATCATAATGATGCGCGATATTTTTGGCAGATCCCAGCTTGCTGTTCCGCCGTAACATATGAAACAGACGCAATCCGGCCTGTCTAAAAATATTGGTTTTTAGAGACTCTTCTAAATATTTGTCGTGCAAAACAGCCAGTTCAATCAATTGTGGCAGAGATTGGCTAGAGGCTTGACCATCCATAAATGCCTCACAAAACCCCATTTTGCCATCGTGAAGCAATCTGCGAAGGGCCGATTCTGTATGAATATGCAAATCTGTATGTGGCCCGGCCATAGCCCCGTCAAACACCTGCTGGCTGCCATCAGGAAGCGTCAAGGTCAACCGACCACAGTGAAGATTGCCCAAAATTGTCTGCAAAAATTTAACCTGCCGACGATATAAAAAACCTTGCCCCATATCCTATAACCTATGCAACGAATTGCGCGCCTGCGACCATGGCGAAGCTGGCGGTGCCGGACGCTTGTAAAATTGTAGCTTTTTCATCCATAGCTTTGCCGCTTCAACATGGATGGACAATAACGGGCGCAACGGCCACTGACCGGTACGCCATAGGCCCGCCCACAAAGAACGGTTGCTAAGCGGTGCCACACCCCCGCGCATGGTCGCCGTCAGCGCTGGTTTTGTTCCGATCAGATACCGCATAACCAGCTTGATCTGCGCTTGATCATGCCTGATGTGCAGACGATACCTGCCAGACACCGGAAAGAACGGCGATACATGAAAAATTTTCTGTGCCTCTAGGATTGAATGCCCATCTACCGGCGTTCCGATATAGGCATGCATATCGCCAAATGTATTGCGAACTTCATAAATATATAAAATATCCACGCCCAGATCATTTTGCGCGACATATACCGATAGCGGGTTAAATGAAACTCCCATGATGCGTGGAAATGTTAACAATCGGACATGGGCCACATGCGCATGGGGCAAAGTTTTACTGGCCATATCGCGGACATAGGCTGAAAGAGATGTCACCGGCTTTTTATGGCCAAAATTAGGGCCATAATCGGACTCAAAGAAACTCATCACATTAAACTGGCCAACAGAAAAAAAACGGCTTTGCCGGTTGGCGTCTGCCAGCTGGTCAAGATCAATCCAGATCGACAAGCCACGGCGCGCCAGAAAATGGCTTGGCTGGCCATGCCGGGTATGGTGAATATCAGAAATCATCAGGTCACAAGCCGCCATCAACCTACCTTCTGTAATTGTGGCGGCTGTGCATCATAGCCTGTAACATCACTGTCCCATGGCACCTCAACGCCAAGCGACTTGGCAATGGCGACGGCTGATTTCAAACCATCCTCATGAAACCCATATCCCGTCCATGCCCCAGCAAAAAATAAATGATCCCGCCCTTGAATGCTGGCCAATGCAGGTTGCGCCGCAATTGCCGCCGCATCAAAAATAGGATGCCGATAGGCATAGCTGCCATGCACGAAATCATCACGGGGGGCCAGCACGGGGTTCAATGTTTCGAACAACGGGTAGGCCGCATCAATAGATTGCAGACGATTCATCCAATAGGTCAGACATAATTCATTCTGCGCCGCGTCATACCCCATATAATTCCAGCTTGCCCACGCTGATTTGCGCCGGGGCATGAGCCGCGGGTCAGAATGCAAAACAGCCAAATTTGGTTGAAAGCGAAACGCCGATAAAATATTTCGCTCGGTTTGATGGGCATCGCTGATCAGCCCCAGCGACTGGTCGGCATGGGCGGCCATGACAACTTTGTCAAACCAGACCTCACCCTGTCCTTTAATGCTCAGCAACACACCGCCTTTTGCACGGCGCAACCCCACCACTTCTGTCGACAGGTGAATATTCTGGCCCAGACAGGCGGCAATCCGGTTCACATATTCGCGTGAGCCACCAGATACGGTTCGCCATTGCGGGCGGTCGATAAAATTCAGCAATTTATGATTTTCCATAAACCGCATAAATGACCGCACGGGAAACGCCATCATTCCGGCGGTGTCGGCTGACCAAATCGCCGCCCCCATTGGGATCAGATGATCATAAACAAAGGCGTCACCATATTTTTGTCGCACCACAAAAGCGCCTAATGTTTCTTGTGCAGGCCCTGTATAGGCATAATGCGGCGCCGTGCGATAAAACCTTACAAGATCGCCAAGCATCGACCAATAACGCGGCGCTAGTAAATTAGATGGCTGTGCCAGCAACCCCTTGATCGAGCCTTCATATTCCATCGCACCGCTATTCAGCGATACCGAAAACGACATATCAGACGCCTGATTGGGAACATCTAGCTGGTCAAAAAGAGAAATCAGATTGGGATAATTCAGCGGATTATAGACGATAAACCCAGTGTCAACTGGAACCGATATTTCGCCAAACCGCGCCTCAACCGTATGGCTGTGACCGCCAAGCCGGCCGGCCGATTCAAATAGATGTATTTCAGCATATTCACGTAACAGATAGGCAGATGCTAAACCAGAAATACCAGATCCAATAACCGCAATTCGCATTCACTTCCTACCTTGCCACTTGCAACAAAAACTATACCAACTTTGCCAAATAAACCAGTCTCTTTATTGACTAACCCGGTCGCACAGAACACTATTCAACAAGATCATCGGCCATGTGTTACTGATTGGCGTGCGCCGTCATATTGTTTTTTAAATCTGTTACGAGAATTTGATGCGATACAACAACCTTGGCCATTCCGATATCAAGGTCAGTGAACTATGCCTTGGGTCGATGACATGGGGCACGCAAAACACGCCGCAAGACGCCTATGAACAAATCGATATGGCGTTGGATTACGGGGTTAATTTTATTGATACGGCCGAAATGTATCCGACCACACCGCTTGGCAAAGACACGCAAGGCGATACCGAGCGCATTATCGGTGATTGGATTGCCCAATCTGGCCGGCGTAGTGATGTCATCATTGCCACAAAAGTATCGGGCAAAGGCTATAAACATGTAAGAGATGGTGCGCCAATTTCACCTGCCAGCATCACCACCGCCATTGAAAATTCTCTGCGGTCTTTGCGCACTGATTATATTGATCTCTATCAACTCCATTGGCCGAACCGCGGATCTTATATGTTTCGGCAGAACTGGACATATGACCCAACACAACAAGACACAAATGCCACATTAGACCATATGATGGAAGTGCTACAGCATCTTGAGTCATTGCGTATTTCTGGCAAAATCCGGCATGTCGGCCTGTCAAATGAAACAGCGTGGGGTACAATGCGCTGGCTTACCATGGCGGCGGCACATCATTTACCGCGCATGGTATCGATACAAAATGAATACAGCCTGTTATGCCGCCTATTTGATCTGGACATGGCCGAATTATCGCATCATGAAACGATTGGGCTTTTGTCCTTTTCCCCGCTTGCCACTGGGTTATTGTCTGGCAAATATGCTGATGGGGCGATACCCGCCGGATCGCGCCGCAGCATCAATGCCGATCTAGGCGGGCGGATTAATACGCATCTATGGCCTGCCCTTGACGGCTATCTAGGCATAGCCAAACAACATGAACTCGACCCATGTCAGATGGCACTGGCATGGGCCGCGACACGCCCGTTCATGACCTCGCAAATCATCGGCGCAACAACCAAAGCGCAATTGCAAACCGCGCTTGAGTCAACCAGCATCACATTATCAGATGCTGTGATGCGCGATATTCAAAATATCTATCGGCGTTATCCAATGCCTTATTAACGCCCTCACCCTATAAACAAACAGGAATGGACAGAACGCCCATGGCAAAAAACAGATTTAATATTGCAGTTATCCCCGGCGACGGTATTGGCAAAGAGGTGATCCCTGAAGGCTTGCGCGTGTTGCAAGCTGCCATGGCACGGTTTGATATCAATTTGCATTTCGATCATTTTGATTTTTCAAGTTATGATTACTTCGCCAAACATGGGCAGATGATGCCAGATGATTGGAAACAGCAAGTTGGCAATCATGACGCGATTTATTTTGGCGCGGTTGGCTGGCCTGAAAAAATTCCCGATCATGTGTCACTGTGGGGATCGCTCATCCTGTTCCGGCGCGAATTTGATCAATATGTGAATTTACGCCCGGTCAAATTGATGCCCGGCGTCACTTCGCCATTGGCTGGCCGCAAACCAGGCGATATTGATATGATGATTGTACGCGAAAACACCGAAGGGGAATATTCTTCTGTCGGTGGCCGGATGTTCCCCGATACCGATCGTGAATTTGTCACGCAGCAATCGGTCATGACCCGGGTTGGTGTCGACCGCGTGTTGAAATTTGCCTATGAATTGGCCAGAAGCCGCCCCCGTAAAAAGCTGACATCTGCGACAAAATCAAATGGCATTTCAATCACTATGCCCTATTGGGATGAACGTGTTGCGGCAATGGCCGAAAGCTATAAAGACATCACAACTGATATGTTCCATATCGACATCTTGGTGGCGCATTTTGTACAACATCCAGATTGGTTTGACGTTGTTGTGGCGTCGAATCTGTTTGGCGACATCCTGTCTGATCTGGGGCCAGCCTGCACCGGCACAATCGGCATTGCGCCATCAGGCAACATCAATCCAGAACGCAAATTTCCGTCACTTTTCGAACCGGTTCACGGGTCCGCGCCAGATATTGCCGGAAAAGGCATTGCCAACCCTATTGGCCAAATCTGGGCCGGTGCCATGATGCTTGAACATCTTGGCCATGCTGATGCGGCACGGTGCATCACCGATGCGATTGAAACCGCACTGGCAGACCCATCATTGCGCACTGGTGATCTTGGTGGCAGCGCCACAACCGAGAGTTGCGGCCGTGCCATTGCCGACATTGTTCGCGGCTAAATCATGGCGTTTGCACTTGATAAGCGGCTGGAGGGTGATAGTCATCTGGCTGTCACCCACAAACATATCCAGATAAGGCTGGCTGATGATGCGCGCTATTTTTGGGTGATTTTGGTGCCGGCCATTACCGGTGACCAGAACAGCACATTTGTGTCGGAAATACATGATTTGCCCGCACCTGTGGCGGCTGATTTATGGTCGCTTTCCAGCCATATCAGCAAATGGTTACAAGCGCACACAAATGCGGACAAGATCAATATCGCGGCACTGGGGAATGTGGTCAGCCAACTGCATCTTCATGTTGTGGCACGGCATCGGTCTGATCCCGCGTGGCCAGCACCAATTTGGGGGCATGGCGCCATGGAACCCCTTGAAACTTCTGAACGTGACCGAAGACTAACCTCGCTTCAGGACTGGTACAAAAAAGCCTCTGGCACGATATGATCGCCATCAGCCGATAGGCCCAGATGATGTTCTGCAACAACGCTATTTAGCGGTAAATGGTCATATAAATGCGGAAATAAATCACCATTGCGGGCGGTTTCCCAAATAATATCAAGCTGGCTTATTTCAATTTTTAATAAAACCAAATTATCGCGACCAGCAAAATGGCGGAATAACGTGTCACGCAACTGACTGGCTGTAGAAAAATGGATATAGCCATCCTGCAAATCAATTTCAGCGCCAATAAATTTGCCAGCTTGCTTTGCGTCTTCCCACAAACCACTGTCACAGACTTTATAGATAAATCTGACGGTCGGGGCGGGTATGGTTATCGTCATTATTGGCAATCCTACTAAATTAGCATGGGTAAATTAATACAGCGTCATATGCTTGACCTTTGCCGTAAACATACGCATCTATAGGCGATGGCAGAGGACAGATCAACATCCCCATCTAGCGGCACACGGCCCGACCCAAAGCCAAGATGGCTGGAACAAATGACGATTTGGCCGCACCGGTCACTATCGCCAAAAGGCTTTGGGATCGTCATGGGGGTTTTGGCCGGGTTTCTGTTTCTTATCGGGCTTGGCTTTTTTCTGGCTGGGGCGTGGCCGGTTATCGGGTTTTTAGGGCTTGAGCTGCTTGTTGTTTGGGGCGCGTTTAAGCTTAATTACCGCGCCGCACGCCACCGCGAAACCATTCACACAACAACCGAAGAACTGATGGTTGAAAGCCAGACTCCCGCCGGAAAGCGGGCGCAAAAATCATTTCCAATTGGTTGGCTCCGCGTTTCGCTTTCGCCGTCTGAAACGCCAGTGATGAAATCTCGTGATCAGCAAAAAATCATTTTATCAAGCCATGGTGAACAGGCTGAAATTGGCAAATATTTGCACCCAGCTGAAAAAGCTGGGCTATCGCGCGAACTAGGTGCGATGATTGACCGGGCTCGGGCCACCCGCGATGCAGGTTAGACAGACATATCGTCTACCCATTGATTATGTTGAAGATTGCAAGGCTTTCCAGACACGATAGGGCGTTGCCGGCATTTCAAAATCATGCACACCAGCAGATGCCAAAGCATCCGCAACCGCATTCATTGTCGCCGCTAATGCCCCCACTGTACCAGCCTCACCAACACCTTTGGCACCAAGTGGATTGATCGCTGTCGGTACGGCAATGGTCATCATGCGGAATGGCGGGAAATCAGACGCAACAGGCATCTGATAATCTAAAAATGATCCAGTTAGCAATTGACCTTGCGGATCAAAAAGCAAGGTCTCACCAAGTGCTTGACCAATACCTTGGGCAACACCGCCATGCATTTGCCCTTCAACAAGATCGGGGCTAAGCACGGTGCCAACATCTTCGACAACCACATAATCACAAAATGCGACTTTGCCTGTTTTTGGATCAATTTCCACCTCGCAAATATGACAGCCATTTGGATAGGTCACATCAGGCGGGGTGAATTCCCCCAAAACGCTGTGCCCACCCGCTTTGTTGCTGTGGCGGGCGATATCAGCCCACGTCATGTTCTGTCCATCCGGCGCCGAAAATGCCCCGTCGGCATAAGCCAGATCGCCAGCCTCACACCCTAGGGCGGCGGCCGCAATAGCGCCGCCATCGGCGATAAAATCATCAAGCGCAATCTTGACCGCGGAAACCCCGACAACAGTTGCCGCCGATCCCCCATTGCCGCGACCCGTTGGCAATAAATCGGTGTCGCCTTGTGCATAGACAATCATATCTGCTGGTACGCCTAACAAATCTGATGCCAGGCGTGTCACGGTGGTTTCATGCCCCTGTCCCACCGACATCAGACCGGGGGCAATGGTGATTTTTCCATCAGTCGAAGCCGTAATCCGGGCAACATCCTTTCTGATTTGTTTAAATGGCCCACCGGCCACCTCGATCGGATTGGAAATGCCAATACCGCGCAACAGCCCTTTTGCTTCTGACTGTTTGCGGCGCTGTTCAAACCCAGCATAGTCAGCTTGCGTGGCGGCGGCCTCGACAATGCGCGGGAAATCACCACAATCATAGTGAAAGGTCAGGCCGGTCTGATATGGCATTTGATCTGGTGTTACCAGATTTTTTTGCCGCAGGGCCAATGCATCATGACCAGTTTCACGCGCCGCCTTGTCAATCAGACGTTCGATGATATAAGTCGCCTCTGGTCGTCCAAACCCGCGATAGGGCGAGGTTTGCATGGTGTTGGTATAAAAAAATGTCAGCTCGCTGGCGATTACAGGTGTTTTATATTGTCCAGCCACACCACCAATATTATTAAGCATGCTCTTGGTACGCCGCGATAAATAGGCACCTGTATCAGTTTTTGCCTCTACCCAAAGCCCGGTGAACAATCCATCAGCGTCAAGTCCCAAAACAGCGGTACCGCAAACCGCGCGTGCATGTTCGTCACTTAAAAAAGATTCACTCCGGTCTGCCGTCCAAAATACGGTTTGTTGCAACCGTTTTGCCGCCCACACAACCAGCGCATCTTCCCGATATAAAGCGCCTTTCATGCCGAATGAACCGCCAACATCAGGCGAAATGACCCGTATTTTGTCTTCTGGCATGTCAAATAACTTGGCCAATTCGCCATGCAAGGCAAATGGGCTTTGCGCGCTGGTGGTCAGACATAATTTTCCATCTTGGTCTACCGAACCAAGCGCACTGCGCATTTCAATGGGGCAAGCCGTTACCTTTGATACATCAAAATCAAACCGCACCACCGTCGCCGCCGCGGCCAATGCCGCATCAACGGCTTGTTTATCTCCAACATGGTGCAAAGCGGCGATATTGTCGGGCGATTCTGGCCAAACGAGTGGCCCATTCAGGTCTTTGATTGTTAATGCGACCGCGTCATCGGTATCATATGCCACATCAACCAGCTCTAGCGCGTCCATGGCCGCTTGGCGCGTTTTCGCCACCACCATGCAGATGGGTTCTCCCAAATGTCTGATCACCGAACCGTTCAATAGCGGGCGCGGACTATCAACCCCGGCCAAGCCATCATCACGAACTGGCGCGCCAGTCCACACCATATCGGCCACACCGTCTTGGGCGGCCTCAAGCGCTGTCAGCACAGCCACAACATCAGGGGCAGCGCGTGCCATATCAACAGATAAATGACGCAGATGACCGCGTGCAATGGGGCTTCGCACAAACACCGCATGCAACGCATTATCCGGCACCATATCGGCGGTATAACACCCTTGGCCGGTAACAAAGCGGAAATCTTCGCGGCGGCCCATTTGGGCGTGCAATTTTTCGCTGTTCATACGTCTCTCAAACACTATACCCAAGGAGCGAAAAAACCCTGAAGACGGGCTTTTGTGACGAAGATTGTTGTTTTACAACTTCAAGACTAGCATGATATCTGGTGACAGCCATAAAAATCTTTCCTCCTGTCATGGCCATAAGCGGTGAAATTTTGACTTGGCAAAAATATCACTTTGCCTTTTTTAAGTCTGCCTCTATCGGTGTCTATATCCCTCTTCCACTTGATAAAAAATAAGTTTAAATGAGGGGGTGTAGGCGGTGATAGCTTGCACCTTCTTTGGAGCTGGCAGTATGCTTGCGCATAAGCAGTTGACAGCATTCGGCCTGTTGCAAAACAGCGTTTTGATTGTCACCAAAAATTTTTGGCCTGCATCGTGACGCAGATTGGAGACAATAATGACAACTGGACCC
>JAYOVO010000063.1:0-9219 GCA_038151495.1 Alphaproteobacteria bacterium
TTTGGCAGCCGCGTTGATGTTTGGTTGCCAGCAACAACCACGGTGCAAGTGTTGCCGGGTCAGACAATGATTGCCGGCGAGACCATCTTGGCTGATTTGTCGGCAACTGTGCCTGAAATTACCCAGAGTATTTATCGCTAATGACCAATCGCCCACCCCAAAAACGACGGTTCAGATCCGTATCTATTTTCTGGCTACTGCCAAATATGCTGACCATCGCTGGCTTTGTATCTGGGTTAACCGCGCTCAGATTTGCCCTTGACGGGCGTTGGGCTGGGGTGATTGTGCTGATTGCTGTTGCGGCTGTCTTTGATGCGTTGGATGGGCGCACAGCACGTCGATTTAAAACGCAAAGCGCCTTTGGCGCGGCGCTTGACAGCCTGTCTGATCTGGTGGTGTTTGGTGTGGTGCCAGCCTTGTGTCTGTTTGTTTGGGCACTTCAGGATTCGGGTAATATTGCGTGGGCGGCGACATTATTCTATGCCGTCTCTATCGCGTTGCGGCTGGCACGGTTTGATTCAGAATTACCAAACCCGCCTGATTATGCGGCGAATTATTTTACCGGCATCCCGGCGCCAGCGGCTGGGTTTTTGGTGTTGATGCCGATCGTTATCGATTTGCAATTCGGTCTAGAGGTTGTCCGGCAAGCCCCATATGTATCGGTCTGGTTGGTGTTAATAGGTGCTGGTGCGGTCAGTACCTTGCCAACATTTGCGGGCAAAAAATTGAAACTGCCTGTTGATACCGTGTTGCCGGTTCTGGCACTTGTCGGTTTGGTGGGGGCGGCCATTGTGACAGAACCATGGGTAACCTATCTGGTTGTTGCAACGGTCTATATCATCAGCTTGCCGGTTTCAGCCCTTCGCTTTGCCCGCGAAAAATCAGCCCAGACACCGTCCGAATCCTAGCGCGGCACCGGCGGTTTTACGCGGGCGGCAAGACGTTCGCGGTGAAATAGATAAATACCGCTACCAATGATGATTGAGCTTCCCACGATGGTCGATGTCGCTGGCACGTCATTGAACACCAGATATCCAAGTAGTGTGGCGGTGACGATTTCCAAATACTGGAATGGGGCCAATACACTGGCTGGGGCGTTGCCAGCCGCCCAGACAATAAATATGTGACCAATTGTGGCGGCAAGCCCCATATAGGCGACCCATATTAGTTGTTGACTGGTTGGCCAGACAAAACTTGTCCATGGGATTTCAAATATTGGCCCAACCAGTAACGCAAAGCCCAATGTGGCGGTGGCAGAAAAGCCAACCATCATTTGCATTTGATAAGGGTGGACCTGACCTGCCAATCGGCGGGTCAGCGCGACATAACATGCCATGGCAAGGGCGGTGATCAGCGGCAATAAGGCTGGCCAGCCAAACATAATCAGGCTTGGTTGCAAAATGACCATGACCCCGATTAACCCTATGGCGATGGCCATGATCCGGCGCAGCCGAATCGTCTCACCCAGAAATAATGCAGATAGGGCTGTCAGCAATAAAGGCTGCACAAAATAAATTGTGATGGCCTCGGCCAATGGCAGGTGTTGTAGGGCGGCGAAAAAACAGGCGGTGGCAATGGCCAGCAGGACACCGCGGGCAAACTGCATGCCAAAGGTGCCTTTTGGGATGGCCCACAGCCGGCCCCATACAACAAAAGGTGTCAGCAAAATAATTTGCATAACAAACCGCATGAAGGTGACCTGAACCGGGTCAAGCGTGCGCCCCAGCAATTTGGCAAACACATCTAGAACCGGCACCAATAGCATGGCAAAGCAAAGTTGCAATATGCCGGTGGTGATGCGGGCGTCAGCACTGTTTGTAGGTGTGATTGACATGCTGCAAGCTTTTGCCGCAATCGATCTGCAGGTCAATAAAAATCAGCAGATGGCCGCACCGCTGGTATGATCAGTCAGGGGTAGATTGCCGACACTATAACGCCTATAGTTATTGCCGCGACCAGCCCCTAGCAGACGGACTGATAGAATTATGACCAACGGGTTACTGAAAAAATGCTTAAATAATGGCATTCGCATGACGAACCAGCGCCAGATTATCGTTGGCGTTATCGAAAATTCAGAAGATCATCCAGATGTTGATCAACTCTATCGGCGGGCTGTTGAGGAAGATACCACAATTTCAATTGCGACGGTGTATCGTACAGTCAAATTGCTGGAAGAGGCTGGTGTTATTGACCGTCTTGAATTTGGTGATGGTCGTGCCCGCTATGAAGAATCCGGTGAGCATCATGAACATTTGGTTGATGTTGAAACGGGTGAGGTCATCGAATTTTACCATGCCGAACTTGAAGCATTGAAAGAGCAAATTGCCCGCGAGATGGGGTATGAGCTTGTTGACCATCGGCTTGAATTATTTGGTCGCAAAATCAATTAAATCTGGCTGGATATGACGCCTTTTTTCTCGGCTGATAAAATGTTTTGGCGACAGAGGCTGAAAGCCTTATAGTCGCCTCAAGATCATAAAATCAGCGCGAAAAGTTGGGTGTTTTGGCCAGGTGCCGCGCCGTCTTCAGGATCAGTTAAATATGCAACAAACCTCTAATACCGGCAATGTGGCGCGGCTCGCCATCGCACAGGCGCTGTCGATGACCACGATGAATGTCAATATCATCAATACGGCGCTTGTTGGCAGTTTGCTGGCCCCGGTGGCGTGGCTGGCCACGCTGGGATTGTCATTGCAATTTGTGGCGTCAATGCTGACAACATTGCCCGCGTCTTTATTGATGGTTCGGTTTGGGCGGCGCCCAGTCTTTATTGGTGGGGTTCTGATTGCCGCTTTTGCTGCCTGTCTCCAAGGCGTTGCGATTATGATCGATCATTTTGTTCTGTTCTGTGCTGCGTCAATGGCGCTTGGCATTGCGCATGGATGTGCCAGTTTCTATCGCTATGCGGCAACTGATTGCGCCACCGAGGAAGAGCGGCCAAAGGCGATATCTTATGTTTTGGCAGGCGGGCTGATGGCGGCATTATTTGGCCCGGAAATTGCCCGCAATACGGTGGAGTGGGTGCCGAATTATCTTTATGCCGGCTGTTATTTCGCGGTATCTGCGGTGCAGCTCATTTCATTACTGGCATTGGCGGGAGTGAAAATTCCAAAACCCACCCTTACCCGGACCGGGGGGCGGCCCATCGGTGTATTTATCCGCAACCCCGTATTTGTTGTGGGTATGATCTGTGCGGCCATTGGATATGCCTTGATGAGTTATTTGATGACAGCAACACCATTGCAGGTGGTGAATGTGGCACAGCTTGGCACATCGGCCAATGCAACCATCATTCAATGGCATGTTGTGGCGATGTTTGCGCCGTCCTTTTTCACCGGAAATTTGATCCAAAAATTTGGCATCATAAAAATTCTGTTGGTTGGGCTGTTGGCTTATATTGTGGCGATGATCACCGCTTTGGCCGGTGATCAATTCTTGCATTATTTTGTGGCTTTGTTCCTGCTCGGCCTTGGGTGGAATTTTCTCTATATTGGCGGCAGTACGCTGGTTGCCAGCGTGGCAACAGCCGAAGAACGAGGCCGTGTTCAGGGTGTGGCTGATCTGGCGACAACTTCATTGGTGGCTACGGCATCTCTGACTGCTGGCGGTTTGCATAGCCAGTTTGGCTGGGATATTCTTATTTTGGCTGGCTGTGTGCCGATCGTTATTTTGGCTTGTGGTTTGGGCTGGTTAGGATTTTATCAACGGTATAGTTCGTTGCGCGCATCATAACATGGCGTGATCTTGATAAAAAACCGTAGTTATCTTTTATCATAACATGTTTAATTATTTCCATTATAGAAATAATTAATTCTCTTTTCGTGTTTTATGAAAGGCAAAAAAAAGGTCGTGAGCATGCTCACGACCGAGTCTAGGGAGGAAACACACAAACAAACGTTTGGTGTAAACTGTATATGAGCCTTGCAATAATCTAAGTCAACCCCGGATATAAACAAAAATTACAAAATTTTTGAAAATAACACTTAAAGTGAACCTTATAGATAGTAATGTATTTCCTTATTGGAAATTATAATATCGATAGCCGTGGCAAGGCTGGCAATGTGCCAAGCAGGTCATTTTGATCTAAACCGTCATGGCGCAATTGTGCGATGCTCTCTGCATCATCTCGTTTGGCCAATCGTTTGCCTGCGGCGTCGCATACCAGTTCGTGATGCAGATAGTCTGGTGCTGGCAACCCCAGCAATGCCTGCAACAATCTGTGCAGATGTGTAGATGGTGCAAGATCAATACCGCGGGTGACCAGTGATATGTGATCAAGCGCATCATCGACCACCACCGCCAAATGATAGGATACGCCAATGTCACCGCGGGCAATTACCGCATCGCCAAAAATTTCTGGGGTGATGCGATGGGTGCCGGTGAGGTGATCATGCCAGGTAAGCCGTGCGTCGGCGCTTTGTTTTGCTTTGTCCATCCGCAGGCGCCAGGCGGCCGCAGTGCCGCGGGCGGCGCGGCGTTGCTGTTCGTTATGTGGCAATAGTTTATCGGTATCACGGATGCTGGCAGGGGCAGGTTGGCCATGTGGCGCGGATAAAATATCTGCCAATTCTTTGCGGCTGAGAAAACAAGGATAGACAAGGTCGAGCCTTTGCAATGTCTTTAAGGCCGCCTGATAGGCTGATAGCCGCTTAGTTTGAAATGGTGCTGGCCCATCCCATGTCAGCCCAAGCCAGTTCAAATCGTCATAAATGCCCTTGGTGAATTGATCGCGGCATCTTGTATGATCAATATCATCAATGCGCAGGGTGAATTTGCCACCACTATGTCTGGCAAAATGATGGGCAACCTTTGCGGCATAGATATGCCCACGATGCAAAGGCCCGGTGGGGCTGGGTGCAAATCTGGTGTGAAACGGTGCCATTACCGACGGACATCCGGCTGTTTTGCTTGCCTCAGACCTATCGCTTTGCAACACTTTCGTCAATATTACCAGACGGCCTGTGTGAAGATGGCGTCTGCATTCAAAAATTTCGGCGGTGCGTCGGTATATAAAGAGGGGATTATGGAACTTCGTGAATTTGGTGGCCTGACCGGCCCCTTTGTCCCGCCAGCACATGGCGGCGCCCCGACGCAGGTGATGATGTTGCTGCATGGCTGGGGGGCTGATGGCAATGACCTTGCCGATTTGGCACGGCCCTATTCGATTCGGTTTCCGGGCATGGCATTTTTTGTGCCGAACGGGCCAGATCCCTGCAAAATGAACCCGGCTGGCCGCGAATGGTTTGACATTGATGACCGCATCAATGGCCCAGATTATGCCGCACCGGTGATAAAGACAGCCATTAGCGCGCTACTATCAGCCTTTCGTTTGACCGAATCTGCGCTTGTTCTGGCTGGGTTTTCGCAAGGCGGCATGATGGCCTTGCATTGCGGTTTGCGATTGCAACCAGCCCCCGCCGCCATTATCAGTTTTTCCGGCGCGTTATTGCGATATGAAGATTTATCGGCAACGCCAGTCACCCCTTATCCGCCAGTACAATTGGTGCATGGGAGCGCTGATCAGGTCGTGCCATGCGCCCTAATGGGCGAGGCGGTGCGGATTTTACAACCGCTTGGTGTTGTTGTTGATAGTGTCGAAAGGCCCGGCCTTGGCCATGGAATCGACCCGGATGGTCTGACAGCTTCAATTGCATTTTTGGCATCACATATCACCGATTGATTGGCGCTAGCTGCCGCTGACATGTTTCGGCCTACGACATATAGAGGCGGCAAACTGTCGCGCCACAATATATTGATTTGTTGGGGTTGTATTTGTTGCCAGAGCGTGTTTTGCTTTTTTGATCAGACGCGTTTGATCTGGCAAGGGAGTGTGTGATGAACGCAGGGGGATTTGCGCCGGCATTGGCTCTTAACGCAGATTTTCGGCCACTCAATTATTTTCCGCTTTCACTATGGTCATGGCAGGACACGGTGAAAGCTGTCTGGTCGGATCGGGTGACAATTATTTCAGAATATGACCAGCAGATTTCATCGCCCAGCCTGAAAATGAATTTGCCATCGGTGATTGCGCTCAAAGAATATGTGCCGCAAACGCGTAACCCGGCATTCACCCGCTTTAATGTGTTTTTACGCGACCGGTTTTCCTGTCAATATTGCGGTAATGGCTTTGTCGCATCTGAATTGACTTTTGACCATGTCATTCCAAAATCACGGGGCGGGCGCACCTCTTGGACAAATGTGGTGGCCGCCTGTGGGCCGTGTAATTTGCGCAAGGCCAACAAAATGCCCGGCCAATCTGGGATGCATCCCTTGGCCATGCCGGTTGCACCAAATGTCTGGCAATTACAGGAAAATGGGCGGGCCTTTCCGCCAAATTATCTGCATGAATCCTGGCGTGATTACCTGTATTGGGATACCGAACTACAACAGGATGACGACGAACCTGCCTAGATTTTTTCGGCGATTTTGATTGCGGTACGACAGCCGCGCTGAATCACGCTACGCAATAATTCATAATGCCGCGCTTCGCGCCCCTCATGGTCAACGGCGATATCGCGATGTTCTAGTTCTTCGTCACGAAACCGTTCAACAATAGCGTGCAAATCGCGTTCATCTTCACCCAAAATGTCAGCTTGTTTTTGGTAATGTTCGCCAATCACTTCTTCAACGGCGATGGTACAGGCCATGGCGGCTTTTGGCCCCATTGCCGCAGTCACAACGCCAAGCGTAAAGCCAGCCGCGCCCCATAATGGGTCAAGCAATGATGGCCGCACTTTTCGTTCGTTCAACAGGCTGTCAAATGTTTCGAGATGTTCAACTTCCTGATCCATCATATGGCGGATTTCATCGGCCATTTCATGATTGGCCAAAACCGCAAGCTGGCCTTTATAAATTTGTTGCGCCGCCCGCTCACCAGCATGGTCAACACGCAAAAATTTTTCAATATCGCGGCGAGATGTGGTCGGGTTACGTGATGTCATGATGCTACCTTTTTTCCCTGTAATAAGCAGATAAGTGCAATCAAACATATGTCAAGGCTGAACAGGCTATTCCAACCGGCCATTGACAACCCCAGAAATGACCACGCCACCTCATCGCACCTAACCACAGGTGTGGCCAACAGACTCTCTGTCAGGCTGGTCAGATCACCGCTGTTGGTCAAACTGGCGGTGCACCCGCCGGGGCCTGACCATAATTGCCATTCAACCCCAGCATGATAAGCCGCCAGAATAACACTGGTCGCGGCGGTTATGGCGATGGCCGTCAGCACAAGACGGGGCATCCGTACAAATAGCGCGATCACGGCTAGCAAAACGATAATGATATGTGGCCAGCGTTGCCACAAACACAGGCTACAAGGCATCAACCCACCAACATATTGAAACCATAACGCGCCAGCATAGAGGCTGGCTGATATGCCGCCGCACATCAAAATGCCCTGACCGGCGGAGATGGGTGGCAGAAACTGTTTTATTTTGTCAGCCATATTGCCCCCGCAAATAACGCCACAAGCAGTGAAACAAGGCTTATCAATGTTTTTGCGTCGCCATGATGGCGTGCAATCGCGGCAACGACGGCAAATCGGAGCCCCCGGCCAATAAATGACATCAACAAAAACGGCAACAGACCAAAGCCGCCAATGCCGGCGCTCACCGCGATCACCTTGTAGGGTAGCGGCGAAAAAGCACCAAGAAACACCAACACCAAACCGAACTCAGCAAAGCCAGCTTCAACTGCGGCAAAGGCCGAAGGGGCTGCCAGTGCCACTGGCAGACTGTCGATTAATGCGTGGATGTGCAAACCTAAATATGCCCCCAGCGCCCAGCCACCGGCCCCGCCAATAACCGATGCAACAGTGCAGGCAAATGCAATCCGACGCCATTGGTTTGACTTTGCTAGCACCACGGCCACCAAAAGCGGGTCGACCGGGATCGGAATGATAATCGATTCGAGCGCCGAATATAGCAACATCAATCGCGTCGCCAGCGGCGTGCCAGCTGTTCGAATGACAAAATCATATTGTTGTTTGATAACTTGCCACAACTTCATATCACATCACCGGTTTTGGATGGCGGTCGCCAAATGTGACCAAAGGCAGGCGTGGCATTACTGCCAATAACATAAAGGTTGGGTGGTACGGCTGAAGGGACTTGAACCCCCACTCTGTCACCAGAAGCGGATTTTGAATCCGCCGCGTCTACCATTCCGCCACAGCCGCATAGCCCAACACCAACAGTCTGTACCCAAAATATCAGCGTGAAGCAAGCCTCTGCTGCACTGCGGCGGCGAGTTTTTCCAATTGATGGTCACGAATGCCACAAGCCTGCATGCCTTTAACAGTGTCATAAAGATAGTCGCGGCACGGCCCATTAAAACCAGCGGCGTTTGCGACAACCTCTACCGTCGCTTCAAATGGCATGGGGGGCGCATAGGCTGGCCGTGCAGGATTGGCAACAAAGGCAAGGCCGCGTTTCAGGCCAATGTCTGTATGCAGAGATAATAACCGTGGCTGATAGGCCATTGTCATCATCTCGCGGCGCCACAATAAATCCAGCTCGGCAATGGCATTTTGCGGGTTCAATTGAAAGGCAACACCTTTGCAAGACCCCCCACGATCAAGCGACAAAACCAACCCGGGGCAGTCTGGTGACCCGCGGCCGATTTTTGTCCATAAACAAAATCGCCGGTGATAGCCATAAATTGATGCAATCGCGCGTTGGTTATGGTCGATGATTGGATTGTAAATCAGACTGCCATAGCCAAACACCCAGAAATCTGAAACATCAGCGTCATCTGCAATGACCAAACGGCGCGATTCAAGCAACTGGTCCTCGGTGGCAATGCTTGCCTCGGCCCCATCGCGTTCGCGCGCAAGTGATGCCACGCGCCAATTTTGTAACGTTTCGCGGGTGATGCCCGGATTTTCTGGTTTTGAACTGTCAGATGGTGCCGTCATGTGATGCGAATATCGCTAGGGCCATCAACAGTGTCATTATGATGAATAATGCGTTTTGGATAAGGGATGATGATTTTGTGATCATCCAGCGCCTTTTTTAACCGGCGATTTAGATCATAGCCAAGATCAAAAAAATCGGCATAGGTGGCATGCACCCGTAACCTGACGGTAATGGCGCGCTCGTCAAATCCAACCACAATAAATCGGGGTGCCGGGTCTGCCAGGACGCGTGCATCAGTAGCCAGCGACATCATCGCGGCTTCGGCTTTGTCCAGATCGCTGGCATGGTCAATGCCAATATC
>JAYOVO010000064.1:0-9081 GCA_038151495.1 Alphaproteobacteria bacterium
CTATTTTTTATCCTGTTTTGAACAAATTTATCTATTGAAATGATAGCTGTTCTCCACTTGGTTGTGGCCGTTTTTGAGGCAAGTCATTGTCCATGTTGATTTATCTTGGGCGGTGGGTGGCGGTTGGATTTTTCGCGTCTTATGACCATGGTTGTGGTGGCGGTTGTAGTGGCGGTTGTGGATGGGTTTGGCTCATGACGTGGCGCACGGCGTGGTGGTCATCTGAGGCGGCGGCAAAATCGTCACATTGTGGTAAAGGTGGCTGGACGAGATTGTTTGCTTTCGCCTATACTCGCGCGGTGTCAAGCGGCACCGACCGCCTGCGCGCCGGTCAATTCGAACAACACTGGTATGATCTGTTTGCATTGGCCGCTGATTAAAATTGTTTATTGTGGGGTATCCTATGGATTTGGTCACCTTGATCACTGTGAAATTAACCGCCACTGAAGTGGGGCGCGATTCGTTTGGGAATCGCTATTATGAAGAGCGCCAAGCCCGTCCGGGAAAGCCGCCACGCCGTTATGTGCGCTATAATGGCATGACCGAAGCGTCAAAAGTGCCAGCTGATTGGCATGGGTGGCTGCATCATACCGAATCAAGCCCGCCCCCTGAAGGCGGCTATGCCCGGCATGAGTGGCAACAGGATCATCAGCCAAACACCACCGGCACCAGCTATGCGCACCGGCCTGCCGGACATGTGTTAAAAGGCGGCAAACGCGCTGCTGCGACTGGTGACTATGAACCATGGACGCCATCTTAAATCCGGGCGCGCTAGAACCGGGCTATAAGTGAGGAGTTGAGGCATGCAACGAAACACCTTAGAGACCGTAATGGGAGCCATTGTTTTGGCGGCGGCGGCTGGTTTCGTGACGCTGGCGTATGAAGCGGCTGATATCCAAGGCAATGGCGGCTATGAGATCATTGCCGAGTTCGGGTCAACAGGCGGGTTATCGGTTGGTGATGATGTGCGTATTTCAGGCATCAAAGTTGGCCGTATCACTGACCAAAGCCTTGACCCCGTGACCTATAGTGCCCGGATCGCAATGGCGATTGCCCCTGATGTCAAAATCCCGGCTGATACCAGCGCTCGCATCACCGCCGCTTCATTGCTTGGTGGTAATTATCTCGAATTGATGCCGGGGGCCGATAGTGAAATGCTTGCATCTGGCGCGGTGATTTATGATACCCGCGACCCGGTCAGCATCAGCGATCTTCTGGGAAAAATGGTGTTTTCATCTGGCAATAATGCCGCGGCCCAATAGCCATAGCCACAGTTTTATGCGCATCGTCCTTGCCCCATTAATAGCGTTTATGTGTCTGGCTTGCGGTGCCGCATCGGCGCAAACAACGGTCTGGCTTGATGGGCGCGTGGCGACTATGCAGGCACTTGATAAAATCACCGCGCGTATATCCACCCTTTCGGCCCCAGTCGGCGAAGCGCGCCAGTTTGGCACCTTGGAAGTCACCGTGCAGAGATGTGCCTTTCATCCGCCTGAAGAAACCCCGGAAAATGCCGCCTTTGTTGTTATTCGTGATCTTGGCTATGACCCGTCTGTTGCGCCAGCCGAAGTGTTTTCCGGGTGGATGTTTTCATCAAGCCCGGCCATTTCGGCGCTCGAACATCCGGTATATGACATCACGCTTCTTGCCTGTAGTGCTGACTAGCCAGCCGCCAGCATTTCTGTCACCATCGGCAGGCTTGGTGCGGCAAGATGGAGGTCGGCCTCTGCCGCCAATGCGTCTGCTAGGCGTCGTTGAAAATCAATGCGCGGCACGTCTATCACACCAAATTGTCTAAGATGCTCGTTGCTAAATTGCGCATCCAAAAGCCGAAAACCGCCATGACGCAAGCGTGCCATTAAATGTACCAGCGCAATTTTTGACGCATCGGTTTGGCGCGAAAACATCGACTCGCCAAAAAAGGCCGCACGTAATCGCACCCCATAAAGACCGCCAACCAAATTGCCCTCGTGCCAGACTTCAACCGAATGGGCAAAACCCATTTTATGCAAGGCAATATAGAGCTGACGTATATCTGCATTGATCCAAGTGTCGGTGCGGGTCGAACTGCGTGCGGCGCAGGCGGTAATGACCGCGGCAAAATCCTGATCAATGGTAATGTCATAGGGATGTTGCCGGACACGGCGTTGCAGACGGCGCGGGATATGAAGCCCATTTCCTAGCGAGTTATCAAGCGGGATCAGGCCGCGCATATCTGGATCATAAAAGCGAATTTCTGTGCTGTTATGGCTTTCTGCCATGGGAAACAGACCCAGCGCATAGGCTTTTATGATTGTTTCGGGTGCATACACATAGCTTTGCGCCATGGCATTATCTCGGGCATTGCCTATTGGTTCTACGTCTTTGGTAAAAAGACTTCTTCCAGCCACCTAATATTATAGCTTCCGTCCTTGATTGCTGGCGCATCGACCAGCCGCTGATGCAATGTCAGTGTTGTGGGAATAGGCTCTACAACAAATTCTTCCAAAGCCCGTTTTAACCGGGCAAGACAATGTTCGCGGTCATCACCATGCACAATCAGCTTGGCAATCAAGCTGTCATAATAGGGCGGCACCGTGTAGCCAGAATATAGACAAGATTCAATCCTAACGCCGGGGCCGCCAGCCGCATGAAACGAGGTCACCTTGCCGGGGGTTGGCATAAATGTTTCTGGATGTTCAGCATTGATACGGCACTCAATGGCATGGCCGGTAAAGGCAATATCTTCTTGGCTGAATGATAGCGGGTGTCCGGCGGCAATGCGAATTTGCTCACGCACCAAATCAACCCCGGTAATGGCTTCGGTGATCGGATGTTCAACCTGCAGTCTGGTATTCATCTCGATAAAGAAAAATTCGCCATCCTCAAACAGGAATTCCATGGTGCCAACACCAAGATAGCCCATTTTGCGTGTAGCCTCGGCCGCAATGTTGCCAATTTTGTCACGCATTTCTGCGGTCAGGGCTGGCGAGGGGGCTTCTTCGAATAATTTTTGATGGCGCCGTTGTACCGAACATTCGCGTTCGCCAAGATGCACAACATTGCCATGCGAGTCGGCAATCACCTGTACTTCGATATGGCGTGGCTGGCCAAGATAGCGTTCCATATATACCGTGTCATCGCCAAAGGCGGCTTTGGCTTCGGACCGGGCGGCGCTGAATGCTTCGGCCAAATCATCTTCGGTTTCGGCGACTTTCATGCCGCGTCCGCCCCCACCTGATGCGGCTTTCACAAGAAGCGGATACCCAACCTCGGCGCCAATTTTTTTGGCGTCTTCGATTGTGTTGACAGCGCCAGGTGATCCCGGCACCAGCGGCAAGCCAGCCGCGGCGGCAGTGATTTTTGCTTCTACCTTGTCACCCATAGCGCGGATATGGTGCGGTTCTGGCCCAATAAATGTCAGCCCATGCGCCGCAACAATTTCGGCAAAATCGGCGTTTTCCGACAAAAATCCAACGCCCGGATGCACCGCATCGGCACCGGTGATTGCGACGGCTGATAGAATTGCTGGCACATTTAAATAGGAATCGGCACTGCTCGGCGGGCCAATGCAAACCGATTCATCAGCAAGCCGTACGGGCATCGAGTCGGCATCGGCTGTTGAATGCACAACAACGCTGGGAATGTTCAATTCTTTGCAAGCGCGCAACACCCGCAACGCCACATCCCCCCGATTGGTAATCAGAATTTTTTTGAACATGACGGTTATTCTATGATGGCCAGCGCTTCGCCAAATTCAATTGGCTGGGCATTTTGAACAAAAATTTTGGTCACCTTGCCAGCGCTTGGCGCGGTGATTGGGTTCATTACCTTCATGGCCTCAACAATAAATAGGGTCTGACCGGCTTTGACTGTGTCACCCTCAGATACGAATTCAGCGGCGCCGGGTTCTGGGGCGGTATAGACTGTGCCGACCATTGGCGAAGTGACAGCACCTTTATGGTCAGCTGGGTTCGCCGCGGCTGATGGTTCGGCCGGGGCTGGTGCGGGCGCGGCGGCGGGTGCTGACACTGCGGGGGCAGCTGCCACAACCGGCGCCGCACCAGTGACCCGCGATAAACGAATAGCAACCGCGTCGGTTTCATATTCTAGTTCGGCAAGGCCAGATTTATCTAAAATATCTGCCAGTTCCTGAACCAATTTTGTTTCAGAACGCGCGGAAGCGGTTTTTGATGAAGCTGCCATTAGAATTAAGTCTCCAAATGTAAATGCGAAATGGCGTCAATCGCCATATAATAGGATGTTGCGCCAAATCCGGCAATAACACCCTTGGCAATCGCCGAAATAAGTGATGTGTGCCGGAATGTTTCGCGCGCATGGATGTTTGATAGATGCACTTCAATCACGCCGCCCGGAAATAATGACAGCGCATCGCGCAACGCCACCGATGTGTGGGTCAACCCCGCGGCATTTATGACAATCCAATCCACCGATCCGGCAAGCGATTGTATTTTGGTGATCAACTCGCCTTCAAGGTTTGACTGGTACCAATCAATTTCTAATTGCTTTTCACTGGCCAATCTACGGCATTCCGCTTCGATATCAGCCAGCGTTTGATGCCCATATATATCTGGCTCACGCATGCCAAGCATGTTGAGATTGGGGCCATTCAAAACTGCAATGCTACAAATAGGTGCCATGATGTAAGATACTATACTTGTTTGAGGGGGCGAGAAAAGAGTTTAGCCTTGTTTGTTACGTTCTTCGGCAATTAACTTGACCAGTTCGTCAAGCCCAATGGCGCCGGGAACAACTGTATTCCCCACCACCAGACCGGGCGTGCCATTGATTTCAAGCGCCGCCGCCGCCTCGCGGGTGCGCTGGATAATGGCCGCCGTTTTCGGGCTTTCCATGTCTATTCTGAGTTGTTTTTCGTCCACGCCAGCTTGCGCGGCCAGGCGCATCACAACATCATCAGTGATCTGGCCACGATAGGTCATCATGGCAATGTGATAGGCGCTGAATTTACCCTGCATTTCAGCGGCGATAGCAGCCTTGGCGGCCACTAGTGACGATTGGCTTAAAATCGGAAATTCCTTGATCACCAGCCGGACATCTGAATTGTCGCGCAATAGCTGTTGAATGGGTTCAAAAACACGTTTGCAATACCCACAATTATAATCAGAAAATTCATATAATGTGATTTTGCCATTGGGGTTGCCCATGACCGGGTCGCCCAGATCATCACGCACCTTGGCAAGCCCGGTTTGTTTGCGTTCTGCTTCTTCACGGGCGGCTAGCGCAATCAGCGTATCGCGCACCACTTCTGGATTATTGCGAATGAATTCTTCGATGACTTTATTCAGTTCGGCGCGATCTGATGCATCTAGATCAGCCTTGGCAAGAGGCGGTGCCATGATTGTTAGCACAAGGCAAATAGCAATGAGTATGCGCATGAATATGTTCCTGTCGGTTCAACCGCAAAAGCCAAAGATAAAGCGTCTATTCTGTCTTGGTCTCTAGTTATATAGAAAGCCATCACTATTGCAAATTGTCACTATTTTAGCGCGCCATATCGGTACAAAATATCATTGGCACGATTTTGTATCTCGGCACGAACGGTGCCATGCGACAAAGATCGTTTGGCCATTTTGATGGCCTGTTGTGTGTCACCAGTCATCAAGGCTTCATCGGCAAGCGTGATATCGGCATCAGCAAGCTGGCCAGCCCGCCCATAGGCAATGGCAAGCTGGCGGTAAGCAAAAGTCCATTTTGGTTCGCCATCACGCGCCTGTTCCAATGCGGATATGGCGTCGGTGAGGTCTGTTGCCTTGCCGCTTGCAATCAGCGCCCGGCCGTAATTCAGTAAAATTTGCGGGCTGTCAGGGCGAATGGAAATGGCCTGTTTATAGGCCCGTGCCGCCGCATCTGGATTCGCCATGGACAGCAAAATATCGCCGCGAAATTCGTGAAAAAAGGCATCCTGCGGCGCTATTTCGATCAAATTGTCAATAACCGTCATCGCCGCTTCAAGTTCGCCGCGCCGGTAAAGTGCAATTGATTTGGCGTATAAATGGGTAAAGGCATCCGCATCATCAAATTGTGCTAGAACAGATTGAGGCGGTTCAACATAGGCGCGCATCTTGGTCTCTAGCCGGTCTGCCAATGCCAGAATTTCATCATTGATGGGGGTTGTTTGCCCGTTCTGGCGGCTGACATGATCGTGATAAATGCTGAGCCGTTCAGCCGCATCAGGGTGTGTTTGGTAATAGCGCGATTGGCGGCTTTCAGGAAGCGCCCGCTGGGCGGCCATACGTTGCATCATATCGCGCAGGCCATCGGCTGAAATGCCTGATTTGTCGAGCAGAGATAGACCAATTTCATCGGCGACAGCTTCATCATAACGAATGGTTTGCAATAGCTTTCTGGTGACCTGATCTTGTCCGCCAATCAGCACACCTGCCGCCGCATCTCCGGCGCCACCTGCAGCAACCGCAATCGCCGCCAATGCCGCCAGTGCATTGGCTGAATTGGCATCGGCAATCGCGGCATCACGGCGCGGCACATGCCCGGCCTTGAGATGACCAATTTCATGCGCCATAACACCGATAATTTCTTCGGTTGACTTGGCATTTAAAATCAACCCGGAATGCACATAAATAATTTGTTCGCCAGCAACAAACGCATTGTAATTGGGATCGATGATAATTCTGATGGCGATCGAATTTGGTGGGTAGCCCGCCGCCTCGACAAGCGGTGCCATCAATTTCTGCAGGCCAGTCTCTAGCTCGGTATCACGAATCATGCCAGCACATGCCGCGATTGGCAAACTCATAAACAGCAACATCGCCGCTAAATATCTGGCGGTTTTTCGTATCATCCTGATCATCTTGGTCATCATCTGTGACATAAATTTATGGCCTGTTTATGGCGGCTCTGATATACCCGTGCCGGGCAAGCACCTGCGCACCCAGTCCTTCCATTCAGCATCGCATGGGTTCAACTGAACATACAATGACCTTAAAGATTGGCAAAACAAACCGAATTCCAGCATTCCTTGCGATGCAGGTGATGCAAGATGCCCAGCGGCTCGAATCGACAGGTCATGACATCATGCATCTTGAGGTTGGCCAGCCGTCAACCCCGCCACCAGATGCGGTGAACCGAGCGCTGACAGAGGCGCTGGGACGTACCGCGACGCATGGGTATTCGGTGGCATTTGGTCATCCCGCCTTGCGCCAGCGTATTTCTGCCCATTATCAAGACTGGTATGGCATAGCACCAGACTGGAACCAGATTGCCATTACCCCCGGATCATCACTTGGATTCGCCATTTCGTTTCTGGCGGCTTTTGATGCGGGCGATCATATTGCGATTGCGACACCGGGCTATCCAGCCTATCGCAACCTGATGGCGGCGCTGGGGCTGGTGCCTGATTTGATCCCGGCACGTGCTGACCAAGCGTGGTTGCCGGATCTTGAAGCGTTAGAGAAATCCGGCACATTGCCTGATGGTATTTTGCTGGCCAGTCCGGCAAATCCAACAGGCGTGGTGATCGGCGATGATGATTTGGCGGATATTTGCGCTTGGTGCGCGCGTCATGGGGTGCGGCTGATTATGGATGAAATCTACCATGGGTTGACCTATGGTGGGCGCGGCACAACAGCGCTGAAATTCAATCAGAATGCCATCATCATTAATTCATTTTCGAAATATTTCTGTATGACGGGATGGCGGCTTGGATGGGTCATTTTGCCCGATGACCTTGTCGATAACGCCGAAAAAATCGCGCAAAATTTATTTATTTCGGCGCCAACTCCTAACCAATATGGGGCGTTAGCGGCATTTGACTGCTATGATGAATTTGATGCGCATTTGCCGCGATATCAGGACAACCGCGACCGTTTGCTTGCCGGGTTGCCAGCAGAATTTTTAGGCCAACACGCACCTGCGGACGGTGCCTTTTATCTGTATGTTGATATCGGTGCCATCAGCAACAATGCCGGTGATTTTGCCCGGCATATGCTGCATGAGGCAGGTGTTGCGGTGACCCCCGGCATTGATTTTGATCAGACCGAAGGGGGGCGTTACCTGCGCTTGTCCTATGCTGGCAGTTCTCGCACCATCTCCACCGCTATTGACCGCATCAATGACTGGCTGCCAACCATAACATAGGCTGGCACCAGTCTGGGTGATGGGGCTGAACCAGCTATTCGCCGCGAGACCACCAGCCGCGTTTACGCGCATCCGGTGCCGCACTGCCAACATCAATGACATCTTGCGGGGCTGAGCTAATCGGCGCACGGTTTGCAGTTTGGCTGTCGGCATCGGCGCTTCCGTTTGCCGCGGCCACGCTGGCACCTTCTGTGTTGCTGGCCGCTGATTTTTTTGCCTTTTTCGCTGATGATTTCCGTGCTGGCTTTTTCGCATCGGTGCCACTGCCGGCATCATCAGATGTGGTGCCATCTGCATCGGTCTGGCTTTTTACCTTTGGCTTGCGGCCACGGGCTGGCTTTTTGGCATCAGCTTTTGAGTCTTCGGTACCATCTGATCCATCATTATCAGACGCGGCAGGTGTTTTGGCCGGTTTTTTTGCAGCCTTTTTGCGTGTTGGTTTGCCGGCAGATTTGCTCTCTTTCACGGCCGCATCACCATCTGGGCTGGCGGGATCGGCCACCGCGTCTGGTGCTGGATCACCGCTGGCCTTGGATGGTTCGGTCTGGCTGGGCTCATCGCGGTCATTTTCGCCGCCATCATTTCTGGCAACACGCCGCCCACGACCGCGGCCACGTGCCGCTTTCTTTGGCTTTGCATCATCATCACTGCTAGCCGTTGCGGTATCATCTGCATTGTCGCCAGCCGCGCCATTTGCCGCGGCATCATCATTGCCGGTGGCTTCGATCTGTTGATTATCCTCGCCATTACGCTTACCACGACGCCGACGCCCGCCGCGGCGGCCACGACGGCGCCGTTTTGGTTGGTCTTCATCCCCGGTTGCATCATCACCAAATTGGGCGTTGCCATCCGATTCATCAGTCTGACCATCATTGTCCGCACTGTCATTGAGTTGGTTGGTTTTTTGCGACTGACGGCCATTTTGACGCGGCTGTGATTTGCCCTGAAAGCCCTCACGCTCGACCC
>JAYOVO010000065.1:0-8921 GCA_038151495.1 Alphaproteobacteria bacterium
CCAATAGCAGGCTTATCTCTCGCAACAGCTGACGAAACTTAGCAGTTGGTGTAGATATATCACGCATAATAGACAGTTTATGCTGAACAAGTGGGTGACTAACTATTGTTGTGTTTTTTTGGCTCATAGTTTGTTTTCCTGTAGTTATTCTAGCTCACTATCAAAAAATTGTGCCTTTGCTTTTTAAAAGTAAAGGTGGGGTTGCGTCGACGCGAAGCTGTTGAGCAATCCGTCGACCAGCTGACCAAGTGCCGCCCTGCAAGATACTTACAAGTGGCATGCTCTCTGAATTAGTGTTCATGTGCTGTCGAATTTGTTCAGCCAATTGGTCGAGAAGGGTTACAGTCAATGCTCTCCATTCAACAATAAGCGGACTTTTCGGGTCATGAACATTTTCCATTTGAGCTTTATCCCTCAAGGAAATTGTCCCTGTGTCTATAAACAGGCCACCGTTACGATATTCTGCGAGACCCGTTAGCGCGTCGAGGTTAACAATCTTCATTCCCGCCAATTGCAACGGCTCTATTAAAGAATATGACATCCATTGCGAGAGTTTGTGGAATGGCACTATTCCATCTGTAATATCGGATCTCTTAATCGCCTCATGACAGGCGGCGTCACCAATCGCGATGCCGTCAACCCAGCTACCATCAGGCCAAATTTCACCCATGCCCTCAAGGATTGCAATTAGTATTTCTCGCGCTGCCAAAACACCATTTTCTTGCCTTTGCAATAAATAGTCGTAGAGGTTACCCGGCCTTAGGGCACCTCCAGACTCAAATATGCGTGTATGCTTTACAAGCGCCTGACCAAGCCTATTTAATAAATTTGCGCGTTCTTCTAATCCAACAAGCGAGTTTGTTTCACTCACTTGAAATAGTGAAGCTAATATTTCCGGTGTAATATTTTTTAGCGGAAGCGCATCCACCCTCAACGGGTCATCCAATCCATTCAGGCTGAGCAGCCCACTCTCAAATAAGCGCAGGCTGGCAATTGCTAAACCTTCGGAACGGTCAAAAGTGATTCCAGATTTTGAGTCGGCGTAGCTCCAGCCTGGACCAGCCCCTGCGTCGAGCAGCACTGAAATTACAGCTAAATCTATCTGCCTTCGTGCAACCTCAGCTTTTGAATGGTTCACCAGCGCAGAAGAAGTTTCAAACCAGAAATCTTGATCGCCATACTCAAAATGACGCCATCTGCTATGAAATGGCACTTTACCATTGGGGTAGTTAGACGTAATTTCAGCAACCACCAGCTCTAGAGCAGCATCAAAATTTTCTTTATTAAGCTGAAAGAAATTTAGTGCGTTTGCTTCGGCAGCCGCAAACACTTCAAGGCAACGCTGGCGAACAGCCTCTGGGGTGAGTAGAGTCAACGTTGCGCTGACATCAGTTTGCTTCATTATTCAATTTTCCGCCCTACTACAGATCCAAGATCTTCATCTGATTTTGATAATTTACTGGTGAAATAACCAGCCGCTTTTTTAGCCTCCATTTCAACATGAGCGTCTTCTGGTATCAACTCATCCGGGATATCAAGGCGTTCAATTATTTCAATTCCTTGATTGACCAGAGCGTCATGCTTCATATCACTCATGGAAGCAAACCGGTCTATCCGTGCAACTCCTAACCAATGGAAAATATCAGGCATCAATTCTTGAAAACGAGCATCTTGAACCCCGGCAACACACTCTGTTCGTTCGAAATATTTGGCTGCTGAGTCCCCACCTTCTTGCCGTTTGCGCGCATTATAAACAAGGAACTTAGTTACTTCACCCAGCGCGCGGCCTTCTTTTCTATTGTAAACAACAAGCCCATTGCCCCCCTGCTGCGCCATCTCGACGCATATTTCTATGCCGTGTGTTAAGTAGGGCCGGCATGTACAAATATCTGATCCAAACACGTCAGAACCATTGCATTCATCATGAACCCTGCAGGCAAGGCGCACCTTTGGATCGCTCAATGTGTCTGGGTTACCAAAAATATAGGCTGTTATGCCACCGATTGGTGGCAAAAAAACCTCCAAATCAGAACGCGTAACTAGCTCTGGATACATTCCACCCATTTGCTCAAAAATAGCTCTACGAAAGGTATGCTCGTCTACTGCGAAACGAGCTGCTAAACCTGGTATATGCCAGACTGGGTCTATTGCAATTTTAGTGACGTTTACATCGCCGTTTTCAAGAAGAACCCTACCGTCTGGCTCAAGCCGCCCTTGCGAAATTGCTTCCCGCAGCTCCAATAGCTGTAACCTCGCCTGGGTGATGGCTATAGTTGGGCGGATATCAAAACCTTCTTTGAGGTGGTCCTTAAATTCGTCGACTACAAGGTGACCCCATGGGTCAAAGGACACAATCTTTTTCGGATCAAACCATTGCTTGTGGGGGCCAACTTTGGTCACTGGTGATGTATTCGTTAAGTCTGGGACATGCGCAGGGTCAAGACGACCTGCCGCTACAGATATTGCTCTGTAAACTGAATAGCTACCTGAGTGCGTGCCAATAACGTTACGATGGGAAGGGTTCGATACACTCGCTATTATAGGGCCTCTCGTACGTGCATCCTCAGCCCCCCAGTGGATGGGCGACAGATGATTTGACCCTGGCCGAGAATGAGACGTTAATACGATATGGCCTGAAGATGGCATTTTTTACCTCAAGTGCACTCAACACACCGATTTTTTAGCATAAAGCTGACCAAATGGTCAATTTTTTATTAGCGTGGACTTAAACCATATAAAATTATCTGAGTAACACTTTTCACGGCCCTGCTATTTTCACTAGACCCTAAATGTTGATCACCAAGAACAAGTTTAATTTGCGTCTCAAAATCTGCATACGTCTGAGTTACTGCCCATATAGCGAAAAACACATGATGCGGTGAAACCTCCGCGAGTTGACCACGTTTTTGCCACGCCTGGAAAATGCGCGCGTGATTATCGACCCACGATTTCAGTTCATTAGCCAAATAATCACCAATAACTGGTGCCCCAGAAATAATTTCCATAGCAAATACCCTAGAAGCGTCTGGACGTTGGATTGATAGCTCCATTTTAGCTTCAATGTATTTTCTTAGAGCCTCATTGGGCTCACTACTCTCTGATATGTCACCAATTGCACTGAGCCAATTTTCTAAAATATCTTGGCATAAATTGCGGTAAAGGTTCTCTTTACTATTGAAATAATACAGAATGTTAGACTTTGGCAGTCCTGCTTCTTGAGCAATCTGTGTTAGACGAGAGCCGGAAAACCCGTAACGGGCAAAAACACGCTCAGCAGCATTAAGTATTAACGCCTTTTTTTTGATCTGTATCCTACTCAGATTTATTTTTTTTGAAACCTGCATTTCTCCGTCAAACTACCACACTAAAGTGAAGTTCAGACGGTATTGCATCATGTCCATTAATCGGGTTTTTATCCTGTGGGCAGGCAGACATGACCGCGATGCAATCTGCCAGTGCGCGCATAACAAACCTGTCGCCTGCAGATGATACGGTCGGTTCAAAAGATGTGGCACCATCCGGCGTAATCGGAATATTCATCCATAAATTGAACGGGTCCGGCACCAGTGGCGCGCTCAGGCCAATTGCCGCCAATGCCATGCGCAGATTATCAGCGCAATTATCATGATAATCGGTGCAACCAAGAAGCTGATATCGCGGCCAGTCACAACAAGACATAACTGTATCATGCACGCCGGGGGATGTGTCCTCTATGATTTCCAGCAGCGGCTGGCGCCGGTTGCTGACAAGAACATCGCCTGTCTTTGGCATGACAGATTGCAACCATGTTCGGCAATGCGACATGGACAGAAATTGATTCATATCAGCGGCTAGATAGGCCCAAAAATCACAAACCTGCGTCCCATGGGTGTTTTCCACAGATAAGCGCTGTCCCTCATACAGCCGCACAGCCACACCACAGCGCGGTGGAATACGATAGCGCTTTCCTATTTCAGGCCATCCATTGGCAGACACCGCACTTGTTAAGCTGGCATTGGTGCCGTCATAAACGGCCGGGTCATAGGCTAACGGAGTCATGGTTTAATCCTCTGCTATATCTTCGGCCCAGAGTTCTGGCTTTTCCAGGATAAACCTCTCCATCAACGCCATACAATCAGCGTCATCAGCAATAACCACCTCAACGCCATGGTCGCGCAAAAATGCCTCGTTGCCACCAAAGGTTTTATTTTCGCCAATCACCACCCGAGGGATGCCAAACTGAACAATCGTGCCACTGCACATCATACATGGGCTCAAGGTTGTATAGAGTACCGTATCACGATAGGTTTTTTGCCGCCCCGCTTTGCGCAACGCATCCATCTCACCATGCGCGATCGGGTCGCCCTGCTGGACACGTTGATTGTGACCGCGCGACACTTCCTGTCCGCCTCGTGCCAGAACCGAACCAATGGGACAACCACCAGAATCAAATCCAGATTTGGCCTCATCATACGCAATTTTTAGAAACTGTTTATCGCTATCGGTCAGCATGGCATGTCCTCTTTATTTCGATGACCCCACAGGCGCGGTGTAATAGGGCAATGTTTCACAGCGCGGCTGATAGGCCCCGGTTGATACAATCATGTCCAGATGATCGGCAATCTGATCTAATCTCGCAAACCAAACATCCTTTGTGTTCAAAGTGTCTTCTAACCAGGCTTCAACCTGTTTCCAGCGGGCAAGGCGGCCTGTCAAAAACGGATGCACAATCAGCATGAAAAACCCGCCAGCCTCATACGCCGCATCAAATTCTTCCCAGAATGATGCCAGCCCGGCTGATGGGGCTTTTACCGGCATCATATAGCCAATTTCGGCGTAATGCGCGAAAGGCGGCCAATCATCCGTACCCCAGTGGACTGGCATTTCCCACAATCCACCTTGCGCCGTTTCCAGCCGGTAGGGGATATCATCTGCCATCATGGATGAATCATACCGAAACCCATATTCAATCAAAAGATCGACAACTTCTTGATTGATGTTATAGACCGGCGCGCGGTAGCCAGCCGGAGTCCCGCCACAATATTTATGATGCGCCGCCAGCGCCTTTTCAAACCAACCACGTTGATCTGGCGCGTCAATCGGATCCTCGTGCAAATAGCCATGATGACCAATTTCATGCCCGCCAGATAAAATAGCGTCAACCGCATCAGGATAGGTTTCAATGCACCAGCCCGGAATAAAAAACGACTGTTTGATGCCAAGGCGGCGATAGGTTTCTAGAATACGCGGCACCGCAACTTGCGGGCCATATCGCCCCATGCTGATCGGGTAGAGACGGTCATAAGAATCAGTGGGGCGGGCAATATGAATAAGACTATCTGCATCCATATCAAATGAAATCACACAGGCACAGCGCGCGCCATTTGGCCATGGAATGGGATTGCTGATCATCGCTTTGCTCTCATGATTTATGCGGCCCCAATAAAATGCGCACGGTCTGACGCCCAACTCACAAATACCCGGCCCATATGTTTTAGGTCCATATCAGACAATTCGCGTTCTTGAATCTGCACTTTGAATTCACTGCCATCCGGGGCTTCAAGGAATAATGTCACCACCGAGCCAATAAATTCCTCGGAAATCAGCGAACATTCAATACTATTGGCGGCTTTTGGCTTGGTCGTCGACAGGTGTACAAGATCGGCGGCAATCACAAAACTAGCCGTGTCACCAACAACAGGGTTGTGGCCATCAGCAAGATTGACCTTAAATTGCCCAAGGCTTGCCGCAATCGTGACGGTCTTGCCACTGGTTGATTTGACCGTGCCGCTTATGATGTTGTTGCGGCCAACAAATTCCGCCACAAACCTATTTTCCGGGGCGCGGTAAATATCTTTTGGCATGCCAATCTGGGCGATATGACCACGCGACATGATCACCACCCGGTCAGCCATCGCAAATGCCTCGGACTGGGAATGTGTTACATAAACAAATGTGATTCCCAATTCGCGCTGAAGCCGGGTCAACATCGACTGCATACGAATAACAAGGTTCGCATCAAGTGCCGATAGCGGTTCGTCAAGAAGCAGTATTTTCGGTTCGGTCACCAGTGAGCGCGCAAGCGCAACACGTTGTTTTTGCCCACCTGACAGGCTGTTGATATCGCGTTCAGCAAATTCACCAATTTCCAAACGGTCAAGCCATTCAAGCGCTTTCTTTTTGCGGGTCGCGGCATCAACGCCGCGCATTTCAAGCCCAAATTCAACATTTTCACGGGCGTTTAAAAAGGGAAACAGTGCCAATGACTGCCATACCATCGGGGTGTCACGCTCATGCGGCGGCACATGATTCATCACCCGGCCTTGCATCCGGATTTCACCCTCGGACGGCGCTTCCAGTCCAGCGAGCATACGCAAGGTTGTTGTCTTGCCACAGCCTGATGGCCCCATAATGGCAATGAATTCACCCTCATCAATGGTAAAGTTCATGGTTTCCACCGCGGTGAAATCACCGAACCGTTTTACCACCGAATCAAATTCTACCAACGCATCAGCCATGATGTACCTTTTCTTTTTTATCTCTGGTCATCAAAACGACCTGTGCAATCACCACCAATGTTATCGAGGTCAGAAAGACAAAACTGCCAATCGCATTCACCTGTGGGTCTATATTGCCTGTGACAATTTCCAGAATGATCACCGGGATGGTTTTGTTCAACCCAGATATGAACCAAGCGATTGCAAATTCATCAAATGAAACCGCCGCGGTTAGGCAAAATGACGAAATGATCGCTGGCCGACAAAACGGAACAATCACCCGTCTTAACGCACGCCACTGATCCGCCCCCAGATTCCATGCCGCCGATTCTAGGCTTGCATCCATCTGGCTGAGCCGTAGCCGGATAATGGCCATGGCAAAAGGCGCGGTCAGGACACTATGCGCAATAATGATTGATACCACCTTGCCAGCAAGGCCGATTTTGGCAAACCATGCCAGCATGGCCAGCGCCATAATGATCAGCGGGATGGTCGGCGGCAATAAAATTAACGCGAGATAGACCGGCTTTAGCCTGAACCGATAGCGATAATCGGTATAGGCGGTCGCAAACCCCAAGAATGTTGCGATGGTGGCCACTGAAAATGAAACAATCAGGCTGGTTCTTGCCGCTTCCCACACATCCGGGTCCTGCCAGATGGTTTCGTACCATTTGAGCGTAAAGCTGCCCAACGGGATGGTTGGAAATCGATCAGAATTAAATGAAAAAATGATACTGAAAATAATCGGCGCAAATATAAACACCAGAACAAGCGCAAGATAGCCATATAAAAACCATTTCAGCAAACGATCGCTTTTCATGCGGTTCTCCGCCGATAGGCCGCCGCGATACCCGCAAATGCGACAATGAATAAGGTGACCATCATCACCACCGCCACCACCGCAGCGCGTGGCCATTGCTGTCCAGATTTGACCGTATCAACAATCAAGATTGGCAAGGTTGGGGGCTTTGAACCGCCAAGATAATAGGGGCTGACAAAATCACCAAAGGACAAAATGAAACAAAACACCGCGGCAATGATAAACCCGGTTTTGGCCAAGGGCAGCACCACGCGGATAATCGTGCGCCACGGCCGACATCCTAAATTATGCGCCGCTTCAACAAGCCGCCGATCGATATTCGCCAGCGAGAATGTCTGCAAAATAATGACCAGAGGCAGGGTCAGCGTCATATAGCCAATGATGGTGCCAAATTTGGTGTTCAACATGACATAGGGGCCAAGACCGATATAGCCAAGCATGGCGTTGATCACACCGCTTTCTGCCAAAATCACATACCAAGAAAATATGCGGACAAGATAGCTTGTAAAAAACGGAATAATCAGCAGAAAAATAGCCCAGCGGCGGGTGTTGTCCGACACCCGGAATGCAAGCGTATAAGCCGCCGGGAAAGCCACCGTCATCACCACCAGCGTCGCCAATGTGGCCAGCCCAATGGTCAATCCATAGCTGTCCCAGAAATAATCACGGCTCATCATCTTGAGCCAGTTCTTCATCTCAAACGCTTCGGTCATACGATAATTGCGAACGATAAAGAACGACATCGCCACCAAGAAACATAACGGGGCGATAAAAAACAAGCCTTGCCAGATCACTATGGGCAGACGAAGTGCCTGTTGAAACAAATCTGATCGCTGGCGCCGCCCTATAGGTACATGGCCTGGCGACGGCGTTTTAGTTGGATGATTGGAGACGGACATATTCCGTTATCCCGGGGCAGATGACTTTGAGCAGACGGTCAGGACAGGGCAATACCCTGTCCTGAATTTTAGCGATCAAAAATGATCAAGCGTTTTTATATTCAGACCAGAAATCGTTCCAATCTTCGAGCGATTGCTGAACCGGAATATTGCGGTAATGAATGCGACCTTCCTTGACCAGCGTGATCGGATCATTTGCCATGCCATCAATCTGGCCTGTGCGTTCTGCTTCTTTGCGGTCAACCTCAATCAGCTTGGCCCGGCCCGATTTGGTAATCGCAAATCCCGGATAGGCCGCCATTTGTGCCGATTTAACCTGACCTTCAGGCGACAACATATATTGGATGAATTTCTTCACAATATCGGCTTTTTCTGACCCTTTGCCGATACAATAGGATTCGGTCCACTGGATGCCGCCTTCTTTTGGCACAACTGATCCGACCGGCGCGCCATCTTTTTCCAGCACGCCGGTGATCCAGTCACCAATACCGCACATCGCCAGCATTTCACCATTTTTCAGCGAATTAAAGGTTCCGCCATAATCGAAAAATCCGCCAACTTGCGGGCGCAATGACAAGGTTGTGTTCTGCACCTTGTCCCACTGGCTGTCATTCAAATCCCACAGGCCAGCGCCATTGCCGTCATACAGGCTCATCATGCCAAGGCTAGGCAAATGCCAGTCAAAATGACCAACCTTGCCTTTGACTTCCGGCTTCCAAAAACAGG
>JAYOVO010000066.1:0-7243 GCA_038151495.1 Alphaproteobacteria bacterium
CTTTGCCATCATAGATAACGCCAAGTTCAGGTTCCGCCACAATATCGCGGATCCGCGCCACAGCGGCTTCACCTGACGGGCCACTGACAGCGGCAACTTTCACCGTGCCATCTTCCTCGATATCAATTTTCGCCCCTGTTTCTTCACAGATCTCGCGGATGATTTTGCCGCCCGGCCCAATAATATCGCGGATTTTATCTACCGGAATTTTCAATGTGGTGATTTTTGGTGCGCTATCAGCCAGATCTTCGCGTGCATTGGTCAGCGCCTTGGCCATTTCACCAAGGATATGAATCCGTCCATCACGCGCCTGTTCAAGGGCAATGCTCATAATTTCTGGAGTGATAGATGTGATTTTAATATCCATCTGCAAAGATGTCACACCCGCGTCCGAACCGGCCACTTTGAAATCCATGTCACCAAGATGGTCTTCATCACCAAGAATGTCAGACAAGACGGCAAAGTCATCGCCTTCTTTAATCAGACCCATGGCGATACCGGCAACCGGCCGCTTGACTGGCACACCAGCATCCATCAACGCCAGCGAACCGCCACATACGGTTGCCATTGATGACGACCCGTTTGATTCGGTGATTTCTGATACCAAACGAATGGTATAAGGAAATTCATCCTTTTTCGGCAATAATGGACGTAGCGCCCGCCAAGCCAGCTTGCCATGACCAATCTCGCGGCGCCCCGGCGAGCCAACCCGGCCAGCCTCACCCACCGAATACGGTGGAAAATTATAATGCAACATAAAGTTTGACCGGCTTTCACCAACCAGCGCATCGATAATCTGTTCATCCTGACCGGTGCCAAGTGTGGCCACAACCATCGCCTGTGTTTCCCCGCGCGTAAACAGCGAAGACCCATGTGCGCGTGGCAAAAAGCCAGCTTCAGCAACAATTTGACGGACTGTTTTGGTGTCACGCCCATCAATCCGCACGCCCGTTTTCAAAATGGCGCCGCGCACCACATTGGCCTCAAGATCCTTGATCAATCCACCAACAAGAACGGCATCATGATCATCGCCAATGGCATCTTTCGCCTCGTTGCGGGCAACAGCTAATGCGGCCTGACGTTCGGTTTTATCGGCAATTTTGTAGGCCGCGGTAAAGGCCTTTTCAAACCCTTTGAGAGTTTTTTCAATGGCTTTTTTCTCGGCTGGTTCTTCTGGCAATGGGCGTGGTTCTTTTGCACAAGATTCAGCAAGATCAATAATCGCATCAATCACTGGCTTGATCGCGTCATGACCAAAATTCACCGCCCCAAGCATGATGTCTTCAGACAGTTCTTGGGCTTCAGATTCAACCATCAACACACCTTCATGCGTGCCTGCCATGACAAGATCAAGCGCGGTGTCTTCCATCTGTTCAACCGTTGGATTCAATACATAGGCATCATTGATCCAACCAACCCGCGCGGCGGCGATAGGCCCAAAGAAGGGAACACCAGACAAGGTGAGGGCGGCAGAGGCGCCAATCATCGCCGCAATATCCGGGTTGTTTTCCATATCATGCGCCAAAACAGTACAAATAACCTGTGTTTCGCATTTAAATGACTTTGGAAATAACGGGCGGATCGGGCGGTCAATCAGGCGGCTGACCAATGTTTCATTTTCAGACGGGCGCCCTTCGCGCTTGAAAAACCCACCTGGGATTTTGCCAGCGGCGAATGCTTTTTCCTGATAATTCACTGTTAATGGGAAAAAATCTTGTCCGGGCTTGGCGGTTTGTGCGGCAACAGCGGTACATAATACGGTGGTTTCGCCAAGGCTGACCATCACGGCACCATCGGCCTGACGCGCTACCTTACCTGTTTCCAATACCAAGCGGGTGCCGCCCCAATCTAATTCTTTACGGAATATTTTGAACATCTAATCATCTCTTTCATATCGATATCTGGCGCATCCTTTGCCCAGACAACATCACAGCATTGACCGCAAATCAGCATGATTTACGGATAAACAAAAGGGCTGGTGATTTCGAAGGTGTAGCGTTGGTTCGGCGCTCTGTCTGCGTCCGGTTTCCAGGGGCACCCTCAATCGGCCTTGTCCGTGCCCAGTATTGTCACATTTCCCTTTGGTTTCGCCGCCGTTGTCGCATGGCCACAGACAAAAAGCAATAAAAATGCGTCATTTACACACACACCCAAAAAAAACAGCGCGACCATCGCCACGCTGTGTTTTTGATTTTGACTATTTTGAGAATAAATTGGCGCTTAACGGCGCAGACCAAGTTTCTCAATCAGTGATTTATAAGCATCCTGATTGCCTGCCTTGATGTAATCAAGAAGGCTACGACGCTGACCAACCATTGTCAGCAACCCGCGGCGCGATCCAAAATCCTTTTTATGTGACTTTAGATGTTCAGTCAGATTGCGGATGCGCTCTGACAAAATAGCAACCTGAACGGCGGCCGAGCCAGAATCCTTGTCATTTTTGCCAAACTCTTTGATGAGTTCTGCTTTACGTTCCTGCGTAATCGACATCAAAACCTCCTATGGGTTTGCGTTACAAATTCAGCACCCGAACCGGACATATGGCCCCGGCCTTCAGCATCACCAATGCCACCGGGGTTTGACCCTCAATGGCAATCGCGGTACTGCCGGTCATTAGCATGGCAAAGCGTTGTTGCGCCGAAGCGCTCAAGGCTGGCAATGTTTGACCATGGCGGAGCTTTGTTGCCTCGGCCCTGGAAATGGGTAACGCCGGGATGTCGTCCAGCGCACTCAAAACCGGGTGCAAATGCTCAAAAGCGGCGGCACTATGCGTCAGCTTTTCTAAAAAATCCAGCGAAATCGCATGATCGGCGTGAAATTGTCCAACCGACAAGCGCCGCAAACTGGTCACATGCGCGGCACTGCCAAGCGCCCGCCCCAGATCGCGTGCCAAGGCGCGTATATAAGCGCCCTTACCACATCCAACAAAAAACCGGGCCCCGGCCTGATCCGATTCAAGTCGCCGAAATTGGTCAATCCGCACCTCGCGTGGCTTTAACGCTGGCAAGGGCTGGCCGGCACCCGCCTGCCTGGCCAGATCATATGCCCGCGCCCCTTCAATTTTTATTGCTGAATAATCTGGCGGTACTTGGTCAATCACCCCATGAAACTGTGCCAGCGCCCGGTCAATATCATCATCTGACGGCCGTATGTCAGATTGGCGGGTTACCTCGCCTTCGGTGTCATCGGTGCTGGTTTCAGCCCCCCATGCCAACGAAAATTCATAGCTTTTGCTTTTGCCCATGGTATAGGACACGGTTTTCGTGGCTTCGCCTAGCGCAATCGGCAACACGCCGCTGGCAAGCGGATCAAGCGTGCCCCCATGTCCAGCTTTTGCCGCATCAAAGACCCGTCTGACGATGGCCACCGCCTTTGCAGAACTAATGCCGCGAGGTTTATCTAGATTGACCCAACCATGCACTGGCTGGCCGCGTCGCTTGGCCATTGCGTCATGATTCCTGCTTTATGGCGTGAAACAGTTGGTTCATTCTGGCGGCATTTTCAAAACTGTCATCAAGCAAAAATCGCAATCGTGGGGTGCGCCGCAAATGCACCTTTTTTGCCACAAGTGATTGGATCACCGGTGCCAACCTGTTCAGTGCTGGCAGCACAACATCCACATTCACCCCACCCAATGGCATGGTATAGACGCGGGCGTTGCTTAAATCCGGGCTGACGGAAATTTCTGAAATTGTGATCGACACATTTGCCAAATCAGGATCAAAAAAATCTTCGCGCATCAAAATTTCAGACAAGGCATGACGCAAGGATTCGCCAACCCGCAATTGGCGCTGGCTTGGTCCTGACGCTTGGCCCTGACGGCGTGATTTTGATGACATGACCCTAAACCCTCTGCCAAAACATCATTTTTGTGGCAAGCGGTCACGCCACCAGTTGCATCGCTGTTTAATCAAGCGTACGGGCGACCTCACGAATTTCAAAACATTCGATCATATCGCCTTCTTGCAGGTCTGAATAATTTTCAAACCCCATGCCGCACTCAAAACCCTCTCGGACTTCGCGCACTTCATCTTTAAAGCGTTTGAGCGTTTTCAAAGACCCTTCGTGAATGACCACATTATCACGCAGCAACCGGACCTTGCAGCCACGTTTGATGACGCCTTCGGTAACCATACAGCCAGCCACCTTGCCAATTTTCGATACGCCAAACACCTGTCGTATTTCGGCATAACCGATAAAATCTTCTTGTGTGTCCGGGCTCAACAAACCGCCCATTGCCGCTTTCACCTCGTCAATCAATTCGTAAATGATTGAGTGATAACGAATTTCAACACCATCCCGTTTGGCAAGATCACGGGCTTGTGGAATCGCCCGCACATTAAAGCCAATGACAATGGCATTTGACGCTGTTGCCAAAGAAATGTCTGACTCGCTCAATGCGCCAACGCCTGATGACAGGATTTTGACCTGCACCTGATCAGTTCCCAGCTTTTCAAGGGCAACCCGGATTGCTTCAAGCGACCCATGCACATCGGTTTTGATCACCACAGGAAGTTCAGCCGCCTCACCAGCGGCGATAGCTGACAACATTTGTTCAACCGATCCACGCGCCCCGCGGGCCGCTTCACGGTCACGGTTGACGCGGGTACGATATTCCGCAATTTCCCGTGCGCGCGCTTCGCTTTCAACAACAACACAGCTGTCACCGGCCATGGGTGTCCCATTCAGCCCCAAAATTTCAACAGGTTGCCCCGGCCCAGCCGATTTCAAGGTTTGACCGCGGTCATCAAGAAGCGCCCGCACCCGGCCATTTTCGGCACCCATTACGAAAATATCGCCCTGTTTTAATGTGCCGCGCTGCACCAACAATGTTGCCACCGATCCTTTGCCGCGTTCGACTTTTGATTCAACAACAATACCTTCGGCATGACGATCCGGGTTGGCTTTTAACTCTAGCAATTCGGCCTGCAACATGATGGCTTCTTCAAGCTTGTCAAGGCCAGCCCCAGTCACTGCCGATACATCCACACACAACACATCACCGCCAAAATCTTCGGTGATGATTTCATGCTGCAACAAATCATTCCGCACTTTTTGCGGATTGGCTTCAGGTTTGTCACATTTATTCACCGCGACAATTGTCGGGCATCCAGCAGCCTTGGCATGATTGATGGCTTCAATTGTTTGCATCATGACCGAATCATCTGCCGCCACAACCAGCACCACAATATCAGTGATATTGGCCCCACGAGACCGCATCTCGGTAAAGGCTTCGTGACCCGGTGTATCGATAAAGGTAATCACATTGCCAGCCGCGGTTTTGATTTGATATGCACCGATATGCTGGGTGATGCCACCTGACTCGCCAGCCGCAACATCGGTACGCCGGATGGCATCAAGCAAGCTTGTTTTACCGTGATCAACATGTCCCATGACGGTGACCACCGGCGGGCGTGGCTTTAAGCTTGCTGGATCATCATCATTGCCTGACAAGCCAATTTCGATATCTGATTCAGATACCCGCTGGACGCGGTGGCCAAATTCGCCAGTAACCAGTTCGGCTGTTTCACCATCAATGGTTTGAGTCGCCGTTGCCATGATGCCAAGCTTCATCAGCTCTTTCACCACATCGGCGGTACGTTCCGCCATGCGGTTGGCCAATTCACCGACGGTGATATTATCTGGCACCACAACATCACGCACTTGTTTGACTTGTGGCTGGTCTTCCCGCATCCGCGCCTTTTCGCGTTGCCGTTTGACCGACGCAAGTGATCTTTGACGGCGGTTATCATCACCTGACAAAGCCTGGGTGATGGTCATTTTTCCAGATTGGCGACGGCCAGCACCTTCGCGGCGCGGCGCCGGACGGCGCGGCGCCATTTCATCAGCTTCACGGCGGCGACGCGATGCCACATCAGCTGGTGACGGGCTTTGTGGTGCGGATCGGTATAGATTGGCATTGTCCCGGTCAGCAACAGCTTGTTGATGGCGTGCCACATGTTCTGAATTACGGCGCGCTTCTTCAGCGCGGCGGTTTGCTTCTTCAGCTTCAATTTCTTCAAGTTCAGCCAATTCAGCCGCGCGTCTTTGCGCTGCAGGGTCAAGTGGTGCGGCTGGTTCTGCTGTGACAGCTTCGGCGGCTGGTGCCACGTCATCACTGGCAGTTGCTAGTGAGTCTTCAGATAGGGCGGTATCATCCGATGGGGTTCCGGTTGGTTTTTTCAGCCCCTCTTGCAAGGCACGTACCCGTGCGGCGCGTTCTTGTGCGGTCAGGCGATCGTCTGAAGATGGGGTGGCTGGTGTTGATGCCGCCGTTGCTGTTGCCGCAGGGGCAACCACTGGTGCTTCCACCGCGGCTGGCGTTTGGGTGCGTGATGGTGCGGCTGGCGCCCGCTTGCGGCGCACTTCAACCTGCACTGTCTTGCGGCCAGCCCCAACTGCTGGCCCAGCCCGCAGCTTACTGGGATCAATCGCGCCCAGTGTCAGCTTGCCGCTCGACAGGCTTAGCTTTTTTGTTTTACCGCTATCGTCACTCATTTTGAACCTTTCCTGGCATCAGCGCGCCACACCCCGAACGAGCATGACGGCCAATTGCGCCGCTCCGTCTAGGTGATACACCCGTCTGGTAGGTCATTACAACCCACCGCACTGTAAAACCCGTCTAATCGTATAATCTCTTGGTGTAAAATATCGCTTAATTTTTCAGCCCCGGGCGCTGTAGAAGCCCGCACGCCAACAAAAGCAATGCTGTCTCGGCCACAAATTTTGCCTAATTCGGTGGCACTGAAATTGCGCGCCACCCAATCGACCGCAAGCTTTGCCCGCAATTTTTCGGTTTCGCGCGGCGATGCATCATCGGCGGCCAATAATCCAACACAATGGCCTTCGGCAAGCAATTTGCCAGATCCGCCAAGCAAAATACCCGAACGACGCGCCAGTCCGGCAATCGATAGCACCCGCGCCCGCAACTGCGCGGCTATCATCATGATCGTTTGATCATCACTCTGCAAACCACCGCCAAGGGCACGCTTAAAATGTCCACGTTTGTCTGCTTTGCGTATGGCATCTTCAGACGCTGTCACCCATGCCCCTCGGCCCGGCAACCTGCCTGCAAGATCAGCCACGGCATAGCCATCTGGCGCCGCAACAAAACGGATTAACCGATGCGGCGGTAAGGTCTGCCCAGTGGTGATACAGGTGCGCTCTGCCATGCGGTGATCCCAGACATGACTTAGCTATCAGTATCTGCAGCCGGGGCTGCATCACTGTCTGGTTCAACGCT
>JAYOVO010000066.1:7343-8919 GCA_038151495.1 Alphaproteobacteria bacterium
TGACTTAGCTATCAGTATCTGCAGCCGGGGCTGCATCACTGTCTGGTTCAACGCTGTCAGCACCCTGATCGGCATCTTCAACAGCATCTTCGCCAATATCTTCATCGGCAAACCAATGCGCACGCGCCGCCATAATGATATCACCGGCTTCAGTGTCATCGGTCAGGCCATGTTGACCAAGATATTCGATCAATTCTTCATTATCGAGATCAGCCAAATCATCAAGCGTGCGCACATTGTTTTCAGCAAGCGTCAACATCATGCCAAGGCTGATATATTCAAAAGCCCGCAAATCATCAGCCACCTTCAACTCATCCAAAGCGGCATTAATCCGGTCAGCCTCACGTGTCACATATTCAGCCGCACGATTTTGCAATTCAGCCGCGATATCTTCATCAAATCCCTGAATATTGGCCAGTTCATCAACTGAACTCTCGGCCACATCTTCGGGGAAAACAAAACCTTCTGCGACCAGCAAATGGGCAATCACATCATCAATATTCAACGCATCAATAAAGCGCGCGGAACGGGTTTTAAATTCTTCCTGACGGCGCTCTGATTCTTCTGCCTCGGTCAGAATATCGATATACCAGCCAGATAATTGTGATGCCAAACGGACATTCTGTCCGCGGCGGCCAATCGCCAAGCTAAGCTGGTCATCAGGCACCACAACTTCCATCCTGCCAGCCACTTCATCCATCACCACTTTGGCCACTTCGGCCGGCGCCAGCGCATTCACCACAAAAGAGGCCGGGTCCTCGGTAAAGGGAATGATTTCTACTTTTTCACCCTGCAATTCACCAACAACAGCCTGCACGCGGCTTCCCCGCATGCCAACACAGGCACCAACCGGATCAATGCCAGGGTCTTTTGACAAAACGGCTATTTTGGCGCGGCTACCAGCTTCACGCGCAACACCTTTGATTTCGATAATACCATCATAAATTTCTGGCACTTCTTGGGTAAAGAGCTTGGCCATAAATTCATTACAGGCGCGCGACAAAAAGATTTGCGGGCCGCGCGGTTCTTCACGCACATCAATGATATAGGCACGGACCCGGTCGCCTTGGCGTAAATTTTCGCGCGGGATCATTTCTTCACGGCGAATCACCGCTTCGGCGCGGCCAAGATCAACTGTGATGGAATAGCTTTCCGCCCGCTTGACCGTACCCACAACAATTTCACCAACACGGTCTTTATATTCAGCAAATTGGCGAACACGTTCGGCATCACGGACTTTTTGTGAAATCACCTGCTTGGCGGTCTGCGCGGCGATACGGCCAAATTCAATTGGTGGCAGTGGTTGCCGTAAAAACTCACCAACGGCAAGTGGCGGCGAAAGCTTGGCACCCTCTTCAACGCTCATTTGGGTGGCTTCGTCTTCGACCTCTTCAACGACTTCCATCCAACGCTCTAGCGCAATCGCACCAGATTTTCTGTCGATCATCACCCGGATATCACGATCCAGACCATATTTGGCCCGACCTGCTTTCTGGATGGCCTCTTCCATGGCCAGCATAACTTCTTCGCGCTCGATTGATTTTTCACGCGCCACAACATCTGCAACCTGAATCAG
>JAYOVO010000067.1:0-8902 GCA_038151495.1 Alphaproteobacteria bacterium
GAACACCTGGCTGATCATCAAGAATCAGTTCGATTTCCTTTGGATAAATATTATACCCACCAGCGATAATCAGATCCTTATTACGCCCGACAATCTGCACATAGCCCTGATCATCAATGAAACCTAAATCACCAGTGATAAAAAACCCATCTTCGCGCAATTCTTCGCGGGTCTTTTCAGGCATGTTCCAATAGCCAACAAACACATTCGGGCCGCGCACTTCAATCTGGCCAATCGCACCATCTTCTAGTGTGGCGCCTGTCTCTGGATCGGTAATTTTCAGTTCAACCCCAGCCAGCGGCAAACCAACCGTGCCTGCCCGGCGGGGGCCATCATAGGGGTTGCTGGTGTTCATGTTGGTTTCGGTCATGCCATAGCGTTCCAGAATCTGCTGGCCGGTGCGTTCTGAAAACTGCACATGTGTCTCGGCAAGAAGCGGCGCACTACCAGACACAAAAAGACGCATATGGCGGGTGCTGTCGGTAGTGAGGCGTTGATCATCAAGAAGCCGCGTATAAAAAGTGGGTACACCCATCATACTGGTGGCCTGTGGCAAAAGGGCAAAAACCGAATCGACATCAAATTTCGGCAAAAAGATCATACTGGCACGGGCCAGCAAAATAATGTTGGTCGCAACAAACAAGCCATGCGTATGAAAAATTGGAAGCGCATGTAGCAAAACATCATCTTCAGTAAACCGCCATGCGTCGACCAAGGTTCGCGCGTTTGACAGCAAATTATTCTGCGTCAGCATCGCCCCTTTTGACCGGCCAGTGGTGCCAGACGTATAAAGAAAGGCCGCCAGATCATTACCTGCTCGCGGCACTGGCACGAACTGGTCACTTGCTTCGGCGGCAAGGCTGGTAAAACTACCACTGCCATCAGCTGCCATATGGTGTAAAATGACGCCATGCGCCGCGGCAATCGGTTGCAGGTTTTCCGCATCACCAGCAATCAGCATACGCGCCCCAGAATCACTGATAAAATAGTCAACTTCAGCCGGTTTATACGCCGTATTCAGCGGCAGAAAGATCACCCCGCTTTGTACACATGCCGCATATATGGCCAGCGCTTCGGCAGATTTTTCGACCTGAACCGCAAGCCTGTCACCAGCCGTAAGGCCGGCCGCCTTCATGGTGTTGGCAAACCGGCTAGCCATGCGCAAAAAGGTGTCATAGCTGATCTGGCTGCCATCGGCAAAAATCAAAAACGGCTTGTCATCACCAGCATGGCAACCAAAAAGCGAATCATAGAGCAAATTTGACATAGGAACTGTCCTGAACATCTAAACAATTATGCATCAACAAGCTGGACTTGTTCTGCCAGTGCTTTGACAGCTTTGCTGGCAACGACTGATTGCTGATTGGCGTATGCCTCGTGATTGGTGGAAATTTTATTCAAGTCATAGCGGTAATTTACCATAACGCCGCAGGACTGAGCCAGCCCATTTGCCGAAATATCAGCATCGGCATGCACCGCCTCGACAAACGCGCCATTATTAAGATGAAACCGGGCAACCGGATCACGCGGCTGGCCCGTGCGGTGCTTGGCCTCAAGAAGATAATGCGCCGCCAGCGGCAATAGTGTCTGCGGGTTTGGCGACTCATCAAACTGATTGGTTTCATGTAGCCATTTCACAAAACCGGGAATCGGCGACAGCGTCACAAATGTTTTAATTTGTGGTAAGTCACGCAACAGATGCTGAACAACGGTTTTGATCAGTGAGTTGCCAAAGGAAATGCCAGCCAACCCGGCCTGACAATTTGAAATCGAATAGAATGTGGCGGTATCGGCATCCGTCGCCGCCAGCGATCTATGCGTTTCTGATAAAATAGTCTGAATTGAATTTGGCGTGCCGCGGGTGAGCGCGACCTCGACAAATATCAGCGGTTCATCAGGCATCGCCGGGTGAAAAAATGCAAAACAGCGGCGATCATCTGGTTGCAGGCGCCGCCGCAAATCATCCCAGCTTTGAATGGCATGAACCGATTCATAGCTGATGATTTTTTCAAGAATATGGGCTGGGCTTCCCCAATTAATTGGCCGCAACACCAAAAACCCGCGATTGAACCAAGTGGTGAACAGATTTTTAAAATCAATATCGAGCTTGGCTAGGTCAGGCTGTTGGTCAAGTAGCCGCAACAAATCATGGCGCATGGCCACAAGCTGGGTGGTGGCATCCTGTGTTTGATTCAAACGCCGGATTAATTGCAGGCGGGCAGGCTCGACCAGTTTTGTAAGCGCCGCATAATTGGCCGCTGTTGGCGCGCTTTCATAGGTTTGAAGTGCCGCTACCGCATCACCACATGATACATCCATCTCATTGGCCAGCAAGGTAAACAAGGCCAGTTTCTGGTCATCGTCAAAATCTGCATAGCGATCCAGAACCAACTGTGCCAGTGACATGCCAGATACCTCGCCCCGGCTTGACAGCAAATCCCTGCACAGCACCTCAATAGGCTTGTCATCATCAGTCATAGCGCCACGCAACAAAGGCGCGCGTTCAAAAAGACTGGTTAAAATGCCACTGAAAAAACTCACCTGTGATACTCCCCACTCTTAGATGTTAGACACTGTATATAGGGCCGACATCTGACAAGCACCAGTCCTAGCGGACTGACCTAGAAAAAATAATGACGAAATAGATGATGGAATTTGTGGGAAGGGTGCGCGTAAAAAAACGATCTATTGATCTGAACCACGGCAAGAAAAATACGCCGTCGCCTGATCTTCGTTGATCGCAATCGACTGCATAAAGGCCCGGTCAAACCCGCGTTCAACACAAGCGGCAAGCGCTTGTTCACGGATGTCCATCGGCGGCGACAACATCGCCGAATAATTGGTGTTCCAACTATATTGCAAGGGGGCCATAGACACCGTTGCAGGTGCTGGGTTTGTGGCGTCAACCGCGTTGCGCGTGGCGTGTTGTGATGGACAAGCAGTCAGCATAGCCACCGCCACCATAACAAAAGCAATTTTGAAACCCACCTGACGCATCACTTAAACCAGTTTTGTTGTTGCGCGCTCATACCAAGATGATCACGGCCTCTAGTTGACCGAATCACAACGCAAAATACAACTGTCAATTTTGCGGAATGGGTGTTTTTTGCGCTATTGACTGGCACGCAAGCTCGCTTGGTTATCTAGCGCCCAAAAAAGCCAGCGCTTGTTCCAAATCTTCAATCAGATCGTCAGCATCTTCCAAACCAACCGACAAACGGATGTGACCGCCAGAAATGCCAAGGCTTGCGCGGTCCTCTGGGCTCATATTGGAATGGGTGGTTGTATAGGGATGACAAGCCAGTGATTTGCTATCGCCAAGATTATTCGAAATATCAATAAGCTGTAGATTATTTAACACGGTAAATGCCGCAGCTTCGCCGCCAGCCACCTCAAATGCCAGCAAGCTACCAAAACCTGACATTTGCTGTTTGGCCAGATCATGTTGCGGATGGCTGGCATGTCCAGGATAGCTGATTTTTTTGATATTTGGATGCTGGAATAGCCAGTCAGCAATTTTTGCCGCGGTCTCGCTTTGCGCCGCCACACGTAATGGCAATGTTTCGAGTGATTTCAACATCACCCACGCGTTAAAGGCACTGATCGCCGCCCCAGTTTGCCGATAAAATGGCAGAAATACATCTTCGACAAAACTGCGTTTGCCCAATACCGCGCCGCCAAGCAAGCGGCCTTGGCCATCTATATGCTTGGTTGTCGAATAAATCACGATATCGGCACCAAGCGCCAATGGCTTTTGATAGAGTGGTGAGGCGAAGACATTATCAACCATCACCAAAGCACCGGCTTTATGCGCTAGCGTTGCAACAGCCTTTATATCAACCAGGTCAAGAACCGGGTTAGAGGGGCTTTCCAAAAATACCAGCTTTGCAGGTTCTGCCAATGCGGTTTCCCACGCCGATAGATCAGTGCCGTCAATCAGCTCTGTCTGGATGCCCCAGCGCGGCAAAATCTTTGTTAAAATCGCATGACACGCGCCAAATAACGCCCGGCTTGCTACCACCCGGTCTCCGGCCTCTAGCTGGCAGGCCATCGCGCCAAATACCGCCGCCATACCGCTTCCTGTCGCCCGGCAAGATTCGGCACCTTCAAGCAGGGCCAAACGATCTTCAAACATTTTGACTGTCGGGTTGCCATAGCGCGAATAGACAAACACATCTGCCTCATCGCGAAACGCCGCGGCCGCCTCTTCAGCAGAGCTATAGACAAAGCCAGAGGTCATATACAAAGCTTCGGCAGTTTCTTGATTGGCCGAACGCTTGACACCACCACGAACAAGCTTTGTCGCTGTGCGATATTCTTTGCGGGTCATTTTGCTGTTCCTAATCGGCTTGTGCGGTATGTGTGTTAGCGATTTCAGGTAAGATGACTGCCTGGCCTACCATGCGCACATCTTTATCCATCACCATAACAGGATTACCATACAATACATACCCATCAGCCAACGCATCGCTGACACGCTGGCAGAATTCAGCGTTATCAACACCGCTGAGAAAACGATAGAGTTTACGCATGAGAGTAGCCTTTTACACGGCAGTTCAACAATAGACGTTTGGTTGTACTGCCATGCTAGCATCCGGTCAATCGCGCGGTGCGTGCTTGCTCAAAATACGCTGTAGCGTGCGCCGATGCATCCGAAGACGGCGTGCAGTTTCCGACACATTGCGCCCGCATTGTTCATAGACACGCTGGATATGCTCCCAGCGCACACGATCAGCACTCATGGGGTCTTGCGGTGGTGGTGGCAGATCGCCACCAGTTTGTAACAGCGCCGCCGCAATCTGATCAGGGTCGGCAGGCTTTGGTAAATAATCCAAAGCGCCAGCTTTGACCGCAGCAACCGCGGTGGCGATATTGCCAAAGCCGGTAAGCATAATGATTCGGCAATCTGCTCGCTTCTTGCGCAATTCAGGCACAAGGGTTAGACCCGTACCATCATCCAGCTTCATATCAAGAATGGCATAGGCTGGGGCAGCTTTGCGGACAAGATCAATGCCATCACTGACAGTCCCAGCATCCATTACCGTGAAACCGCGGGTTTCCATCGCCCGGCACAAACGGGTTCGCAATGGCGCATCATCATCCAAAATCAATAATGTTTTATCTGTCACTCACATATCCAATCTGGCGATGCATCCATCATGCCCATTTCAAGATATTGATTCGCGCGGCAACATAATTCCGACTTTACCACCGCCTAAATGATCATTCGCAAAACTGATCGAACCCCCAATGGATTCAAGCAAACTACGGGCAATGAACAACCCCAATCCACGATGTCCTTCCTGGCCGGCACGGGTGCTATTCCAAGGTTGTCCAGCACGGGCCAGCGTGGCTCGGGCAAAACCCGGTCCGTCATCGACAATGGTTATATGGAGATCAATCGCCGTCCATTCAATATTTACCGTCACATCATGTGCCGAAAATTCAACTGCGTTTTGTAAAAGATTTTCCAACGCATGAACCAATTCCGGCCGCCGCCACACAGCCGGGATTGATTTGCTTCGATCATAGACAAGTTTGAAATTTGTCTGATTTGGCGACAATCGGCTGTAAATAATTTCTTCAATCAGCGCGGTTATCGGTTCAGTCGAGTCGGCTTCTAATGATTTCAGGCTCGTATGGCTGTCAATTTCACTTAAAATCACCCGGCAGCGTTCGATTTCGGCACGCAAAAGCATGATGTCTTCATAAATTGGATCATCAGGCTTGATATCTCGGCTCAATTCATGCGCAATGACGGTTATGGTGTTGAGCGGCGATCCTAGCTTATGCGCGGCACTTGTTGCCAATGCGCCAAGCGCACGGCTTTGCTGCTCCTCGATTAACGCCAATTTCGCATCCGCCAATGTGCCTGATAAGCGCCTAGCACTTGATGCCACCCACCATGTATAGCCGCCAATAAAACAGCTTGATATGATCAATGCCAGCCAAAGACCAGCTAGATAAAGCGGCGGAAAATCAACTGGTTGACCCCAATTCAACGGATGATAAGACAAGGCTAGAAGGCTGACCGAAACCGCCACTAGCCCGACAAGAAGCAAGGTAGATTTCCGGCGTAACACCGCCGCCGATACCACCACAGGTGCCAAAATCAAAATTGAAAATGGGTTGAGCAAGCCGCCGGTTAGATAGAGAAGCGCGGCAATCTGGATCACATCAAAACCAAGCTCGAGAAAATTCGCCTGTTGATAGAGACGGCGGCGTTGCGCCGCATGAATATGCCAGAAATTGACAATCGCCGAACTGCCAATCACCGCCAAAGCTGGCAGTAACGGCAAATCAAATTTCAAAATGCTATGGGTAAATAACAACGCCGCAAGTTGTCCGGCCACCGCCACCCAGCGAATGACAAAAATGGCCTGTGGGTCAATCGGCCCGCGGAGAAGAGGGTCACCACTCATGGCGCCTCGGCATTTGCCACGCCGTCGCCGCCGTTACACATCTAAATTGGCAACGCGGAGTGCATTTTCCTGAATAAAATTGCGGCGCTCTTCAACAGCTTCGCCCATCAATGTCGAAAAGGCATTATCGGCGTCATCTTCTTGATCAATGGTCACCTGCAATAAGATACGCTGGTCTGGATCAAGTGTTGTTTCCCAAAGTTGGGACGGATTCATTTCGCCAAGACCTTTATACCGGGAAATCTGTGCCCCTTTGCGCCCAGTTTGAAACACTGTTTGTGCCAGCTCAGTCGGGCCATTGATATCCATGGTTTGCGCCCCAAAGCGGAACTGCGCCGCCTTGCTATAATGTGATTGAAGATGCCCCGCCATTTGATCTAGATGCTGTGCTTCAACAAGGTTGATTATGCGCTGGTCAATCACATGCCGTTCGGTAATACCGCGTAAACGCCGTTGCACAACAATCGCCTTGCCATGTGCGGTGTCTTCAATGCGACCCTCCCAGCCTTTTTCCAGAATGCTGGAAATGGCTTCGAGTCGTTTTGCAAGATAAGTGGCGGCTTCATCATTTGTTAAAACAGCCATATTGAAAAGCCCGGCAATCGCCGCCTGTTCGACAACATCACGGTTGCCAACCTGCCTTCCAACAACTTCGATCATACGGCTGGCTGTCACCGCCTGACCGGTGATTGCTGTCAAATCTGGCCCGGCCAATTGCTGGCCATCAGAGGTTGTTAACACAGCATCTTTCAACCCGGCATCGACCAGATAGCCATCTAATTCGCGCTGATCTTTCAGATAAACTTCAGATTGTCCGCGTTTCGCCCGGAATAATGGCGGCTGGGCAATATAGAGATATCCCTTTTCGATAAGCGGGCGCATATGCCGGAAAAAGAAGGTCAGCAATAATGTTCTGATATGACTGCCATCAACATCCGCGTCTGTCATGATAATGACTTTGTGATAGCGGATTTTTTCGACATCCATATCATTATTGCCAACACCCGCACCAATCGCGGTGATCAGCGTGCCGATTTCGGCAGAAGACAACATTTTATCAAGGCGCGCCCGTTCAACATTCAGGATTTTACCCCGCAATGGCAAAATGGCCTGATTCGCCCGGTCGCGGCCCTGTTTGGCCGACCCACCAGCCGAATCACCCTCGACAAGAAACACTTCAGATTTGGCCGGGTCACGTTCCTGACAATCAGCCAACTTTCCGGGAAGGCTGGCAATATCCATAACCCCCTTGCGGCGCGTTAAATCGCGGGCTTTGCGGGCAGCTTCACGGGCGGCGGCGGCTTCATAGGCTTTGGAAACAATGCGTTTGGCTTCAGCCGGATGTTCTTCAAACCATTGGTTTAAACAATCAGCCACGGCGTTTTCGACAACCGGGCGCACTTCAGACGACACTAATTTATCTTTGGTTTGCGAAGAAAATTTTGGATCCGGCACTTTCACCGAGACAATCGCGGTAAGCCCCTCACGCGAATCTTCGCCAGTAAGCTGTACTTTTTCGCGCTTGGCGATACCGCTTTCCTGGGCGTAATTATTGACCACACGTGTCATCGCCCCACGAAAGCCAGCCAAATGCGCCCCGCCATCTCGTTGCGGAATATTATTGGTAAAACAAAGTGTGTTTTCGTGAAATGAATCTGTCCAAGCCAGCGCTAGTTCGACCGTAATGTCATCACGGTTTGAATCAGCGGTAATGGTCTCATGTAGGGCGTTGCGCGACCGGTTGAGATAATCAACAAATGCTGTCAGCCCGCCGTCAAAATAAAATTCAGATACCACTGGTTCGGCTTGCCGGTCATCGGTGAGCCGGATTCTTACGCCGCTATTTAAGAATGCAAGTTCGCGGAGCCGGTGTTCAAGTGTAGAAAAGTCAAAATTGATATGTGCAAAAATATCTTTCGACGGCATAAAAGTGACATGCGTTCCACTTTCCCCATCGGCTTGGCCCAACACTTCCAACGGGCCGGTTGCGTCACCCATTTTAAAGCCAATTTGATGTTTTTTGCCATCACGATAGATGGTCAGTTCCAGCCATTCTGACAGCGCGTTCACAACCGAAACACCAACCCCATGCAGGCCGCCAGAAACCTTGTATGAATTATTATCAAATTTGCCACCGGCATGAAGCTGGGTCATGATCACTTCGGCCGCTGAAACGCCTTCTTCTGGGTGAATATCAACCGGAATGCCGCGCCCATTATCGGTAACAGTAACCGACCCAGCTTTGTTCAGCTTGACCTCGACAATATCGCAATGGCCGGCAAGCGCCTCATCAATGGCATTATCGACAACCTCATAAACCATATGATGCAGGCCAGACCCATCGTCGGTATCGCCAATATACATGCCCGGCCGCTTGCGAACCGCGTCTAAGCCACGCAAAACCTTAATCGAGTCGGCACCATACTCAGCGTCATTTGCTGGCATATCATCTTCACTCATCACTTCACCTCAAATTCTGG
>JAYOVO010000068.1:0-8459 GCA_038151495.1 Alphaproteobacteria bacterium
ATGAACGCATTTTTGGACTTATCAATGTCGCGTTGATCAGTTAAGTAATATGTCCATGCCTCGTTATATTTTCATCACTGGTGGTGTGGTTTCCTCACTTGGTAAAGGTCTTGGTGCTGCGGCGCTGGCCGCCCTTTTGCAGGCGCGCGGATATTCGGTGCGTTTGCGCAAACTTGACCCGTATTTAAATGTCGATCCCGGCACCATGTCGCCAACCCAGCATGGCGAAGTGTTCGTGACTGATGATGGGGCGGAAACCGACCTAGACCTTGGGCATTACGAACGGTTCACTGGGGTACATGCAAAACGTACGGATAATGTCACGACCGGCCGGATCTATTCCGATGTTCTGGCCAAAGAACGGCGCGGCGATTATCTAGGCGCGACGATACAGGTGATTCCCCATGTCACCGATGCCATCAAAGAATTTGTTTTATCGAACCACGATGGGGAAGATTTTATTTTATGTGAAATCGGCGGTACGGTTGGTGATATTGAATCATTGCCCTTTCTCGAAGCGATTCGTCAAATTGGCAATGAGCTTGGTCGTGATTCAACCTGTTTTCTGCATGTGACACTGATTCCCTATATTGCGGCGGCTGGAGAGCTTAAAACCAAGCCAACCCAACATTCAGTTAAAGAATTACAGTCCGTCGGTATTCAGCCAGACATTTTATTGTGCCGTACCGAACATCCGTTACCAGATGATCAGCGTGCAAAAATTGGATTATTTTGTAACATCCGAGAATCGGCTGTGGTGTTGGCCCGTGACGTCAGCAACATTTATGAAGTGCCGCTTTCATACCATAATGAGGGGTTAGACCGTGAAGTGGTTCGGCATTTTGGCTTGCCGGATACCGCGCCTGATCTTGGTGCTTGGACACGGATTTGCGATACCGTGGCAAACCCAGAAGGCGAGGTGTCAATCGCGATCGTTGGCAAATACACCAGCTTGCAGGACTCATATAAATCTTTAGGTGAGGCATTGGTGCATGGCGGCATTGCCAATGGTGTAAAGGTTAATATTGAATGGATTGATTCTGAATTGTTTGAACAAGAAGATGCCGCGGTAGAGGCGTTGCATCATGTCAGCGGCATTTTGGTGCCGGGTGGATTTGGCGAACGCGGATCTGAAGGAAAAATCCGTGCGGTGCGCTTTGCCCGTGAACAAAATATTCCCTATTTTGGTATTTGTTTTGGCATGCAAATGGCGGTTTTGGAAACTGCACGCAATTTGGCTGGTCTGGCCGGTGCCGGATCAAGTGAATTTGGTACACCTGACATTCCGCTTGTTGGTCTGATGACTGAATGGATCGTTGGAAACGAAACCCAACAGCGTAGCGCGGCAGATGATTTAGGTGGCACCATGCGTCTTGGCGCCTATGAATGCCACCTAGAGGCTGGATCGCTGGCCAGCCATATTTATGGGCAAGACGTGATCCATGAACGCCACCGTCATCGCTATGAAGTCAATATTGCATATCGCGAGGCGCTGGAGTCCGCCGGGATGAAAATATCCGGCTTGTCACCGGATGGCAGGTTGCCTGAAATCGTTGAACGGGCTGATCATCCATGGTTTGTCGCGGTGCAATTTCACCCTGAATTGAAATCCAAGCCATTTGAACCGCATCCGCTTTTTACAGGGTTTGTTGCGGCGGCAATGGAACAATCTCGGCTTGTCTAGCGGCGGGTTGAGAAAGAGGTGAGTGCCGTGCAACAAATTCTCATAGCAAATCAAAGCTCCGGCACCGGGCAACAGGTTGTTTGCGGTGGTGGGGCAGCGTTGATGCTGATCGCCGGGCCCTGTCAAATCGAAAGTTTGGATCACGCACTATTTTGTGCTGAACGGCTCAAAACCATGGCGGCGCAAGCGGGTATGGGGTTCGTCTATAAATCCTCTTATGACAAGGCAAATCGCACCTCTGCTAAGACAGCGCGCGGAGTGGGTATAGATGCTGGTTTGGATATTTTGGCACGGGTCAAGACCGCATTGGATGTGCCAGTTCTGACCGATGTGCATAGTGCGGATCAATGCGCCGCTGTTGCTGAAGTGGTTGATATTATACAGATTCCAGCATTTTTATGTCGTCAGACTGATTTGCTGGTTGCGGCCGCGCAAACTGGCGCCGTGGTCAATATCAAAAAGGGCCAGTTTTTGGCGCCGTGGGATATGGAACATGTCGCCGCGAAAGTGTCTGGTGCTGGCAATAACCGCATTTTGCTGACAGAACGTGGCACCTCATTTGGGTACAATACGCTGGTATCAGATATGCGCGGATTGCCAACTATGGCGTCATTCGGCTTTCCGGTGATTTTTGATGCCACGCATTCGGTTCAGCAACCGGGTGGGCGTGGTGGCAGTTCGGGTGGCCAGCGTGAATTTGTTCCGGTTCTAGCACGTGCAGCTGTTGCGGTTGGTGTTGATGGATTGTTTATGGAAAGTCACGAGGATCCAGACAATGCGCCATCAGATGGGCCAAATATGGTGCCACTTGATGACATGCCGAAAATTTTACAAAAATTGATGCAGATTGATTCTGCGCGGCGTATTTCAACTAGCTGATTTCCATATAATTTTTGCTGTGGTTGCATTGCAACGTCTTTTTGTCTACATAACGCCGACATAACAAATTTTCCACGGATTATCTGCAGAAAGGTGCCAGTAATGTCATCCATCATTGATATTAATGCCCGCGAAATACTCGACTCGCGAGGCAATCCAACCGTCGAAGTTGACGTGGTTCTTGAAGATGGTTCTGTGGGTCGGGCGGCGGTGCCGTCTGGTGCGTCAACCGGGGCGTATGAAGCTGTTGAAATGCGCGATGGCGATGCAAACCGCTATGCCGGTAAAGGCGTGTTAAAAGCTGTTGACGCGGTGAATTTTGAAATTTTTGATGCGCTTGCCGGTGCAGATGGCTTTGATCAGGCAGGCATTGATCAAGATTTGATTGAGCTTGATGGAACCGAAAATAAATCTCGTCTTGGTGCAAACGCTATTTTAGGTGTGTCAATGGCGGTGGCACGGGCGGCGGCTGACTCGGCTGACATGCCGCTGTGGCGATATCTTGGCGGGGTGCATGCGCATCTGTTGCCGACGCCAATGATGAATATCATTAACGGTGGCGCGCATGCCGACAATGCGCTTGATGTTCAGGAATTTATGATCATGCCGGTGGGGGCTGGACATTTTGCTGATGGGTTACGCATGGGCGCAGAAATTTTCCACGCGCTGAAATCACAATTATCTGCAGCTGGGCTATCGACCGCTGTTGGTGATGAGGGCGGTTTTGCACCAGCTATTAATTCCAGTGATGAAGCGCTTGACTATATTGCCAAATCGATTGAGGCGGCAGGCTATAAACCCGGCGAAGATGTGGTGATTGCGCTTGATGCCGCCGCAAGTGAATTTTGCCATGATGGGGTATATCAACTGGCTGGTGAGGGACGTGCCCTGTCCAGCGATGAAATGAACGCCATGTGGCAAGACCTTGTTGGGCGTTATCCAATCATTTCTATTGAAGACCCGCTGCATGAAGATGATTGGGACGGATTTACCAAATTGACCGATATGATTGGTGATCGGGTGCAGATTGTTGGGGATGATTTATTTGTGACCAACCCAGAACGTCTTCGTCGCGGCATTGAAGGTGCCGCTGGCAACGCCATTTTGATTAAAGTGAATCAGATCGGCACCTTATCAGAAACGTTGCAAGCTATCGATATGGCGCAAAAATCTGGGTTTGGTGTGATTATTTCTCATCGTTCAGGCGAAACCGAAGATCATTTTATTGCTGATCTGGCGGTGGCAACAAATGCCGGACAGATCAAGACGGGGTCATTGTCGCGGTCAGACCGGCTGGCAAAATATAACCAGCTATTGCGTATCGAGGAAGAACTTGATCGTACTGGCCTTTATGCTGGTACATCTATCCTTAGACGCTAAAAACTGAACATTTCCGGCGATTCGCTTTTTACTTGACGGTGCGAATCGTCTCTGATTCACTGGGTCTATTCTGGATGTCAGGCGCATATTCGCGTCATAATCCAACGGGGAGACCAGTGATGACGGCAAATACACGCAAACCGATGACATTTTTTGGCAGTTTTGTGCTGTTGTCTGCGATTGTTAGTTTTTTTGGATTTCATATTGTCAGCGGTGAGCGCGGGTTGCTGGCCCGCCCGGGGCTTGAATTAAAAATCGTCCAAGCTGAAGAACAACTGGCGTTGTTACATAAACATCAGCGGTTTTTACAACAACGTATCGCTTTATTACATAGCGGGTCAGTCGATGCCGATATATTGGCAGAAACAGCCAGGTCCGAACTGGGTCTGTATGGGCCGAATGATGTGATTGTTTCAATTGATATGTCTGATTTGAAATTTTAGATAATAAATCGCGTTTAGTAATATTAACTGAAATTTGGTTTATATTTAATTTATATAATAAAAACAATTAAATAAAATTGTTGCAAAAATAAAAAATTCTCTCAATTCTATAACCGGTGATGGTAATCAGCGACGATTTGCGTGCTGTGATGCACCGGGCCATGGTGGGTTTTGGCAAAACCACTGGCAACATGCTGTGTAGCCAGAGAAGTAGCGGGCTGATGGCATTAGATAGGAAATGAGGGAACAGCGCATGGTTGCGAAAACCGAGACCAAACGCAAAAAAGGGCCGGGGCGGCCACCAAAATCTGCGGCGAGCAAGATAAATGATATGCCAGCCACCGATGATTTGCTCGCCATGTACAAAGACATGTTGCTGATCAGGCGTTTTGAAGAAAAGGCCGGGCAGCTCTATGGCATGGGGCAGATCGGCGGTTTCTGTCATCTTTATATCGGGCAAGAAGCGGTCGTAGTTGGGCTTCAGTCGGCGTCAAAGCCTGGTGATACGGTGGTGACATCATACCGTGATCACGGTCACATGCTGGCTTGCGGTATGGCGGCTGATGGGGTGATGGCCGAATTGACCGGTCGTGCGGGTGGCTATTCGCGTGGCAAGGGCGGGTCGATGCATATGTTCAGCCGTGAAAAAAAGTTTTTTGGTGGGCATGGCATTGTTGGCGCGCAGGTGCCGATAGGCGTCGGTTTGGCTTTTTCGCACAAATATAAAAGCGAACCAAATGTGTGTTTAACCTATCTTGGGGATGGCGCGGTCAATCAAGGACAGGTGTATGAAAGTTTCAATATGGCGGCACTATGGCACCTGCCATGCTTGTTCATCATTGAAAATAATCAATATGGCATGGGTACCGCGGTGACCCGCGCGGCGGCTGGCCGGGCGCTTGCAGATCGCGGCCTTGCTTATGGCATTCCCGGCAAACAGGTCGACGGTATGGATGTGTTGGCTGTGCGAAGTGCCGCGCTTGAGGCGCTGGCCCATTGCCGAGATGGCAATGGCCCCTATATTTTGGAAATGAAAACCTATCGCTATCGCGGTCATTCCATGTCGGACCCGGCAAAATACCGCACCCGCGAAGAAGTTGATGCGATGCGTAAACAGCATGACCCAATCGACCAGATGCGGGATTTGCTTAAAAACCAAAATATCACCGACGAACAGCTCAAATCCATCGATTCTGACGTCAAGGTCACAGTGACCAAAGCCACTGAATTTGCGCAGACAAGTCCAGAACCGGATGTGTCTGAATTATTTACCGATATTTTATTGCCTGTCGATGATGGCGGCCAACCGGCAAAGGTATAACCCATGGCGAGTGAGATCAAAATGCCGGCATTATCGCCGACAATGGAAAGTGGCACTTTATCCAAATGGCTTGTCGCAGAAGGAGACCAAGTGCGGTCTGGCGACATAATCGCCGAGATAGAAACTGATAAAACGACAATGGAAGTGGAAACCATTGAAGATGGCATTATCGGGAAATTACTGGTGCCAGAGGGGGCTGAAAATGTTCAGGTCAATGCCGCCATCGCGATTTTGATTGATGATGCTGGCGACACAATCCCCGAAGTTGCCGCAGCCGACCCAACGGCATCAAATAAGGCGGCATCAAATACGGCGGTGCCAACAAATCAACCAGCCGCCAGCGCGCCGGCCGTACAGCCAGCTGTAATAGCCGATAGCACTGGATCAACATCGCTAACGGTACGCGAATCATTGCGCGATGCGATGGCGGAAGAAATGCGGCGCGATGACCGTGTCTTTGTGATGGGCGAAGAAGTTGCCGAATACCAAGGCGCCTATAAAGTGACCCAAGGTCTGCTTGAGGAATTTGGCGCCAAGCGCGTGATCGACACGCCGATCACCGAACAGGGCTTTGCCGGGTTGGGGGTTGGCGCGGCCTTTGGTGAATTGCGGCCAGTAATCGAATTTATGACCTTTAACTTTGCGATGCAGGCCATTGACCAGATCATCAATTCGGCGGCCAAAACGCTATATATGTCGGGCGGGCAAATGGGATGTCCGATTGTGTTTCGCGGCCCAAACGGGGCGGCAAGCCGGGTTGGGGCGCAACATTCGCAATGCTATGCTAGCTGGTACGCACATTGCCCCGGGTTAAAAGTTGTATCGCCTTATTCTGCGGCTGATGCCAAAGGGTTGCTGAAATCGGCGATCCGTGATCCTAATCCAGTAATTTTCCTCGAAAATGAAGTGATGTATGGGCAAAGCTTTGACGTGCCGGATGATGATGATTGGCTGGTACCAATTGGCAAAGCAAATATTGTGCGTAGTGGTACCGATATCACCATCACCGCATTTTCCATCATGGTAGGAAGGGCCTTGCAGGCGGCTGATTTGCTGGCTGAACACGGCATCAGTGCAGAAGTCATTGATTTACGGACAATTCGGCCACTTGATTCTGACACCATTGTTGAATCAGTGAAAAAAACCTCGCGGCTGATTACCTGTGAAGAAGGGTTTCCCTTTGCCGGGGTCGGCGCCGAGATTGCTATGCAGGTTATGGAACAGGCGTTTGACTGGCTGGATGCCCCAATCGCCCGCGTCACTGGCAAGGATGTGCCGATGCCATATGCCGAAAATTTGGAAAAGCTGGCACTGCCGCAGGTTGAAGATATTGTTGCGTCAGCCCAAGCTGTTTGTGACGGGTTCAGGGGGTAAGCCATGTCAGTAAATGTGACCATGCCAGCCCTGTCACCGACCATGACGTCAGGCACCGTTGCTAAATGGACGATTGCGATTGGTGATAGGGTGCATTCTGGCGATGTGATTGCCGAAATAGAAACTGATAAAGCAACCATGGAGGTTGAGGCCATCGAAGATGGTGTTGTCGCACAGATACTTGTCGAGGCAGGCACCGAAAATGTGGCGGTAGGCACCGTTATTGCGGTACTGGCAGAAGACGGTGAGGTGATTGACGAGGTGGCTTTGGCGGCGGTGGTGCCGACGCAAGGCGAAAATGCCGTCCAATCTGCCACCCCAACAGCGACACCACCTGCGCCAGCGGCTTTGGCGAGCAATGCTGAAGAAAAACCCGCTGAAACAACGGAAGAAAAATCATCTGGAACAGGGATGCCGCCAGAAAAGAAGCCGCGTATTTTTGCAACACCGCTGGCGCGGCGTATCGCGGCTGATCGCGGTATTGCGCTTGAACATATCACCGGCAGCGGGCCACATGGTCGTATTTTAAAACGTGACGTTGAAGCTGTAGCGGCCCCGGCAAATGGGGCTGGGCTATTATCTGCCAACAGCATGCATGTGCCAGCGGCCGGTGGTGCCGGTGAATTGGTGGCGAACAGCCAGATGCGAAAATCAATTGCATCGCGGCTTCAAGAATCAAAGCAACAGGCCCCACATTTTTATCTTACAATTGACTGCCATATCGACGATTTACTGGCGGCGCGGCGCAGGCTGAATGAAAAAGCCCCTGAGGGCGTGAAAATTTCCCTGAATGATCTTGTGATCCGGGCCGCGGCTATGGCGTTGATAGATGTGCCTGATGCCAATGTATCTTGGGAAGGTGAACATACGCGGCGTTTTCAGCATGCCGACATCGCCATGGCCGTGGCCATTGATGGTGGGCTGGTAACACCAATTATCTGGGCTGCAGAAACAATGGGTCTTGCCGCATTGTCCCAGACCACAGCAGATTTGGCTGAACGAGCCAGGCAAGGCCAGTTGCGGGCCGCCGATTATAGTGGTGGCAGTTTTACCATTTCTAATCTTGGCATGTTTGGGATCCGCGAATTTGCCGCGGTCATTAATCCGCCGCAAGCCGCCATTCTGGCCGTTGGTGCGGGTGAGCAACGCCCGGTTGTTGTTGACGGGGCGCTGGGCGTGGCCACCGTAATGACGGTCACCTTATCGGCTGATCATCGGGCGGTAGATGGTGCTGTTGGTGCGCGCTGGCTACAATCATTTAAAGGCTTTATTGAACATCCAGTAACGATGCTTTTGTAATTTTTTCAATAGGATATAGCAAAATTTTAAGTTGGCATTTGACCAAATTAGGAGACCCTATATGACCACAACGCATTTT
>JAYOVO010000069.1:0-8100 GCA_038151495.1 Alphaproteobacteria bacterium
AAAAGCGCATCATCTTCATAGCGTTTCCAGATTAATCCCCACGCTTCGGCATCTGCCGCTGACAGCGGTGTGGCGGTCAGCGCCAACCCCATAGCCCGTGCCATGCCGATACGCCGCGGTAACATCCAACTACTGCCAGCATCTGGCACCAGCCCAATTTTACTAAAAGATTGAATGAAACTGGCCGAATCCGCGGCTAGCACCATGTCACAGGCCATGGCAATGCTGGCCCCAGCACCTGCGGCAACACCATTGACAGCACAAATCACCGGCGCAGGCAGGCTGGTGATCAGCTTTATGTTCGGATTGAAATAGTCATTCAAAGTTTGTTGCAAATCAGGCGGCCAGTCAGCCGTGCCCGGGCGCCTGTCGCCAAGATCCTGCCCCGCACAAAACCCCCGCCCGGCCCCAGTGATCAACACCGCACGTGCCGATTGATCATGCGCCTGCTGCAAGGCGGCCCGCAAGGCCAGATGCATCGGCGTGTTCAAACAGTTCAATTTATCAGGCCGGTTCAAGGTGATTTGAACCCAATCACCATGCGATTCAACCAAAACCGTATCGCTCATATGATATCCCCCAGCATCGCCATGCCCCGATTACACCCGCTATATCGCCGGATAGAGACTCAGCCCTTGGCAATCGATTTTTTTGGATCATAAAACGGCTTTTCAACCACAACAGCCATGCGATCACCATCGCCGGCATGCACCAGAAATTCGGTGCCTAGCCCAGCATGGTTTGATGCAACCATCGCAAGGGCAATGTTCTTTTCAAGACGCGGCGAATAAACAGCTGATGTGATTTTGCCTTTTACCATGCCATCAATCGACATATCCCAAAACCGCGTATTTGGCTGGGTGAGTGGGGCCCCATCCATCACCACACCAATCTGTTGGCGTTTTACACCGGCTGATTTGATCTGACGAAGCGCGTCTTTGCCAACGAAATCAGCCTCCATATCCAAATTGATAAACCGGTCAAGGCCCAATTCAAACGGATTGGTGTTGATATCCATATCGGCGTGATAGGACAACATACCCCCTTCGATACGGCGGATTGTCGATGTATGGCCGGGGCGCAAATCAAATGGCTGGCCCGCCTTCATAATGGTTTCATAGAGACGGTCACCATCTTTGGAATCGCGCAAAAACAACTCATAGCCAAGCTCGCTTGACCATCCGGTGCGTGACACAATCAGATCAATGCCATCAAGCTGTAACGGGCGGCACCAGTAATATTTCAAATCTGCGATCTCTGGGCCGAACAGGCTTTGCATAATCTTGCCAGATTGCGGCCCCTGCAATTGCAACGGAGACACATCAGGTTCACTGATGGTGACGTCATAACCAGCATGTACCGCAACGCCCTGTGCCCAAAACAACACATCACTATCAGCAAGCGACAGCCAGAAATGATTAGCACCAAGACGAAGCAACACCGGGTCATTCAAAATGCCCCCATGCTGATTGGTCAGAATGACATATTTACATTGGCCAACAGCCATCGATGACAAATCGCGTGGCGTCAGAAACTGGACAAATTTTGCCGCGTCAGGCCCGGTGATCTCCACCTGACGTTCAACCGCGACATCACATAGAATTGCGGTCTGGATCAAATTCCAGAAATTCTGTTCCGGATCACCAAAATCACGCGGAATATACATGTGATTATAGACCGAAAATCCGCTAGCACCCCAACGTACAGTGGCATCAAAAAATGGACTTTTGCGAATTTGCGTTCCAAATCCAAAATCACCTGATTGTTGTTGTGTCATCCGCGCTCTTCCTTTTTTTTCATCGATCATTATCACAAGTGTCATGCACACCATCTGGTGCCGCGGGGTAGCGCACCATACACCCGGGTGTCAATGTTTGATTTTCAGCTATAAAAAACGGCCATGCACCCGGCGATCCTAGAACCGACCGGGCGGGGCCATTTGTTTGTTTAAAATTGTGGCGCGGTGGACCGGTTTATCTCAAATTCGGAAAATAATCTTCACACACACCTTCACGATAGACATCAGCGGTACAACAATGCAGGCCGCCGCCAAACGCGTAAGCATCGCGCAAATCGACCTCAATCACATTCATGCCCAGCTTGTCCATCTGTTCTGCCTGATAGACTTCAGACTTTTCAACGCACACTGTTTTCGGATCAAGCACCAGCACATTCATGCTCAACCATACAGATGAATAGCAAAGCGCTGGTGGTGAATTATGCGCTGGCTGGGCCGCATCAACAATTTCCCACCCATTATCATGGAACATTTTTCTTTGTTCATCCGGAAGCCGCCGTTGCGGGTTGTTCAAAATCAACCCGGGGCGTAGCGGTGTAAAGGTGGCATCAATGTGAATTGGATAGGGATCACCCGGAAAATTCACTGCATGGACACGGTGATCAGGAAAATGCCGCCGGATCCATTCAATGCCTTTCAGATTGGTGGTAAAACCATGCTGAACCACCAAATCCTTGCCAAACCGCAACACATCAGCGGCATCAAATAACGGTTCTTCTTCGGTCGTCACAAAGAATTTTTCGGCTGTCCATTTCAAACGTTTTTCGACACCGATTTTTTCTGACAAATAATCCGCATGGTAATCCGCATCTGTCAGCCGTGGTTTTGGCGCCGCCTCGTGGCGGAACTGCGGGTCATCTTCCCAATATTTCTGCAACAATGGCCGATAGCATAAATATTCAAACCACCGACAGCGATATGACATGGTGGCTTCGACAATTTCGTTGCCAACGGTCAGCAACACATCGCGGGGCGGCATACAGCCAAACTGGCTTTCGGTATGAAAATCGGGGGTGGAAGCCGGCAGTGAAAAATCTATCGGTGTGGGCCGGTCAACGGTGACACCGCGCGATTCAAGCATGGCGGCAAAATTATCTAATAACTCATTGGCCCGATCAATGGTTTCTTGCGGGCGGCGGCCCCATTGCCCGCGCATATCACTATCTTCGGGCACTTTGGCGTCAAGCGCTGGTTCCTCTGGCGGGATATGACAATTATCGGCACGCCCAACAATCACATGTTTCAGGGGGTCCCATTCGTTCCAGCTATTCACAATTGTTGGCATGATCTCTACTCCAAAAAAACCGCCCTATCGTCGGTGCCTGATACCAAATCAGCAAGAGTGATACACTAAAATTGTCATTGTCCCAACGTCTTTCATCACCAGACGCAACCAGCCTTAATTACCCTTATCTTTTGGCGTTTCACTGACACCGCCAAAGACGATCATTTTTCTTGAAATCATCATAACAAACAGGCTTAGTAACGAGAGGGGAAAACGGCATCGCTTGGGCCATTTGGGGCGTTTGCTATGGGGGTGTTCGATGGGCGCGACAGACCATAAACCAGCATCCAGATCTGGCGGACGCAATGCGCGGCGGGCGCTACGCACCGCGCCAAAATTTGACATGTTGCCCGGTCTTGTCGGCAAATTACCGTTATGTGAAGTGATGGATGGCGCCCAAGTCGAACGGATTGATGCCGCGTCAAAAGATATTCTGGAAACTATTGGTGTGGTGTTTCGTGACCCGATCGCGCTTGCCGACTGGCAACGGGCTGGTGCCAAAGTCGTTGATGAGCGGGTTTATCTTGATCGCGGTCTTGTCGATGAATTGATTTCCACCATTCCGGCAGAATTCACCTATTATGCCCGTGATCCCGAAAAAAATGTAAAGCTGGGTGGGCGTCATTCGGTTTTTGTGCCAATGACGGGCGCGCCCTATTTGCGTGATCTGAATGATGAACGGCGCAATCCGACACTTGATGATCTGGCCATGTTTCACAAGCTGAGCCATATGCTGCCAGCCCTTCATAGTTCTGCGCATCACATTGTTGAACCCTATGACCACCCCATCAGCCACCGGCATTTGCGGATCACCTATTCGTCAATGAAATATTCCGACAAAATGTTTATGGGCATGACCACCAGCCCAAAAAATGCCGAAGATGTGATGGCAATGTGCGGCATCCTGTTTGGTGATGAATTTATGGAAACGCATGCTGTCACAACCGGCAATTGCAACGGCAATTCCCCGCTTGTATGGGACGAGACCATGCTAGGGGCAATGCGCGCATTTTGTCGGCGGAACCAACCGGTGTTATGCTCACCCTTTGTCCTTGGCGGCGCCAACACACCTGCAAATATTCCAGCCACTGTCGCCCAGCTAAATGCCGAAGCTTTATCAGCTTTGGCCTATACCCAGGTGATCCGCAAAGGCGCACCAGCGATCTATGGTCATTATCTGTCAACCGTATCAATGAAATCGGGCGCGCCGATGGCTGGCACGCCGGAAATTGCCTTGATGAATTTTATGATCGGCCAGATGGCGCGTCATTATGATGTGCCATGGCGCACTTCGAACACGCTTGGCGGTGCCAAAACATTTGATGCGCAAGCCGGGTATGAAAGCGCCAGCACGCTTGCCGCGGTAATCCATTCTGGGGCGCATTATATGTGGCATTCGGCTGGCTGGAACGAGGCTGGCATGCATTGCTCTGTCGCTAAATTTATTGTTGATGCTGAACAATGCGCGATGGCCTATCGCATGGCTGAAGGGCCAAAATGGGATGATTTTGACACCGCTTTGGCCGCGGTTGGCGATGTTGGCCCGGGCGGTCATTATTTGGGCCATCCACATACGCTGGCACATTTCCAGTCGGCTTTTTTCATGCCTGAATTATTTGACAATAATTCTATCGAACAATGGACAGCCGAAGGCGCGGTCGAAATTACCGGGCGGGCCTTGGCGTATGCACGGCAGCTTTTGTCCGATTATGAAGAACCAAAACTTGACGTGGCTGTTGATGAAGCGTTGCAAGATTACATCGCCCGGCGTGAACGCGAAATCCCACAAGCAGATGAGCTTAACCAGCATTTTTAACCGCCATTAAAGCGGATTAATCATCTTTGGCACGCCATTCACGAAACCGCAAAATACTGTTCGCGCCTATTTGCTGAAATGGTTGTGGCGGCAGTTTCTTTGGCTTGGCCTCGCTGGCAAAATAGCTGGTGATCGGGCTGGACACGCCGCAGGCCAGTTCCGCCGCGCCAATGCCAGTCAAGGTGCCGCGGGCCGTCCCCAGACCATTTTGCACGCAGCCTGAAAAAAGATTCGTATCCAATTCGCGCATTACTGCCACACTATTCAAGCTTAAACACAGATGTCCGGCCCAACTATATTGCATCGGCAACCCTGCCGCCTGCGGGAATCGCTGATCAAATTTACGCCGCATGACTTTTTCCGCACGGGTGATGTCAGCGGCGCTGGCGGTCATGCCGGGGCGCAAATTGGCACAAGTGCGCACAATAATACGATTGCCGCCTTGCCCGGTATCAATTCGCCGCATTGTTGTTCCCATCGGGTCTGATGGTGTTACCCCCCAACGCGGTTGCCCGCCAATAATTTGCAATTCGTCAGCGGATAATTCCTTTGTCATCACCGCAAACAGAAACAGTTGCATCAGCCGGCGTTTTTCAAAACCAAAACTTTCAAGATGGCCATTCACTGTCATAATCACCTTGCCAGCGGCGAATGCAGCGTTTGGCGTTTCAACGGTCCAGCCCTCGGTTGCCTTTCGTATTTCTGTAACCGGCGTTTGTTCGAAAATAGTGACCCCACGCCGCCGAAGCCCAGCCGCCATGCCGCGCACAAACCCAGCAGGCTGTAATGTCACGGTGCCCGGTGTATAGAGTCCAGACATATAATGCTGGCTGCCAGTCAATTCTGCCATCTGCTGGGCATCAAGCATGTCCGAGGTTTCACCAAGGCTGGCCAAATGCGATGCATAGGTCTGATTGTGAAGATGCGCGTGCTGGCTGGCCGCGCCGTTCACTTTACCAGACCGGTCAAAAAAATTGGGATCAATCCCATAATCGTCTACAGCATCTGCGGCAAATTTCTGGGCGTGTCTGTTGAGGTTGATAATCACCTTGTCATCACCAGCCCCGGCATAATCGGCACTGGTTAATTCATGTGGCAGATCAATCATAAACCCAGAATTACGACCCGCCGCCCCTTCAGCAATACGCCCGGCATCAACGACAATGATCCGCGAATCTGGGGCCAGTTGCGTAAGACGGCGGGCGGCCGCCAGACCGGCAAAGCCAGCACCGATAATCACAAAATCTGCACTTTGATTTTGATCAGCAACCTCTGCATTAGGCTGTGGCCCTAAAATGACATTCCACGCGGCTGGGCCGCGGTGCTGGGGGACATGCGTGGCAATGCGGCGTGTCACACCACCGCCTCGTCCGCATCATCGGCAAGATCGATCCAAATGGTTTTCAGCTGGGTATATTGATCATGCGCGTGAAGGCCATTGTCCCGTCCGCCAAAACCAGATTGCTTCATCCCGCCAAATGGGGTGGTGATATCCCCTTCACCATAGGAATTGACAGTGACCGTACCGGCCCGCAGCTGGCGCGCCCCGCGCAACGCGCGTTTGGCATTGGCGGTAAATAACGCCGCGCATAATCCATAATGCGTGTCATTCGCCATCACAATGGCTTGGTCAAGATCAGCCACTTCAATCACGCTTAATACCGGGCCAAAAATTTCATCACGCGCCAGCAGATGGTTGTTATCAGGCAGCTGAATCACCGTAGCATCAATAAATCCATCTTTCGCCGTGCCGCCTACTATGATGGTGTCGGCCTTATCAACATAGCCGCATACCTTGTCAAAATGCGCCCGGCTTACCAGCGCGCCAAGCCGGGTGTCCGGATCAAGCGGATCACCAACATTCCATTGCTGGGCATGATGGCAAATGCGCGTTAATAAATCAGCTTTGATATCTTTGTGCACAAGCAACCGTGATGTTGCCGAACAATTTTGTCCCATATTCCAAAAGGCGCCTTGGACAATATGCTGTGCGACCCGGTCAAGATTTTCTGCATCATCCATTACAATGGCTGGGTTTTTGCCACCCATTTCCAACACAATTTCCTTGGCATTGGATTCGGCGGCATAGGTCAAAAACCGTTTACCGGTTGCGGTCGATCCGGTAAAGGAGACAAGGTCAACATCCATATGCCTGCCGATTGGTTCGCCAACTGCCGGGCCATCACCCGGCAACACATTCAAGACGCCGCGCGGCAATCCAGCCTCGCTTGCCAATTCAGCAACACGAAGCGCCGTCAATGACGTTTCCATGGCCGGTTTGACAATCACCGAACAGCCAGCCGCCAGCGCCGGGCCAATTTTCCACGCCAGCATTAAAAGCGGAAAATTCCATGGCAGAACAAGTCCCACAACGCCAATAGGCTCGCGCACCAGCATGGCAATATGGTCATCTGATGCGGGACTCACCTGATCATAAATTTTGTCAATCGCTTCGGCATGCCATTTCAGACAATGGATGGTTTCGGGTATATCAACAGTGACACAATCATAAATGGTTTTGCCGCTATCAAGGCTTTCCAAAACCGCAAGTTCATGGCACTGGCGCGATAACAATTTGGTAAAACGGATCAACACATCTTTGCGTGCGGTTGGGGGCAAGCGCGACCACCGGCCATCGTCAAATGCCTCGCGCGCTTTTTCGACCGCTAGATCAACATCATCCGCGCCGCATGACGCAATCGACGCCAACTGCTTGCCTGTTGCCGGGTTCATCGAGGCGAATGTCTGCCCAGATTTTGCCGGACGAAAGCCCCCGTCAATAAAAGCTTCGGTTGGAAATTCCAGCGTGGCGGCAATGGCCTGATATTCATCTTTGGTCAGTAGATCCATTCTCTATGCCTCCGCGGTGATTGTTGCAATTGTAGTTTTGAGAACACGCACCACCTTTTCAAGACTGCGTTTTTCATCTTTGTTCAGCCCGATAAGCGGGCGGCGCATTGCGCCAGCTTCGATGCCATTTAATGTCACCCCATATTTGATTGTCTGGATAAATTTGCCGCCTTGTTCCAGCACCCGCATCAATGGCAACATTGCCGCCATGATCCGCCGCCCGGTAGCAAAATCGCCGCGCCCAACGCAAGCTTCATAAAGCGCGATATGTTCAACCGGCAGAAAATTTGATCCCCCACAGACCCAAAATGGCGCGCCCCACGCAAAAAATTCCAGCGCTTGGTCATCCAT
>JAYOVO010000070.1:0-8064 GCA_038151495.1 Alphaproteobacteria bacterium
AAGAATGGCAGTAAATTTGCCGCGGCTGGATTGCAAATTGCCGCGGGTGTGCCGCTTCAATGCGGCGAGGGGCCAGATTTTAAAAGTTTCCGCATTGGGCTTTTCGGGCTGGATAAGTTGCATAACATACCGCGCTCGGTCAAAAATTTTGAAAAAGCGCTGGATCAGGTTTTAGCAAGCTGACTAGCGATCAGGTCAATTTTGGCTGATTTTTGCAGGGATTTTATCGCATATTCTCGCTGGCTGGCCTGTTTGCGGTCTGGCGCGGATTCGCTGTAACGCAGGTGCACGGGACGGCGTGATTTGGTGTATTTGGCGCCAAGCCCAGCATTATGCGCGGTGATACGTTTATCCAGATCATTCGTGATGCCGGTGTAAAGGCTGCCGTCATTGCACTCGATGATATAGACATGCCATGTCATGAAAAATGGTCGTCTCCGCTTTGTGATTGGTCTAGCATAGCGGCAATTCAATATGGCCCAAGCCTTATTTTTGCGGTTCCTTTTTTGTCAGTAGCCTATCTTCAGTGGATTGCGTTTTGTGACTTTTGATTATGATGTTGTGATTATTGGCGCCGGGGCCGCCGGGTTGATGTGCGCGATAGAGGCAGGCAAGCGCGGGCGGCGTGTGTTGGTGCTGGACCATGCTAAAAAACTAGCCGAAAAAATCCGTATTTCGGGTGGGGGGCGGTGCAACTTCACCAATCTTTATGCAGATGCCGAAAAATTTCTGTCACAAAATCCGCATTTCTGCAAATCTGCCCTGCGGCAATATAGCCAGCATGATTTTATAAATTTGCTACATGCGAATCACATCGGGTTTCATGAAAAAAAACTTGGGCAATTATTTTGTGACAATTCATCGCAAGACATCATCAACATGTTGCAGACAGAATGTGCCCGCGCCCGCGCCACCATCCGTCTAGATCAGCATATCGACGATATCCAACGCATGGATACCGGCTTTGTTATAGAGGGTAATTTTCCCAGAATTACAACCGAATCAGTGGTGATTGCCACTGGCGGGCTTTCAATTCCAAAAATAGGTGCGACTGGATTTGGATATCAGATTGCGCAAAAATTTGGTCTGGCTTTGGTGCCAACACGCCCCGGGTTGGTGCCGCTTACGTTTGATGCAGAAATGTTAACGCGTTGCAAATCATTGTCTGGTTTGTCAGTTGAGGCAACCGTTCATTGCCAGCGCAAAGAATTTGCTGAAGGCTTGTTATTCACCCATCGGGGGCTGAGCGGCCCATCGATTCTGCAAATTTCATCCTATTGGCATGATGGTGTGCCGCTGACGGTTAATCTGGTACCTGGCACCGACATTGCGGCGGCACTCAAAGCTGGGAAACGGCAGAACCCAAAACAGGACGTGCTGACCTGTCTTAGCCATTATCTGCCAAAACGGCTTGCCGCCGATATTTGCATGCAAGCTGGCATGGATTCACAACTTACCGCGCATAATGATAACCGGCTTGGCCAGCTTGGTCAGGCGGTAAATGAATGGCAATTGTTGCCAGCAGGCACTGAAGGGTACCGCACCGCAGAAGTCACGCTTGGCGGCGTGGATACGGCAGAGTTATCTTCATCAACAATGCAAGCAAAACATGTGCCGGGCCTGTATTTTATTGGCGAGGTTGTGGATGTGACCGGTCATCTTGGCGGCTATAATTTTCAATGGGCGTGGTCATCTGGCTTTGTTGCTGGACAACATGCCTAGCTCATTAGGTTGATGCGTTTAGATGCCGCGCGGCGTCGATTAATCCAGCGGGTCAAATTGTTCGGTGGTGGGGTCATACTGCAAAAGCAACCCATCGCCGATATCATTCCACAGCCCGTGAATTGACAAGGTTTCATTGGCGACCGCCGCGCTGACAAAAGGAAAGCTCAATAAATTTTCAATCGCCACAATCACAGCTTGGCGCTCTAGTGCCTCTAGTTGCGCATCTATCGGCTGAATATCTGTCACACGGTCATAGCCGGGGCGCAAAATATCCAACCAATGTCCGATAAAACTGGCGCTTTTCTTAAGTTCTGGCGAGGCCCCTGAGCACATGTCATAACAGCCCTTAACGCCGCCACAATTTGAATGGCCAAGAACAATGATATGCGCAACTTTCAGCGCCATCACCGCATATTCAATCGCGGCTGAAGTGCCGGCATGGTTTCCGTTTGGTTGATAGGGAGGGACAAGCGCCGCAACGTTGCGGTGAATAAAAAATTCGCCCGAATCCGAACCAAAAATCGCCGAAGCGTTCACCCGGCTGTCGCAACAGGAAATAACCATGGCGCGCGGGTGTTGCCCCATATCGGCCAGATGTTTGAACCAGCTTTTATTTTCGACAAATTTCGTCGCTTTCCAGCCCTTGTAACGCTGCACAAGATAAGAAGGAAGAGGCGTTGCCGTCATGATCATCATCCTTGGTTCGGTGCGTAAACTGGTATGATCTAGATAGCGGCTATTTACCAAAAAATCCAGTAAAGACAGACAAAATACCGTTATTGATCGAGGTCTTTTGGAAAGCGGTCACCAAGTTCGGTAATCATAAGATCCATAAATTTAGCCGCCGCAACCGGCAGAACCCGCCCGCGCAAATGACCAATATGTAAAGTGCCTTGCGGCACATCAACGCTGTCTATTGGGCGCGCAATAAGGCCGTTAACAGGTCTTCCTTCAGCCATGTCTTGCGGCAAACCAATTGGGATTTGAAAGCCGACCACCTGTTCATTGCGAAGGTAATTCTGGGTGAATTCCTGGCTGTCAGTTTCCAGCATCGTGGCAAGTTGCATGTTACGGCGCATCAGCCCGACATTTAAAAGCTGGCGGATGCCGCTGTGCATTGTTGGTAAAATAACTGGCACATCAAGCAGGTGATGCAAGCGGATGCTGTCAAGGCTGGCAAGTTCATGCGTTTCAGCCATACAGCAATAGACAGCTTGCCGTGTGGTCGCAATGGTCTGAAAATCACTGCGGCGGATGGGTTCAAAGATAAGCGCAAGATCAGTTTCTAGTGATGCCAAAGCCGCCTCTGCCGCTTCGCCATGCTGGCGGCTGATGTCAAATGTCACCGCCTTATGTTCTGACCGATACCGCGCAATCACATCAGGCAGGAAATGACGCAACGTTTCAGTGCCGCTTGCCACCCGCACATGCCCCCGCCGGATGCCGGATAAATCTGCAATTTGTGATTGGACGCGGGCCAAATCGGCCTGTTGCGCCCTGATATGCTGGACAAACAACTCGCCAGCCGTATTCAGACGCACCCCAGAGGCAAGCCGTTCAAACAGCGGTTGACCGATTTCATCTTCAATCTGAAGAATGCGGCGATTCAATGCGGTAGAGGTGATGGCCAGTTTTTCGGCGGCTTTTCTGATCGATTTTTCCCGCGCAACCGCATCAATAAAGCGAAGTGATGTCATAAATCGCATAAAAAATTCCTCTTTTTGATCCTGAAAACCCAATTATTTGGCGTGTATTTATAACAGGTGGTGCAAAAAACGCACTGCTATTATGCAAAATTAGCAGAATTTTTTATCACATCAGCCTGCTACCACAGTGGCTGTCGTGGTTTTGGTTGCCAAAACCCCGGCTGGACAGGCGGCGCCATCGGGGATCACTCGTAAATGCCGCCACGAATTTTTTAACGATGCCGGCAAGGCATAGTGCAGACCAGCGGCAATTTCGCCGCAAACAGGAGAAACCGACAATGAAATATATTGTGGCAATCATTCAGCCAGGAAAGTTAGAGGCGGTACACGACGCTCTGCTTGAAATTGGTGTGACTGGGTTAACGACCAGTGAGGTGCAGGGCTATGGCCGGCAAAAGGGCAAAAGCGAGATTTATCGCGGCGCCGAATATGTGGTGAATTTTTTGCCCAAGGTGAAAGTCGAAGTCGCTGTACCGGCCAAAATCGCTGAAAAGGTGGTGGCGGCCATCAAATCTTGCACGGCCACTGGCAAAATTGGTGATGGCAAAATTTTCACATTTGAACTGGCCGAGGCAATGCGGATCCGTACCGGTGAAACAGGCGCAGACGCTTTGTAGAGCTATATTTTTTAGGAGATCATTATGATGACATCTAGTTACAAATATGCGCTGCCGGTTTTGGCGGCATCACTCATTGCCAGTCCGGCTTTCGCACAAGAAGTGCCAGAACATGGCGTGTTTATTCTGAATTCACTGTTATTTTTGATGGCAGGGTTTTTGGTGATGTTTATGGCCTGTGGGTTTTGCATGCTTGAGGCTGGCTTGGTGCGGGCGAAAAACACCACCATGCAGTTGACCAAGAATGTGGCGCTGTTTTCAATTGCGGCGGTTGGCTATTACCTGATCGGATATAATTTGATGTATCCATTGGGCAGTTGGTCAATCGAAGGCGTGTTGTCCGGTGTGTTCCCGTCAGTTGCGATTTTAGAGGCTGTGGGGATATCGGCAGACCAAGCGGATGATCTAAGCTATGCTACAACTGGTTCTGACTTCTTTTTCCAGTTGATGTTCTGTGCCGCGACCGCATCGATTGTATCGGGCACTTTGGCTGAAAGAATCAAGCTATGGCCATTTTTGCTATTCACCCTGATCTTAACCGCTTTTATTTACCCATTGCAGGCAAGCTGGAAATGGGGCGGCGGCTTTCTTGATGAAATGGGCTTTTTGGATTTTGCTGGCTCAACCGTGGTGCATTCGGTTGGTGGCTGGGCGGCTTTGGCAGGTGCACTGATCCTTGGCCCACGTCTTGGCAAATATAAAGATGGTCGGGTCAACCCAATGCCGGGTGCAAATCTTCCTTTGGCGACGCTTGGCACATTCATTTTATGGCTCGGCTGGTTTGGCTTTAATGGTGGCTCACAATTGGCCATGGGTACCATTGGTGATGTGGCTGATATCTCGCGTATTTTTGCCAATACCAATGCCGCGGCGGCAGGTGGGTCCATTGTTGCGTTGATCTTGACCCAACTGATGTATGGCAAGGTGGATTTAACCATGGTGCTGAACGGTGCGCTGGCTGGGCTTGTATCAATCACCGCTGAACCTCTGACACCAACGCTTGGCGTTGCGACACTCATTGGCGGTGTTGGCGGTCTGATTGTTGTGTTTGCTGTGCCAATGCTTGATAAGATGCAGATTGACGATGTGGTTGGGGCAATTCCGGTACACCTCATTGCTGGCATCTGGGGCACGTTGGCGGTGCCGCTGACCAATGGTGACGCCAATTTTGGCACGCAAATCATCAGCATTGCTATTGTCGGTGCCTTTACCTTTGTGGTCTCTGGCATTGTGTGGATCCTGATTAAAATGGTGCTGGGAATCAGGGTGTCTGAAGATGAGGAAATTGCCGGGTTGGACAGTGCCGAACTGGGGATGGATTCCTATCCGGAATTTACCCGTTAATATCAACATAATCTAAAACCACAGCCCCCGGCACAACCAAGCTGGGGGCTGTTTTGCGTTTGATGGCTGGCAAAAAAACTATGGCGCTGTTTTGGCGGCGGCAACAACATAATAAAGCCGCACGCGGGTGCAGGATGGCTTTACTTTTCAGGCGCCGAGACTTACCATCCGGCCCCCTATCGTTTTGAAGTTTGCGTCATAGGTGACGCGCCATAATTTGTTCATAGCCGGGCGTTTCATGACCAGACCGCATGCTGCTACATCTTTGAAAACACCGCCGGTGCTCAGCGCTGTTGGTCTTACCAAATCATTTGGTGATTTCCGCGCAAATGATGCGGTTTCATTTTCCATACAGCCTGGTGAAATTCATGCCCTGCTTGGTGAAAACGGGGCAGGTAAATCGACCTTTGTCAAACTTGTTTACGGTTTGTTACAGCCAGATGAGGGGCAAATTTTCTGGCAAGGGCAGCCAGTACATATTTCCGGGCCTTTGCAAGCGCGCCAGCTTGGCATCGGCATGGTGTTTCAGCATTTTTCACTTTTCGAATCATTGAGCGTTGCAGAAAATATCCAGCTTGCCTTGCCAGCCGGTGAGAATTTGGCCGCATTGTCAGACCGGATCCGTGCCATGTCGGATGCATATGGTCTGGCCATCGACCCGAATGCCTATATCCATAATCTTTCGGTTGGTCAGCAACAACGTGTTGAGGTGATGCGGTGTTTACTGCAAAACCCGTCTTTGCTGATTATGGATGAACCAACATCGGTGCTGACACCGCAAGAAACAGACCAATTATTTTCGGTATTGCGGCAATTTGCCGACAACGGCATGGCGGTGTTATTTATTTCGCATAAATTAGATGAAATCCGCGCATTAACAAGCCGGGCAACAGTTTTGCGACGGGGCCGCAATGTGGGGACCGTTGATACCAAGAAAAATAGTAATCGCCAGCTTGCCGAATTGATGGTTGGCCGCAAAATAGCTGATGTCACCCGGCAGTCCGCACCAGACCAATCGAAAGCTGTGTGTGTGATCAAAAATTTACAAAAGCCAAAGCCAACGGCCTTTGCCGTGACACTAAACGACATCTCATTCACTGCCAATGCTGGTGAAATTCTTGCCATTGCTGGCATTGCTGGTAATGGGCAAGATGAAATCATGGCCGCGCTTTCCGGTGAATGGCGCCCCCCATCCGCCGGTGTCATTATGCTGGATGGGCAGGATATAAGCCATTTGGGCCCGGCGGCGCGGCGGCGTGTTGGTCTTGGTGTTGTGCCTGAAGAGCGCAATGGCCATGCCGCGATCCCATCAATGAGCTTGTCAGATAATGCCTTGCTTACCAATCATTCGCTTGGCAAAACTGTTCAGCATGGGGTCATTGACGGTGCCGCCACAAAGGTAATTGCGGCAGAGGTGATTGACAGATTTGATGTCCGCGTGCCGTCAGATGATCCAATGGCGGCATCATTATCGGGCGGTAATCTGCAAAAATTTGTGGTTGGGCGCGAAATAATCAAATCGCCGCGATTGCTGGTGGTGGCACAGCCAACATGGGGTGTTGATGTGGGGGCGGCCGTGTCGATCCGCAAATCGATGCTGGAACTTGCTGCACGTGGTTCGGCGGTCATTATGATTTCGCAGGATCTTGAAGAGGTGTTTGCGATTGCACATAAAATCGCGGTGTTGCATGACGGTTGTCTGTCAGATGTGATGCCAGCAAGCAACGTCACCGCCGAGCAGGTTGGTATATTGATGGGCGGCGCCGCGGTTATGGAAGGGGCCAGCGCATGATTTCCATGACCCCACGAAAAGATATTTCACTTCAACGTACATTGGTGACACCGGTGGTGTCCATCATGATGACATTATGCGTGGGGGCGATAATTTTTGCCGTACTTGGGTATGATCCGCTTGCGTCACTTTATCAGTTTTTTATCGCGCCATTATCACGCCCTGATCAAGTGGCGGATTTATTTGTCAAAGCCTGCCCATTGATCATCACGGCCACTGGGCTGGTTTTTTGTTACCGTGCCAATGTCTGGAATATCGGTGCAGAAGGACAGATTGTGATGGGCGCGGTTTGCGCTGGTGGGGTCGCGCTTTTTGTGCCCGGTCTTCCAGATATGTTGCTGATGCCAGCAATGATTCTGGCGGCGATGGTTGGCGGCATGGCATGGGCGCTGATCCCGGGTGTTTTAAAAGTGCGGTTTAACACCAATGAAATTTTGGTGTCTTTGATGCTGACCTATGTGGCCGCGCTATTTATTGACTGGCTGGTACGCGGGCCATGGCGTGATCCGCAATCATTTGGCTTTCCCTTGACCAAATCTTATGACGAGGCAGCGCTGATTCAGCGTGTAGATGTGCCGGGAATTGGCACATTGGGCCAATTGCATTGGGGGGTTGTGGCGGCGCTGGTACTGGCATTTGTTGCTTCTTTTGTCATGTCACGGACGCTGTTTGGCTTTCAGGTCAAGGTGATGGGTGATGCCCCGCGGGCCGGTGCATTTTCTGGATTTAGTGCGGCACGCACAACCATTGGTGTGTTATGTATTTCCGGGGCTTGTGCCGGTGTGGCTGGCATGGTCGAAGTGTCGGCCAATATGGGGCAGCTTCAGCCTGAAGTGTCTTTTGGTTATGGATTTACCGCCATTATCGTGGCGTTTTTGGC
>JAYOVO010000071.1:0-7715 GCA_038151495.1 Alphaproteobacteria bacterium
TTTTTGCGTTTTCGCGTCCCTGCCCGATACGCTGGCCATTATAGGAAATCCATGCACCTGATTTATCGACAATGCCAGCGGCCACCCCAAGATCGAGCAATTCGCCCATCTTTGAAATACCCTCGCCATACATAATGTCGAATTCAATGGTACGGAATGGCGCCGCCACCTTGTTTTTGACAACTTTCACACGGGTTTGGTTGCCAACCACCTCATCGCGGTCTTTAATCGCCCCGATACGGCGGATATCAAGCCGAACAGAGGCGTAAAATTTTAGCGCGTTGCCGCCTGTTGTGGTTTCTGGGTTACCAAACATAACGCCAATTTTCAGACGAATCTGATTGATGAAAATCACCAAACAATTTGACCGGGCGATTGATGATGTCAGCTTGCGCAATGCCTGACTCATCAGCCGTGCATGCAGACCCACATGATGATCGCCCATTTCCCCTTCGAGTTCAGCACGCGGCACAAGCGCGGCAACAGAATCGACCACCAAGACATCGATCGCGCCTGAACGCACCAACGGATCAGCGAGTTCTAGCGCCTGTTCACCAGCATCAGGTTGCGAAATCAACAAATCATCAATATTGACGCCAAGCTTGCGGGCATAGACCGGATCAAGCGCATGTTCAGCATCGACAAAGGCACAGGTTCCACCTTCTTTTTGCGCTTCAGCCACAGCATGCAACGCCAATGTGGTTTTTCCTGACGATTCTGGCCCATAGACCTCAACAATGCGCCCTTTGGGAAAGCCGCCAATGCCAAGCCCGATATCCAGCCCCAGCGAACCAGTAGATATTGCCTGAACATCAACCGCAGATTCGCGTTGGCCAAGCTTCATCACTGACCCTTTGCCAAAGGCCTTTTCGATTTGCCCTATTGCCGCTTCAAGCGCCTTGTTTTTATCGTCACTTTTCATTTTCATATCCACTACAACACCCGCCATCATATGCCTCCTTAGTTGCATATCAAGGGGCCACTGTCCATGTGGGAATGCCACTAATCTGGCCCCTGTTTCAATTATCTAGGCGTTATGATGTACTTGTTTTGTTCTTTTTGCAAGAACATTTTCACCTTTTGTTCTTGCAGGCCCAAATGGGCCATAAGTTGCGTCTTTTGTTCGCAATAACCAGCGAATGAATAGCGTTAATGGTTAATCGTCGCGATGGACACGTTCCATCCGCTCATGACGTTCTTGTGCATGAAGGCTGAGCGATGCAATCGGCCGGGCTTCCAGCCGCCGCAAGCTAATTGGCTCGTCGGTTTCGACACAATACCCATAGCTGCCATCGTCAATGCGGCGCAAAGCTGACTCGATTTTTTGCAGCAATTTACGTTCGCGATCCCGCGTGCGCAAATCAAGCGCTGCATTGCTTTCAATTTGCGCCCGGTCCATCTGGTCAGGCTGGTGAAGATTTTCCTGCGACAAGCCAGTGATTGTCTCGCTGGCATCATCCAGCAATTCGGCTTTCCATGCTTCCAATTTTTTGCGGAAATACAGAAGTTGCATAGGATTCATGAATTCTTCTGATTCGCTGGGCCGATAGTCGGCTGGCAACATGGTTGGGGCAATATTAGAGCTGTTTTCCATGGCTTGGCTTTTGCCTTTAGCTGTCTTTGGTTTTGCCGACTGACCTACGTCATCGTCACCGTCAACACCCTGTTCAAAGACGAATGCGTCATTTGTCTTCTTCATGTCATCACCATTATGTCGGCGGGCTAATCGCCCAGTAGATCGGCATGCTCAAAGGAGGCGGTTGGAGTACACCGATTCAAACCATTTCGCAAGGCGTTTTTTGTCGCATTTCGGAAGACATCCCAAAGCCCCCTCACCCCATTTCATTATTAAACCGTTAATCACGCATATGTGATTTGTTCTGATGTTTTGACGCGCCTACCCTGACATCCATAGGGCGAAGTCAGCGCATCGTCACTATTGTTAAAGTTTTGATTCTGTTGCGCAGCAAATTGAGTGAGGAACGTAACCATAGTTTTTAATATAGAGGTCTAGATCATGCATATTCTTGTTGTGGAAGATGATCCGATTGTTGCCGATATCCTTGGCATGACATTAGAAGAAGCTGGATATTTTAAAACCACTGCCAACACCATAGAGACTGCTTTATTTGAACTAAAACACAGCCAAATTGATGCCGTGTTACTAGATATCAATTTGCCAGATGGAGATGGCACCAGACTGGCCCGCCTGATCCGCAAAAATCATATGCCGGTGCCAATTTTGGTGGTGTCTGGTAATAGTGGTATTGATGATAAAATTACCGCGCTTGGTGCGGGCGCCGATGGCTATTTGACAAAACCATTTGATCGCTATGAATTGGTGGCCAATCTTGAAGCTATTATCCGGCGCACTCATGGCCATAGTTCTGCCACGGTCAATGTTGGCAATCTGATTGTTGATCTCAGCCGCAATTATGCAAAAATTGGCGATACAAGGCTTGATTTGACAGCCAAAGAATTTCGTATCATCGAATTTCTGGCATTACGCAAAGGTGCGGTTTTGAGCAAGGATGCATTTTTAAATCATCTTTATGGTGGAATTGATGAACCTGAGCCAAAAATCATTGATGTGTTTATGTGCAAATTGCGCCGTAAAATTGCCGATGCTGGTGCCAGCGGTGTGGTGATTGACACCATTTGGGGCCAAGGCTACATCCTGCGTGAAATGCGCGATTATGATGCGATGACCATCAGCGCCTGACCGCGGGTGCTACAACGCATAAACATCTACAAAAATTTACAACCAATCGCGCAATAGTCGTGATTGGTTGGCGCGCATTACGCACTTCCAGATTGCCCTGATCGCGGCGCTGTGGCACATAGGGCCCAGAACTTGAAGCAGGCGAGGCACCAATGTTATATTTCAGCCTGGGCGATTTTGTTACGCATCCAGACCAACCCGATTGGGGGCAAGGTCAGGTGCAGTCAATTGTCGGGACAAATGTAACGGTGAATTTTGAACATGCTGGCAAACAAATGATTAATTGCCAGATTATTCATCTTATCAAAATCACCAGCCCCCGGCGTGATTAACCCTCGGCGTGATTGATTACCTCTGCATGGTTTGTTCTTTGGGGTGTTGCACATCCATTGCAATCATCGCTACGAGTTGTCGCATCGCCTTTTAGATCTTTTTATGGCATGGATTTGTGCTAATAGATGACCATCTGACAGGTCTGTCGGACAATGGGCGCAGGAGCTTTACAGTGCATTACCGCGATCAATTTAAAAATCGCTTGAACCAGCTGAAAAGCGAAAACCGCTATCGCAGTTTTGTCGAACTTGAACGGCATGTCGGACGTCATCCCTACGCCACATGGAACAGTCCAAATGGCCCGCAAGATGTGGTGATCTGGTGTTCGAATGATTATCTGGGGATGGGGCAACATCCGGCAGTCATAGACGCCATGCAATCTGCCATTGTCCATACAGGGAGCGGGGCTGGTGGCACCCGCAACATTTCTGGCACAAGCACAGCTATTGTCGAATTGGAAACGGCGCTTGCCGCGCTTCACCAGAAATCACGCGCACTTGTTCTGACCAGCGGTTATGTTGCCAATGAAGCAAGCATCAGCGCGTTGGCGGGATTGCTTGATAATGTGGTGATTTTTTCAGATGAAATGAATCATGCCTCAATCATTTCTGGGATTCGCTATGCACGATGCGAAAAAGTGATTTTCCGGCACAATGATTGCGCCCATCTTGAAACCTTGTTACAGGCACAACCGCTTGACCGCCCAAAAATCATCATTTTTGAATCAGTCTATTCAATGGATGGCGACACCAGTCCGATAGCCGAAATTGCTGATTTGGCGGAAAAATACAACGCCCTGACATATCTTGATGAGGTTCATGCGGTTGGCATGTATGGGGCACAAGGCGGCGGGGTCGCCCAGATGCGCGGTGTTGCAGATAGAATAGATGTGATCCAAGGAACGCTTGGCAAAGCATTTGGCGTGGTGGGCGGCTATATCGCCGCTGATGATGTGATTTGCGACGCTGTACGCAGCTTTGGATCAGGTTTTATTTTTACCACGGCCTTGCCACCAGCCTTGGCCCATGGGGCATTGGCATCGGTTCAATATCTCCAGTCAAGCGCGATCGAGCGTGACCGCCAGAAGCAACAAGCCGAAACTTTGAAACAAAAGCTACGCGCGGCCAATCTGCCAATACTTGAAGGGGATACACATATTGTTCCGGTCATGGTCAACGATGCCGACAATTGCACGCGAATATGCCAGTTTTTGCTGAACGAACATCAAATTTATGTCCAGCCGATCAATTATCCAACCGTGCCAAAAGGTACCGAAAGGCTGCGCCTGACCCCCGGGCCATTTCATAGTGATGGCATGATCGATGATCTGGTTGACGCGTTGCAATTGGCGTTTCGCCATGTCGAAGCAGAAATAAGCCAACAGGTCGGCTAGCCGGATATGCCGAAAATCGCACCCGCGGGCGCGATTTGCCGCCTTTACGTTATTAAAAAACCGCGTTGTGATGCTGGAACTTTTCACCTTCACTCCCTAAATAAAACATCTGGAAAAGCCACCGCGGCGCAATTTGCTATTTTAGTTTGTAATTGAGGGTTTGCTATGCCGATAAATTCCATGCCAAAGGATCACCCATATTTTCCGGGACGTGGCAAAACCGGTCTTTTGCTGGTCAATCTAGGCACACCTGACGGCACCGACACCCCATCAATGCGCCGCTATCTCAAACAATTTTTATCAGACCGGCGGGTAATTGAAGTGCCCCGGCTTTTGTGGTGGGTTATCCTCAACGGCATCATTTTGAATGTTCGCCCTCGCAAATCTGGTGACGCTTATGCCCGGATATGGCTAAAGGACGACCCAGATGGGTCGCCATTGCGCCGCATCACCAGATTACAGGCCGAACATGTTGCCAGCCGTTTTCAAAGCGATGATTTAATCGTCGATTACGCAATGCGCTATGGCCAGCCTGCCATCCAGTCACAAATGCAAAAGCTTCAAGATGCCGGATGTAGCCAAATTGTGGTGATGCCGCTCTATCCGCAATATGCCGCTTCAACAACCGCGACAGTGAATGATGAAGTGTTCAAATGGGCGCTGGATTTACGTTGGCAACCGGCCATTCGTACTGTTCCGCCGTGGCACGATCACAAAAGCTATATTAATGCCTTGGCCGCATCAGTAAAAGCGGCTGTTAAAAAATCAGGTAAACCGGATGATCTAGTGATTTCCTTTCACGGCATCCCAAAAAGCTATTTTGTCGCTGGTGACCCATATCACTGCCAATGTATGAAAACAGCCCGCCTTTTGCGGGAAGCTTTGCAGTGGGATGAACAGCATTTCCACGCCACTTTCCAGTCACGCTTTGGGTCTGAACCATGGTTGCAACCCTATACCGATAAGACAGTCGTTAAACTGGCTGAATCAGGCAGTAAACATGTGGCGATTATGGCGCCCGGTTTTGTTGCAGATTGTCTGGAAACGCTTGATGAACTCGACATTGAATTACATGAAGAATTTATCGAACATGGCGGGGAAACCTTTACCTATATCCCATGTCTGAATGATAGCGAAGATGGCATGCGGGTGATTGAAGAGGTCGCCATCGAAAATTTGCGTGGGTGGGTTGACGTTGCGCCATCTGCTGTCAAAAAGCCCAAAAAAAACGCCCGCCAAAAGGCAAAATAGTCAACGCCAGAACCTAGTGCCTAGCCGTTATGTGGGTGGCGCGGTGCCCACGCCCCAATGGTCACCCGTTTTTCTGAAGCCACATCAACCGTTGAGGTGGCAAGATCCACCGCCGTTGGCGGTTCATTCCAGCCAAGCGCTGACAAGCAATCTTGATGATCATGGCGGTGCGGGTAATGCGCCGCGTTTTTATAGTGCCACGCACCCGACTCAACACGCCCATAGATCGTCGCATCATCATAATTAACAAAATCAATACGCGCAAAACTAGAAAAACACCGCCGGATGAAATCATGCGTTGGTTGCCATGCGGGATCTAACACCTCGTCAGGGCGCGTGGCCTTGGTATTGACCTGACGAAACCGGTCTATATTTCCCAGCGCTGACGGGTCCAAAATAGTCATATGGCCATGATGCCCATAGGCAATGGTCCGCGCCCGTTCACCAAGCGGGACGTCATTATCCAAAAATTCAAAATAGACGGTCTTGTCGCCAATCCCCATCCAAGAAAAAAACAGTTCCGGAATGCCATTAAATGCTTCGATATTGTGATAAAGCAAATCATTGACGGCCTTATAACGGGCTGTTGTCAAGCCACGCTGCCAGGCCCGCTCGACTGTTTGTGCAGGCGGCGTAATAATAAAGAACAAAAACACTGTCGCACCAAAACGGCTAAGAAGTTTGCTTTGATAATCGCCATCATCACCAACTTTGAAACTGTCAAAGCGAAACCGATCTAGCAACAAATGTGGCAGATTGTGTCGGCGAGCCTTGGCCGCAACATAGCTATCTAATTTGCGGTCAATGATTTCTAATTCATGCCCGGTCATCATCGCCGCATATTTATAATCCGCCCCCATCGTTTCATAATCCAACAGATATTTTCGCCAATAATCCGGGCTGATCAGGGCAAAATCTTCCCATTTGACGTTCATTTTTTCGGCCAGACGGCGCTGTTGCGGTCGAATTGTGCTTTTTCCGGATGCGGATGCCCCTTTTGTGTTCATCACAATGGGGTGCGATTGGGCTGGCAGGAACCGATAGCCTTCCTTTGCCACCGCGTCGTTAAACATGGGACGGATAATACGGCCAATCTCGCGGCTGCCAAAATTATTCATGACAACCCGCAGGCTGAGGTCAACAACAAGATCACGATCAGCCACAAGCCGGCCATGCTGACCAATAATGCCGCCTATGATCGTGATTAATGCCGATAAATACGCTCTTTCAGCCGGGTCTTGTTGGCCCGGCAACGCCGTCTTCCATGCGGCCAGTGCGCCAATTTCTGGCAGCGCCTTGTCATCATTTACCGCGGTCGATTTTGAACGCAAAAACCCAAAAATACCGGCTTTGGCCCGGCTTTTGTCACGGCGAAAGATGTCACGGTTTAATCGGTCATTAATTGCCTCAGCCGCGTGATGTTTGATGACCTCAAATTCAGCCGTTATATCCGCTAAATTTGGCAATACATACTGGTCGCAAATTCGTCCAACCATAGAGCGCAATGAAATGCCAAGATATTCATAGCTTGGCCCGTCTGGCACTGACAAATCAGCCGTGACCCGGATCAAAACTTCATGAATGATCAGCCGCTTAACCGAAAGCCCGCATAATGTCTCAGCAGAAAGGCCGCAGAAATCTGCGGCCTCTTTTGCTTGTTGGTAGGACACTTTCCCATTTTCTGGCCGGAACAGGGTGATAAGGGGAAGCAGATGCGGTGGTATGGTCGAAGTCAGACCCGGATTCCACGCATTGTACTCATCACCGCTGTTCATGTTACTGCAAACCTTTTCACCTCTCGCAATCAGACATGCAAAGCCAGAATTATGCTGTTCTTAGCAAATTAGAACAGGCCTTCGATTTCGCCCTTATCATTGATCCGGATGGTTTCTGCCGCTGGGGTTCTTGGCAGGCCTGGCATGGTCATGATTTCGCCGCATACCACCACGATAAAGCCGGCCCCGGCGCTGATCCGCACTTCACGAACCGGAATTACATGACCAGTTGGCGCTCCAC
>JAYOVO010000072.1:0-7472 GCA_038151495.1 Alphaproteobacteria bacterium
AGCGCCACACGGACACCACTTGCCTTATAGCGATTAACCTAAAAAAATCCAATGCCGCACCATATGCGATCGCAACATCACATGATCTGAGGACATAAATCAGCGGGCGTGCCGTCTGCCAATGGTCTTCAGCATCGCGCGCGCAAATTGTTCGCCAGCCGCTTTGACGCCGCGCAAAGGCGCGGTGGCTTTTGGGATTGACGCAACATTGGCAAGGCGGCGATCAAGAAACGCCACGGTTTTGGCCATATCGCCGCTATTATCGGCAAGCCAGGCTAACAGCGTGGCACTGTAAACAGCGGCTAATGTCGCCCGTCTGGTGTAAAAGCTGAAACCGGTGTCGGTTTGACCTGCCGCACGCCACATCGCATCGACCGTTTCATATAGTAATTCGGCCGATAATTTCGCGTGTGCAGGCAACGCCAGCATTGTCAGGGCGCGCCGTACCGCGTCTTTATTCTGTTGCGCCAATTCAAGACGCAATAAAATAAGCGCCCGAATCGCCAGATGAATTTTTTGTGGCGTTTCTGGCAACGCATGAAACGCCGCCACCATTTCAGCATCGGCAAGCCGCGAATGCAGCGCAATTGCATCAATGGCACCACGCGGAAATAACGCCGAAACCATATGCGGTTCAACACCAGCATCTGCCGCCCCTAAAGCAAGTGCCGCATCGCTCCACCCATCAAATGGGACATGCAACAATGTGGCATTCACTATTGCGGCTGCTGTTGGGTCAATGGTGTTATGGGGCGCTGTCATCAATTCAATCCTTTTGCTCATTACACCGTGTCCACGCTTTCTTGATCAGTCGGCGTTGCCTATTGGTGAATATAGTGATTGCCACACATATTTCCAGCCTGTTGCCGCATTATCAATGCCCGGTATTCTTGCCGCCCTTCCGCCGCACCGAAATGGCGGTATTTTTGATCAGGTTTAATGTTTGCACTCTTGCCATTGTTATGCTAGACACAGCGCTCACTCAAAACGGCATAACAACAATCTTTTGAAAGGATGTGAAAGACGTGTACGTCACCGTTAGAGACAATAATGTAGACCAAGCCCTGCGTGTTCTGAAAAAGAAAATGCAGCGCGAAGGTGTGTTTCGGGAAATGAAAAACCGGCGCTCTTATGAAAAGCCATCAGAACGCCGGGCGCGCGAGGCCGCTGAGTCAACACGACGTGTTCGCAAGCTCATGCGCAAACGTTTAGAGCGCGAAGGCTATTAGAGGTGATATCCCAACCCACCTGATATGAAAAAGCCGCCAATCGAGGCGGCTTTTTCATTTTTACCAGCCAAATGATGCAATTTTCTAACATGCGTTGTATTTCTTGTTACCTTGAACCGCCAAGAATGATAAAAAAACCGCAACGGTTCACACCAGGTGATGATAGACATAATGGAAGATAAATAATGTTGATTGGATGCCCAAAGGAAACAGCCGCAGATGAAAAACGAGTCGCGCTGACACCCGATAGCGCCCTGCAGCTTCAAAAGCTGGGCTATGAGTGCATGATTGAGTCAGGCGCCGGGGATGCCGCCGGGTTTACTGATGCCGCCTACGAACAGGCTGGTGTGGCCATTGCCAAAACCGCTGCAAATTTGTGGAAATCGGCCGACATCATTATCAAGGTTTTGCCACCGACGTCTGCTGAAACCAAGCGTTTGACCAAAGGCCAAACACTAATCTCTTTCTTTTATCCAGCACAAAATACCCAGAACATGGAATTATTGGCCAAAAATGGGGCCAGTGTTATTGCCATGGATATGGTGCCGCGGATTAGCCGCGCCCAGAAAATGGACGCGCTCAGTTCAATGGCGAATATCGCGGGCTACCGGGCGGTCATTGAGGCTGGCAATAATTTTGGCCGGTTTTTCACCGGTCAGATTACCGCGGCTGGCAAAGTGCCACCAGCCAAGGTTCTGATTGTTGGGGCTGGCGTCGCTGGGTTGGCGGCAATTGGCACAGCTACCTCTCTTGGGGCGATTACCTATGCGTTTGATGTACGCCCGGAAGTTGCCGAACAAATCGAATCCATGGGCGCCGAATTTGTGTTTCTGGATTTTGAAGAAGCCCAAACAGATGGCGCGGAAACTGGCGGCTATGCGGCGCCATCCAGCCCTGAATTTCGCGAAAAGCAGCTGGAAAAATTCCGTGAATTAGCCCCAGATATGGACATTGTCATCACCACCGCGCTGATCCCGGGCCGCGATGCGCCAAAATTGTGGTTGGCAGATATGGTCGCGGCAATGAAACCGGGGTCAGTTGTGATTGATTTGGCGGCTGAACGTGGCGGCAATTGTGATTTGACCGTGGCCAACAAAAAAATTGTCAGTGACAACGGCGTCACGATTGTTGGTTACACCGATTTTCCAAGCCGAATGGCGGCGCAGGCCTCAAGCCTCTATGCCACCAATATTCGCCATATGTTGACCGACCTAACACCGGAAAAAGACGGTACTGTCGTTCATAATATGGAGGATGATGTCATTCGCGGCGCCACAATCGCGCATGCAGGATCGGTCACCTTCCCACCGCCACCACCCAAAATACAGGCGATTGCGGCAAAACCAAAAGAGGCGGCGCCAGAAAAAACCCCAGAAGAACGGCGCGCTGAAGAGGTCGCTGCCTTTAAAAAGCAAACCAAAAATCAAGTGACTTTGCTGGCATGTGGTACCGCGTTATTGCTACTGGTTGGCACCTTTGCCCCAGCCAGCTTTATGCAGCATTTCATTGTCTTTGTGTTGTCAGTTTTTGTCGGGTTTCAAGTGATCTGGAATGTAAGCCATTCATTACATACGCCGTTGATGGCAGTCACGAATGCCATCTCTTCGATCATCATTCTTGGTGCGGCGCTGCAAATTGGCTCTACCAATAACCTTGTGATTATATTGGCTGGGATTTCAGTGTTTTTTGCCGGAATCAACATTTTTGGCGGTTTTTTAGTGACACGGCGCATGCTCGCCATGTTCCAGAAATCCTAGGGGGAACGGGTCTATGGAATTAGGTTTGACAACTGCCGTTTATATCGCTGCTGCCGTTTTATTTATTTTGTCGCTTGGTGGCTTATCTGGTCAAGAAAGCGCAAAACGTGCCGTTTGGTATGGTATTTTTGGTATGGCTTTCGCCATTATTGCCACGCTGGTGGGGCCGGGTAATGGGTTATGGTGGCTTTCGCTTGGACTGATTGTGGCTGGCGGCCTGATTGGCTATGCACTTGCCTCAAAAGTAGAAATGACGCAAATGCCGGAACTTGTTGCTGGCATGCACGCGCTTGTCGGTCTGGCGGCTGTATTTGTTGGTTTCAACGCGCATTTTGAACTGATCAATGTTCTGGCCATGGATGATGCCAGCAAAAAGGCCCTTGAAGGGTTTGCAGCGCTATTGGCGAAAAAGACACAGGTCGAGATTAATATCCTGCGTGTTGAGGCAACGCTTGGCATCTGGATTGGTGCGGTGACCTTTACCGGCTCGGTGATTGCCTATGGAAAACTAGCTGGCAAAGTCACCTCGGCGGCAACCAAGTTACCCGGCGGCCATTTGTTGAACGCAACAGCCGCTATTGTGTCGATTGCCTGCATGGTCTGGTATCTGCAAACGGGCGACTTAAACCCATTGCTGATTTTGACATTTATGGCGCTGTTCATTGGCTTTCATCTCATCATGGGCATTGGCGGTGCCGATATGCCGGTCGTTGTCTCGATGCTGAATTCCTATTCAGGCTGGGCCGCGGCGGCAATTGGCTTTAGCCTTGGCAATGATCTGTTAATCGTCGTTGGCGCTTTGGTTGGCTCGTCAGGTGCCATCTTGTCCTACATTATGTGTAAAGCGATGAACCGGTCTTTCATCAGCGTGATCCTTGGTGGATTTGGCGGGGCCGCTGGCCCACAAATGGAAGTAGAGGGTGAACAGATTGCAATTGATACAGATGGTGTGGCAACGGCCTTAGAAGATGCTGACAACATCATTATCATTCCGGGCTATGGTATGGCAGTGGCACAAGCCCAGCAGAGTGTTGCCGAATTGACCCGGCGCCTGCGCGCCAAGGGAAAACAGGTACGCTTTGCCATCCATCCGGTTGCCGGAAGATTGCCCGGCCATATGAATGTGTTACTGGCAGAGGCCAAGGTGCCCTATGACATTGTCTTGGAAATGGATGAAATCAATGATGATTTCCCAGATACAGATGTGGCCATTGTGATTGGATCGAATGACATTGTGAACCCAGCCGCACAAGATGATCCGAATAGCCCGATTGCTGGTATGCCTGTGCTTGAATGCTGGAAGGCAAAACAAGTGTTTGTCTCAAAACGCGGTCAAGGCACTGGGTATTCAGGCATTGAAAACCCGCTTTTTTATAAAGAAAATACTCGCATGTTCTATGGCGATGCCAAAGCCTCGCTTGACCAGCTTTTGGGGATCATAAGCTAGCGGCCTAGACTTTATCAACATCTTGCATTGTCATAATTTGCATAGAACAAAGCGGCGCTGTGTGGTCATCACGGCGCCGTTTTTTTGTGATCCGACTGACTTATGATGATGATGCGATCAATCCTGCTGGCAGCCCGATTGTCTCCACCGCTTTACGTTGACGCGCGGCCAAGCTTTCGATGGAAAAATCATCAATCAGATCATGAAATAATTCATGCCAGTTCACTTCGGCGCCAAGATGCATAAAGACCGATCCAAGGCCAACGGCCGCACGGTCCATCAAGACAAATTCGCGCGGCGGCCGGATCCCGCCAATGCGCTTTAATTCCTGATGCACTTTGCCTGCAAGGTCACGCCCGGCCTTGCCGTTGCGCATTTGCTGGATTGGCCGGACACGATCTTCAAGAAGCGGTGCATAAATAAATCCTGCCCACATATTGAGAACATCAATGGCCTCGTTATCCAGGCCAACAAAGCCCCACCGTTCATAGGCATCAACAGCCTGTGCCTTATCATCATCACGCAAGGCTTTATAAAGCTCGATGACACCGGCAACAAATTCTGGGCGGAACAGCCGTATTGATCCGAAATCCATCAAATTGATCCGGTGATCACTGGCAATTGAATAATTGCCTAAATGCGGGTCACCATGAATCACGCCATAATAATAAAAAGGTACATACCATACCCGGAACATATGTCTGGCAATTTTGTTGCGGGTGTCTTGGTCTGGATTGGTGTCTAGAAATGGCATAAGGCGGGTACCATCCAGCCAGTTCATCGTTAGCAAGCGTTCGGTCGATAATTCAGGCCGATGTTCGGGCACAACAACGCATGATTCATCAGCCAGCATATAGCGATAAAGCTGCATATTCTGTGCCTCGCGGCGGTAATCAAGCTCTTCATAAAGACGTTCAGATAATTCATCATAAATATCCGACGTTGAAATTGCCGAATCATAGCGTTCATAAAGTTGGAACAGTAATTTCAACTGGCGTAAATCGGCCTCAATCGCCGATTGCATATCTGGATATTGTAATTTAACCGCCAGCTTTTCACCGTCTTGTCCGATAGCTTGATGCACCTGTCCAAGAGACGCCGCCGAAATGGCTTCACGTTCAAACTGGCTAAATTTCTGTTGCCAGTCAGCGCCAAGTTCGCTGGCCATTCGCCGCTTTGTAAACAACCAGCCCATCGCCGGTGCGTCAGCTTGCAGTCCGGCGAGTTCATCTGCATATTCCGCTGGCAAGGCATCGGGTATCGTTGAGAGAATTTGTGCCACTTTCATGATCGGGCCTTTCAGCCCGCCAAGTGCTTGGCGTAAATCTGCGGCATGTTTGGCCCGGTCAATGTCCCAGCCAAGATAGCGTTCACCCGCCACACGTGCCGCCAGCCCGCCCATTGTCGTTGTCACACGCGCATAGCGCCGCAAACGGCCACCAAATGGGCGGCCATCCACCCGGCCATTATCTTGTTCAGATGCCATTACGTCAGACTTTCCAACTCATCAATCATATCACTTATCATATCAAGCCCTAACGACCAGAAAGCGGCTTGGCTGGCGTCGAGGTCAAAGCGTTTGAGCGCCACATCATAGCGTTCAGTCCCACCAGCCATCAGCAAATGCTTATATTGTGCGATAAAACCAGCGGCGTTGCCCTGTTGTAGGCAAGTTTGATATTGTTGCCATAATGCATTGACCAGACAATCGCCAAAGGCATAGGCATATACATAAAATGGCGTATGCACAAAATGCGGTACATAGCTCCAGATTGGGCGGTAATCATCACCAATCTTGATCGCTGGCCCCAATGCAGCGCGCTGAGTTTCCATCCAGATGTCAGCAATTTCATCAGCTGTTAATTCGCCAGCCCTGCGGCGATCATGAAATTGCGTTTCAAAATTGTGAAAGGCGACCTGCCGCACAACGGTATTCAGCATGTCTTCCACTTTTCCAGCAAGCAGATAGCGGCGGGCCTTGGCATCATCCTGGCTATCAAGCAAGTGACGAAAAGTGAGCATCTCGGCAAACACAGATGCGGTTTCGGCTAGTGTCAGCGGTGTGTCAGACATTAAATAGCCCTGATCGGCCGCCAGTGATTGATGAATGCCATGCCCCATTTCATGCGCTAAAGTCATGACATCACGCGATTTGCCAGCAAAATTCATCAAAATATAGGGATGGGCTGATGGCACCACGGGGTGCGAAAAGGCCCCAGAACTTTTGCCAGCGCGTGGTGCGGCATCAATCCAGTTATTGCTGAAAAATGGTTTGGCGATCTCGGCCATTTTCGGATCAAATCCAGCAAAGGCATCTAGCACAATATGGCGGGCCTCATCCCAGCTAAATTGCCGATCATCATCGCCGGGCAAGGGGGCGTTACGGTCCCACCAATTCAACTGTTTGACCCCCATCCATTTGGCTTTCAATTGGTAATAGCGGTGGGTCAAATCGGCATTTCGCTGATTGACCGCCGCGACCAACGCGTCAACAACCGAATCATCCACATCATTTGCCAAATTACGCGACGCCACCGGCCGATTAAACCCACGCCAGCCATCTTCGATCTGTTTATCCTTGGCAATGGTGTTAAGAGTCAGCGACAGCAAACGTTCGTGAGATTTTAATGTTGCCGATAATGACTGACCAGCTTCGGCACGTGTCGCCGCATCGGCATGTGACAACGCATCTAGAATTTCGGCCTCGGTCACATCGCGGCCGTCAAACGGAAACCGCATAGATGTTGTGGTCTCGTCAAAAAGCCGTACCCAGGCGGCACTTCCTGTTGGCGCGCGCTCGGCGATCATCTGTTCAATTTCCGGGGCCAGTTGATAGGGCGCCATCGCCCGAACACGGCGCAACCATGGAGCAAAATGCGCCAGCGCCGAGGTTTGCAACAGGGTCTTCATATGGGATTCGTCAAAGCGGGCAAGTTCAAGCTCAACGAATAAAATTTTTGCGTGAATTTCCGCGCCTATTTCGCGCATTGATTGATGGTGTCTGGCAATTTCAGGCTCTGCTGTATTGGCGGCAAACAG
>JAYOVO010000073.1:0-7408 GCA_038151495.1 Alphaproteobacteria bacterium
TCTGCCGATAAAAGCAAGGCGGCACCTTAGTCGAAGCGCTACGCGCTGGCAAGCCTGTTTTATGGGTGAATTTTCAAGAAAAATCTGCGACCGTGAACGCGCCGATTGAGAAGCGGTAAAATTTCACCCCAACCATTGATAGATGCGATTATATCACGCGCATTTTCAATATATTTCACAATGCCTATTGTGGCGGCCGACCGGGTTTAAAAACGCCACTGGCAGTTGCGATGATACGCCCCGATGAGGCGCGCACAGCGCCATCCGCAAAAAATACCGATTTGCCGCCACCGGTGCGGCGTGCCTCAGCGATCAAATACCGATCATCAAGGGTGGCTGCGGCAAGAAATTGTGTTGTCAGCGATAATGTCAGCCCTGGGATCAAGGGGGCTGGTGCTGGCCGATAACTGCCAGTCATCGCAAGCGCCACATCCAGCATTGATGAATATAAACCGCCATGGACAAGCTGCATGGGATTGACGTGATGCGCCGCCAGATCAACGCGCACAGCACCAAATCCATCATCCCACGCCGTTAGCATGATGCCATTTTGCGCATTAAATCCACCAGCATCATTCAAAATTTTCAACCGCTGATCATCTGTCATTGTCGGCTCCACTGCCACCCTTTGCCAGCCCATTTGATATGACCATAGCCAACCACCATTAAATTTCAATGCGCTAGGACAGCAAACTGCCGAGCGCCGCCGCGTGAAAATATGCCTAAATTTTGTGCATATTGCATATTATGCAAGCAAAAATGCAGCTTTTTTTAATTTTCGCCGATCACGGCTGTTGGGTGACTTGAAACCGGCAAGCCGCCGCCGCATAACCACGCAATGAACCGGGCGTTATAAACCGGCCACTGGCTGGACATTGCGCCCCACCAAACAACGAAGTGACAAACCATGAAAAAAATTGAAGCGATAATCAAACCATTCAAATTGGATGAGGTGAAAGAAGCGCTGCATGAGGTTGGCATTCAAGGCATCACCGTCCTCGAAGCCAAAGGGTTTGGTCGCCAAAAAGGCCATACCGAACTTTATCGCGGCGCCGAATATGTGGTCGATTTCCTGCCAAAAGTGAAAATTGAGGTGGTAATTGACGAAGCCATGACCGAACGGGTCGTTGACGCGATCCAACAGGCCGCACAGACCGGCCGCATTGGTGACGGCAAGATTTTTATTTCAACAATCGATGAAGCTATTCGGATCAGAACAGGCGAACGCGGCACGGATGCCGTCTAACTTGGCTGAACGACATCGAACTTAAACGCTTTGCAACAGCAATTAATGGAAGGATACCCACATGTCTGACGCAAAAAAAATTATGGATATGATCAAGGAAAACGACATCACCTTTGTCGATCTGCGGTTCACCGACCCGCGCGGCAAGATGCAGCATGTTACCCAGCACATCGACACCATTGACGAAGAGGCATTGGCCGAAGGCTTTATGTTTGACGGGTCGTCAATTGCTGGCTGGAAGGCGATCAACGAATCCGATATGACATTGATGCCTGATCTGTACCGGGCCTATATTGACCCATTCTTTGCACAGCCCACCTTGGCGCTGTTCTGTGACGTGCTGGAACCATCAACTGGTGAAGCCTATTCACGCGACCCGCGCGGTACCGCCAAAGCGGCACTGGCGCATATGCAATCACTGGGCGTCGGCGACACTGCCTATTTTGGGCCTGAAGCTGAATTCTTCATCTTTGAAGATGTCAAAATTGACGTGTCAATGAACCGTGGCATGTATGCCCTAGACAGCATCGAAGGCCCGTACAACAGCGCCCGTAAATATGAAGAAGGCAACCTTGGCCACCGTCCTGGCGTCAAAGGTGGCTATTTCCCGGTACCGCCTGTTGATTCAGGCCAAGACATCCGGTCTGAAATGGTTGCGGTTATGGCCGACATGGGCGTGCCTGTTGAAAAGCACCACCATGAAGTGGCCCCATCACAGCATGAATTGGGCATCAAATTTGGCACACTTCTGGAAACTTGCGACAACATGCAGCTTTATAAATATGTTGTGCATCAGGTCGCGCATGCTTATGGCGTTTCAGCGACATTCATGCCAAAGCCAATTTCTGGCGACAATGGATCTGGCATGCATGTGCACCAGTCAATCTGGTCAAAAGGCAAGCCACTTTTTGCTGGCAACCAATATGCTGATCTGTCAGAAAATGCACTGTTCTACATTGGCGGCATTATCAAACACGCCAAATCACTCAACGCATTCACCAACCCGTCAACAAACAGCTACAAGCGTTTGATCCCGGGTTATGAGGCGCCTGTATTGCTGGCCTATTCATCACGTAACCGGTCAGCATCATGCCGTATTCCGCACGTAAATTCACCAAATGGCAAGCGTGTTGAGGTGCGGTTCCCAGATGCAACTGCCAACCCTTATCTGGCATTTTCTGCCATGTTGATGGCAGGGCTTGATGGCATCCAGAACAAAATCCACCCGGGTGATGCGATGGATAAAGATCTGTATGATCTGCCACCAGAAGAGCTAAGCCAGATCCCAACTGTATGTGCATCATTGCGCGAGGCGCTCGAGTCATTGAACGAAGACCGTAGCTATCTCACACAGGGCAATGTGTTCACTGATGAACAGATTGACGCCTATATTGATCTGAAGATGGAAGATGTGATCCGTTTGGACCACACACCGCATCCGGTCGAGTTTGATATCTATTATTCATACTAAGCCGAATACATGACCCAACAAAGCCGGCCCTGATTGTTCTCAGGGCCGGTTTTTTTGTGTTCAACCCACAATATATTGTCCAAACCCACAATATATTGTTATGTCTCTTGGCGATATCGTCCAGATACGGTAGGACATAGAAGGTTCGACAAACCGGGTGATCACGCCGCATTGGCATGGTTTTATCATTTCGCCCGTCTGACACACGATAAAAGAGTAATACATGTCTGATTTATTTGGCACCGCCGCATCAAGTGATAGTTATGACGCCAGTAATATTGAGGTGTTGGAAGGCCTAGAGCCAGTCCGGCACCGCCCGGGCATGTATATTGGCGGCACCGACGAACGCGCCTTGCATCATCTAGCGGCCGAAATTCTGGATAATGCGATGGATGAAGCCGTCGCCGGACATGCCAACCGTATAGATTTTATTCTTGAATCAGCCACCACATTAACCATTCGCGATAATGGCCGCGGCATGCCGACAGGCAAGCACCCCAAATTCCCAGAAAAATCCGCTGTCGAAGTGATTATGACGACCCTGCATGCTGGCGGCAAATTTTCCGGTAAATCTTATGCCACTTCAGGCGGGTTGCATGGCGTTGGCGCCTCTGTTGTTAATGCATTATCAAGCGCGCTGACGGTAGAAATCGCCCGCGAAAAACTGCTGTACCGGCAAGAATTTTCACGAGGCGCACCAGTGACAGCACTGAACGAAATTGGCACTGCCCCCAATCGGCGCGGCACCACAGTGACCTTTACACCTGACACTGAAATTTTTGGTGAAAATGCAAAATTTCGGGCGGCAACTTTATACCGTATGGCACGATCAAAAGCCTATCTGTTTGCTGGCGTTGAAATTCGCTGGCGGTGCGATCCAGCCTTGCTTGCCAGCAACGACACCGTCCCGGCTGAAGCCAGCCTGCATTTTCCGGGCGGGCTTGCCGATGCGCTGAATGATGCCACACAAGACAAAGGGCTGATGATTTCCACGCCATTTGCCGAACTTGCCGAACTTGACGGACAAAAATTTGAATGGGCGATCACTTGGCTAGACGCCAGTGAAGATGGGTTTTTCAGCAGTTATTGCAACACCGTACCCACGCCATCAGGCGGCACGCATGAAACCGGATTTAGACAAGCCATTGTAAGAGCGTTGCGGGCTTTTGGTGAATTGGTGGGCAATAAAAAAGCGGCAGATATCAGTGCAGATGACGCCCTTGCCAATAGCGCTGTGATGCTATCGGTGTTCTTGCGTGACCCGCAATTTCAGGGCCAGACCAAAGACCGTTTGGTTTCGGCTGATGCCACCCGTCTGACCGAACAAGCTGTGCGTGACCGGTTTGACCACTGGCTATCATCCGATACGGCGCGTGCCACCTATCTTTTGGAAACCGCCATCGACCGAGCTGAAGAACGAAAGCGCCGCAAAAAAGAAAAGGAAGTGGCCCGCAAATCAGCAACCCGGCGGTTGCGCTTGCCCGGAAAATTGGCCGATTGCACGTCAAATGACAGCGAATTTACCGAATTATTTCTGGTTGAGGGTGATTCGGCTGGCGGGTCGGCAAAACAGGCACGCGACCGAAAAACCCAAGCTGTACTGCCGCTTCGAGGTAAAATTCTGAATGTGGCAAGTGCCTCATCTGAAAAACTGACAGCTAATCAGGAATTGTCAGATTTGGCACTAGCGCTAGGGGTAAAGCCGGGCAAAGATTTTAAGCTGGATGACCTGCGCTATGGACGCATCATTATTATGACGGATGCGGATGTTGACGGGGCGCATATCGCGGCATTGTTGATGACCTATTTTTATCGCGAAATGCCGAATCTGGTCGAGGCAGGTCGATTGTTTCTGGCGCAACCACCGCTCTATCGTCTGACGCAGGGTGGCAAAACCGAATATGCGCTAGATGATGAACAACGCGAAACCATCTTGGCTAAAAATTTTGACAAACGTGGCAAGGTTGAAATCAGCCGCTTTAAAGGGCTTGGCGAAATGCCGCCTGCCCAATTAAAGGAAACAACAATGAACCCGGCAAGCCGCCGGTTATTGCGCGTTGATTTGCCGATGCGCGATTCAGTTGGCGCTGATTTACGCCGCCATACCGACCAGCTGGTTAATACATTAATGGGCAAAAAAGCCGAATTGCGGTTTGGCTATATCCGCGATCATGCTGATGATGTGTTGGCAAGTCTTGATGTTTAAACTCTTTGCGGGGCGCGCCGATTTTTATGCTCGGCGGTCTAGCCGCGTTTTCATTCAGCTTATCGCCTATACAAGCCCAGAAGTTACCACCTAGCCATTAGATCAATAAGGGCATCCCGGCAGGCGTCAGCGGCTTCCAATGTCGACAAATGCCCCACATCAGGCAACAGACGAAGATCAGCATGCGGTGCCAAATCGGCCATTTCCTGAGATAGCGCGGGCGGCGTCAAGGTGTCACGGATGCCACACACAATCAATAGCGGCACGTTTAATGACGCCAGCGTATCATGCTGGGCACGGCGCCCCAAAATGGCATGTTGCTGCCGCGCAAATGTGACCCGGCCAATATCCGCCGCCATTGCCAGCACACCATCAACAAGGGCTGTGTCAGCCAATGCGCGCGGCGATAAAAATTTGCCCAAAAATTGGCGCGTGACGCCCCGAAACCCGTCCTGTTGGGCCAGTCTGATGGCCTGTTCACGATAGGCGCGCTGCGCGTCATTATCCTGACGGCAATTGGTGCTAAACAACGCCATTGCACTGATACGGGCTGGGGCCAGCCTTGCCATTTCCAGCGCCACATAGCCGCCCATAGATAGCCCAATCGGCACCAATTGCCCGCTGGTTTGCGCCAACGCCGCTTCGGCCATCCCGGTGATGGTGTCATGCTGGCGCGTGTCGGCAAACACCGCCGTACCAGACGCAATGTCAGCTTGCCCATGAAACAACCATTCCGTGCATAATAAACCGGGAATAAAAACAGGCGTTACATTGGCCATTAACAATTTACCCTTGCGCGAATGACATATTGACCTTGCGCACGTTCCTATGTATCACCGTGTCACACAGTTGTCCGCCCGCTTTTGCAATTGTGGTTATACTGATGTTTCGAGAAATCACAAAGGACGCTATCCTTGAAATTTTCTGATCTCGGCCTGAGCAGCGAACTTAGTCGCGCAGTTGCCGACCTTGGGTATGAATCCCCAACGCCAATCCAAGAAAAATCTATCCCCGTGGTATTAATGGGACGCGATATATTAGGGTCAGCGCAAACTGGCACTGGCAAAACCGCATCCTTTACCCTGCCGATGATTGACATTCTGGCATCAGGCCGGGCCAAGGCACGTTTGCCGCGCAGCCTGATTTTGGCGCCAACCCGGGAACTTGCGGCACAGGTGGCCGACTCTTTTGAAAAATTTTCGGTAAATAACAAATTATCGATGGCGCTGTTAATTGGCGGCGTCAGCTTTGCGGATCAAAATGCCGCATTAAGCAAAGGCGTTGACGTATTAATCGCCACGCCAGGCCGCCTTCTTGACCATTTTGAACGCGGCAAAGTGCTGCTTAATGATGTCAAAATACTGGTGATTGACGAAGCTGACCGGATGCTGGATATGGGATTTATTCCCGATGTTGAAAAAATTGTCAGCCTGTTGCCACGCATGCGGCAAACCTTGTTTTTTTCCGCGACATTATCGGATGATATCCAGAAAATCGGCAGCAAATTTGTGATGAATCCAAAGATCATCGAAGTGGCACCGCCAGCATCGACAGCTGAAACGGTGGCGCAGCATCTGATCTGGACAGACAGTAAATCAAAACGCCAGGTGTTGCGTAATTTGCTGGCTGTTGAACAAGTGAAAAATGCGGTGATCTTCTGTAACCGTAAACGTGATATTTCGACATTGGTTACATCGCTCCAACGGCATGGGTTTTCGGCAGTGGCCTTGCATGGTGATATGACCCAGTCTGCCCGGCTCGATGCGCTACAAAAATTCAAAGATGGGGATGTGCCGCTATTGATTGCATCAGATGTTGCGGCACGCGGGCTGGATATTGCCGGGCTTAGCCATGTGTTTAATTTTGATGTACCGATGAGTGCAGAAGATTATGTCCACCGGATTGGCCGAACCGGCCGGGCTGGTAAATCAGGCCGCGCATTCACCATTGCCGCTGGCAAGGACGATATTAAATATATCGGCGCCATTGAAAAGCTGATTGGCAAGCCGATTCCACCAATTGAGTTAGATCAAACATCCGTGGTGAATGCCGCATCAGACGCGTCACCAGCCCCAGATGATCCGCAAATGGACAAGCCAAAGCAAAAACGCAAGGCAAAACCGACAGAATCAACCAAAAAATCAGCCGCCCCGGCTCACAAAAACCGAAACCGCGATGATGAATTGCCATCACCGCCAGATTGTCAGGGCAGCACGATGAAAGAGACCGGCCATATTCCGGCATTTCTTACCCGCTGATCAGACCATCCATTTTCTGGCAGTTACGCCAAGGCTTTTTCGATAACTTCACCCAAATCAGTTGATTGCACCGCCATTTGCATGCGTTCTAGCGCCCGACGCATTTGGTGCTGGCGTGCGTCACTATAGGCACCCATGCGGGTCAACGGCAACGCCATACGGGCCGCTAGCTGTGGGTTGCGTTTGTCGATATCAATCAAACAATCAGCAATAAATTCAAATCCACT
>JAYOVO010000074.1:0-7323 GCA_038151495.1 Alphaproteobacteria bacterium
AAATAACGATACCCACATTGTCCGCTTCAAGGTTCAGGGCCATGCCCTTTACGCCGCTTTCAAATTCGACCATTTCACCAGCTTGCACTTCGTCAAGCCCGTGGACGCGGGCAATACCGTCACCTACTGACAGCACCCGACCAACTTCGGCGATTTCTGCTTCACTACCGAAATTGGCAATTTGTTCCTTGAGGATCGCTGAAATTTCAGCCGCACGAATATCCATCACGCAACACCCTTCATGGCCGTTTCCAGCCGGCTAAGTTTGGTTTTGATTGAGGTATCAATCATACGAGATCCGATACGCACCACAAGACCGCCAATCAAAGACGGGTCTACACGCATCGAAAGTGACAATTTGTCGCTACCGGCAAGCCGGGCGACTGTTTTTTCTACAGATGCTTTTCGGCTGTCATCAAGCGGCACCGCCGAGATGACTTCTGCAGAGATCTGTCCGCGCCGCCGGGCATGTTCTTCCAAAAAGGCCCGAATAACACGAAGAAGCGCACTTAAGCGACCATTTGCGGCCAGCGTCCCAACAAATTTAACAGTCAGCGCATCAGCGCCAGCCTTTTCTAAAATTGCGGTGATCGCGGCTTGCTGCTCATGGCGCGATAAAATCGGAGAATCCACAAGTTTTTTAAGATCTTGATGTTCAGCAACAAGTCCGGCCAATGCGGTCAAATCCGCATGGATTGCGTCAATTTTTTTGCTTTCAACAGCCAACGCATAAAGCGCGCCAGCATAACGTCCTGCAAGACCTGTAGCGCCTGAACTCACTGAACTAACCTCGTTCTGAAAAAACCATTTTTGTGGCTGCACGGCCCGATCCAGCGTTAAACACGCCGTTCCTTGCAGTGACGTCAAGGGTGCTATCATAGCCATGGCCGAAAGGCAAGCAGTCAGACGCCGAAAATTTGACGTTTTCGTGATGTTTCCGGCACTAGCGGGCCATCGCCGAAGAAAACCGCAAGATCAAATGCCGCTAAAGAAAACTATAGGGATCGATATCAATATGTAGCCGCACTTGTGCTGGCAATTTCACATCTGCGATCCAGCCTCGCAAAATACGTTGTAAATCAATGGTTTTTTCAGCGCGCAATAAAAATCTGGCACGATGGCGCCCCTTTAAATAGGCCAAAGGCGCCATTGCCGGGCCAAAACAATCAACATGATCAAATGCCGGGCGGCTGGCCGCCAGCAACCGCATGGCCTCATGCAATTTGGTTTCGTCGGGCGAGGATAAAATGACCGCAGCCAGCTGGGCAAAGGGCGGCATGCCAGCTTGTGCCCGCGCCGCCGCCTCATTAGCCAGAAATTGGTTCCGATCACCGCCAAGCAAGCTCGTCAGAACCGGGTTGTGCGGATCAAGCGTCTGCAATAATGCCTCGCCTGTGCGCGATTCGCGGCCCGCACGGCCAGCCACCTGCGAAAGCATCTGAAAGGTGCGTTCGCTGGCACGCAAATCACCGCCAGCAAGCCCAAGATCAGCATCCACCACGCCAACCAAGGTCAAATTTGGAAAATGATGTCCTTTCGCGGCCATTTGCGTGCCAACAATGATATCCACCTCACCAGCTTGTACCGATTCAATGAAATTTTGCGCGGCTTTTGGCGTGCCAACCGTATCGCTCGACAACACCGCAAACCGGGCCTCTGGAAACCGCCATAACACCTCTTCAGCCAGCCGTTCGACGCCGGGGCCACAAGCCTGCATGCTGTCGCTTTGGCCACATTGCACACAATCTTGCCGGGGGCGGGTTTCGTGGCCGCAATGATGACACCGCATCCGGCCAGCCAGACGATGCGCCACCATCCAAGAATCACAATGCGGACAGGTCACTTTCGCACCGCAAGCCCCGCATAAGGTAAGCGGGGCATAACCACGCCGATTGAGAAACAGCAGGCTTTGTTCTCTATCTTCTAGACGTTGCGCCATTGCCGCAACCAGCGGGGGGGCAAGCCATCGACCACGTTCCGGCGGCGTTTTACGCAAATCAATCGCTTTGATTTGTGGCAGGCTGGCACCATGCACACGGTCTGACAGCACCACATGCCGATAGCGGGCGGCCCCACCGGTGGCCCCAGCATTCACCCAGCTTTCAAGTGATGGGGTGGCGCTGGCCAGAATAATTGGACAGCTTTCGATTCGGGCCCGCAAAACAGCCATATCACGGGCCTGATAAATCACCTGTTCTTCTTGTTTGAACGCATGTTCATGTTCTTCATCAACAATGATCAGCCCTAGATTTTTAAAGGGTAAAAATAATGCTGACCGGGCGCCAACCACCACCGACAGCTTGCCGTCCAGCGCAAATCGCCACGCGCGGCGTTTCTGCGCGGCAGACACATCTGAATGCCATTCCACCGGCAATACCCCAAAACGCGCGGCAAACCTGTTACGCCACGCCGCCGAAAGCGCAATTTCCGGCAATAGGATAAGAATTTGCTGGCCAGCCTGTAGCGCGGCTTTCACCGCTTCAAAATAGACTTCGGTTTTGCCAGATCCGGTGACCCCATCAAGAAGCGTTGCCGAAAACCCCTGTCCAATCATCGCGGATAAATCACGCGCGGCCGCGGCCTGTGTTGAGCTGAGCATCAGCCCGGGCACATCATCACGGGGGGACGGGGGCGGCTGGTCAGCGGCCACATGTTCCACCGCAAGAAGACCCTGTGCCACCATGCCAGTGATCACCGCTTGGCTGACATTGGCCGCGGCAGAAATGTCGCTGGCACCGCGCCGTTTCCGGTCAGCCATCAGGTCAAATACACGCTGGCGTGCTGGTGTCAGGGGTTTGTCAAGCTGCGTGATTTCTGGCAGGACAAATTGCTTTTGCAAAGTCGGCGGTGCCAATGCGGATGGTTGACTGAGAATCATTTTGGCAACCGCACCTAGCGGCGATACTGTCCAATCAGCAAACCGCTTCATAAAAATCAGTAAAGACTCTGACAAAGCGGGAACAGCAGCGACATCTTCCAGACTGCGCAATTTTTCCACCGCCACATCACCATCCCCAGCCCCCAGCACAATGCCCGGCAAACGCCGATTGCCAAAAGGCGCAATCACCACACTGCCAATCCCAACAGATAGGTGCGGCGGCACCAGATAGTCAAAACATCCAGGCACCGGCGTTGCCAGAACCACCGATACACGGTCATGCCGCACCGCATCTTTCGGCATTAGTGGTTTTGACGGGGGCAGGGGCATGGGATGGGGGCGCTTTCTTTCCTGGTTTGGCTTGCTTCGGCTTGGCTTGGTTTGGCTTGGCTTGGTTTGGCTTAAAAAGCGTGGTTGTTTGATCTTGGCTGTTGTTGGGCGCACCATAACATGGCTTGGCCCATCACCGGGCATTAAGTTTATAGATTTGCATGACCGGTTACGCTAAAGTGGCCCGGTCATTTACGCGATGCTTTATCAAAAAGTGCGCGCAGCCATCTGTCCATAGCAGGATTATAAATAATGAAGATTTTTCTTGATAGCGCAGACCTTGATGAAATCACCGCGCTTCGTGATACCGGCTTTATTGACGGTGTCACAACAAACCCCTCACTCATTGCCAAATCTGGCCATAATATTCTTGATAGAATTGCTGAAATTTGTGCGATTGTCGACGGGCCGGTGAGCGCCGAAGTTACCGCGACTGACTATGACACAATGCTTGCCGAAGGCCGCAAATTGGCGGCCATTGCACCAAATGTTGCAGTAAAAGTCCCGCTTACCAAAGCCGGGTTGCAAACCTGCCGGACACTTAGTGATGCCGGAACAAAGGTCAATGTGACGCTGTGTTTCACCGCTGGTCAGGCATTGCTGGCGGCAAAGGCCGGAGCCGCTTTTATTTCGCCTTTTGTTGGTCGGCTTGATGATATTGGCAGAGATGGCATGGGGTTGATCGAAGAGATTTGCACGCTTTATGCAAATTATGATTACCCTACCGAGGTTTTGGTGGCATCTGTGCGTAGCACGCAACATGTTGTTGACGCCGCGCTGATGGGGGCGGATGTTGTCACCCTGCCGCCAAAAATTCTAACGGCCTTGTATCATCATCCGCTGACCGATAGTGGGCTTGACGCCTTTCTACAAGATTGGGCAAAAACCGGGCAGTCAATCTTGTAGCGTGATGATCGGCGGTATAGATAGCGTCACGTAAACGCACCCAAAGGTGGGAGCCGGAAATGACCAAGGATAAATCAGCAATTTCAGCAGAAGATGTTGTGGCCTATATCACCGCACATCCAGACTGTCTGGCGCATCACCCCGATCTTCTTGCCCAATGTCTCGATGCGTCCAAATCTGTATCTGGTGATAACGCCCATGATCAGGCCAACATTGTCGATTTAAGCCCGGCATTAGCGGCGCGGGCGCGTGATGAGGCACGGCGAGTCGGTCTGGCGCATAAATCACTGTTGCATGTGGCGGCTGAAAATATGGTAAGTTGGCGGCGCTTGCATCATGCGACATTGGGGCTTTTGGCAAGCAATGATCTGGCTGGATTATGCCATGTGATTTCGGCCGAATTTCCAGTTATTTTTGATGTCGAAAAATCGGCGTTAATTATCGAGTCAGAAACCAGCCTTTCTGGCATGGTTGCCGCCGGGCTTGATGTCCGGCCAGCCGCTCAAATTGCCGCCGCCCTGCATGATCGCACCCTCTATTTAGGCACGCCAAGCGAGGCAGGTACAGCAATCATGGGACAGGCCGCACCAAGCATGGCCTTGATCAGATTGCCAGACCGGTTGCCAGACCCGGTATCAAATTGCGTGTTACTTCTTGCCGGCAAACATACGACAAGTTTTCAACCCGAATTAGGCAGTGATTTACTGGTATTACTAGCGGAAATGGTCGGTGTGACATTGGCGGCACGGCTTGAATCTTTGGCTGAACCAACATGATTGATGCCGCGCATCGTTCGGCATGGCTGGCATGGCTAGCAACCGAAAAGCGGTATGGAGACAACACGCTCGACGCCTATGCCCGCGATCTGGATGATTTTTCGGCATTTGCCGCCACCATACCAGCGGCGCCCAGCATGATTGACCGACAGATTTTTCGCGGCTGGCTTGCCCATATGGCGGCGCGGCAACTGGCCCGAACCACCATCGCAAGACGGGTATCATCCTTGCGCGGCTTTTACCGGTTTTGTGGCCGCCGCCAGCTTCTTGATGTACCCGATCTTAGCTGGCTTCGGGCACCAAAACCCAACCAGCCTGTGCCAAAATCACTATCTGCTGATGACGCCAAATCCCTGCTGGCGGCGATTTTTGACCGACGCGGTGCTGACTGGGTGAAGCAACGCGATTTTGCTGTTTTGATTCTGCTTTATGGTGCTGGGCTTCGCATTTCCGAAGCCCTTGGATTGCGCCGGGGGGATGCCCCGCTTGGCGACTGGCTGACAATCACCGGCAAGGGCAACAAAACCCGCGAAGTGCCGGTACTTGCCGCGGCCGCCGAAGCTGTAGATGACTATCTGGCGGTGTGTCCGTTCGATGATGGCCCATCTGCAGCTTTGTTTGTCAGTAGCCGCGGCAGCGCATTAGGCCCGCGAGCGGTACAACGATTGGTTGAAGATTTGCGGGCAAGCCTTGATCTGCCAGCGCATGTCACACCACATGCGCTCAGACATGCTTTTGCCACACATCTTCTAGGCAATGGTGGCGATTTGCGAGCGATTCAGGAACTGCTTGGCCATGCCAGCCTATCAACAACCCAGCGTTATACGCAGGTTGATGAAAGCCATCTGATCCAGATTCATCGTGACACCCATCCACGGGCGCGGCGCTAACTACATATGAATGGCACGGCCATCAACGGCCAATGCCGCCTCTTTTACCGCTTCATTCAATGTCGGGTGGCCATGACAGGTGCGGGCAATATCCTCGGCCGACGCCCCAAACGCCATCGCCGTGGCGCATTCATGGATCACCGTACCAGCCTCATGCCCAATAATATGCACACCAAGCACCTTATCGGTGCGGCTACAGGCAAGGATTTTAACAAACCCGTCATTATGGCCTTGGGCGCGGGCGCGGCTGTTCGCTGAAAACGGAAAGACGCCTTTTTTATAGTCAATATTGGCGACTTTCAGCGTTTCTTCACTTTGCCCAAGCGTGGCAATTTCCGGGGCGGTATAAACGATGCCGGGTACCAGACTATAATCGACATGGCCAGCTCTGCCCGCCATCATTTCAACCGCTGCCACCGCATCTTCTTCGGCCTTGTGCGCCAGCATTGGCCCCTCGATTACATCACCAATGGCATAGACATCATCTAGGCTGGTTTCAAATCGCGAATCAACCGCGATCCGGCCACGTTCGGTCAAAGCGATCCCAGCCGCCTCCAGACCAAGACCATCCGTTGCCGGATGCCGACCCACCGATACCAATGCAATATCAGCACTGATCGATTCGGGCTTGCCGCCATCTGCAGGTTCCACTGTCAGCGTGACCCCGGCTTTTGATGATTTTGCCTGTTTTACCGCCGTACTCAAACGGAAGGACAACCCCTGTTTTTTGGCAATTGCCATGAATTTTTTAGCAATTTCATCATCCATGCCAGGCAGGATACGTGGCAGAAATTCAATAACTTCAACTTTGGCCCCAAGCCGCGCCCATACAGTGCCAAGCTCCAGCCCAATATAGCCAGCACCGATAACCACCAATTTTTTTGGGCATTTGTTCAGACTCAACGCACCAGTAGAACTGACAATGTGTTTTTCATCAATGGTGATGCCCGGCAAGCTAGAGGCATGACTGCCAGTTGCAATCATAATTTTTTCAGATTTGTAGCTACCTTTGTCTTTGCCATCGACAATCGTCACGGCCCCGGTGCCATCGATTCGCGCGGCACCTTCAAGCCGGGTGATCTTGTTTTTCTTGAACAGAAAATCAATGCCTGTGGTCAGCCCCGACACAATATCCGATTTGGACTGCATCATCGCTGCCAAATCAAGTTTGACCGATCCAATGGCCACACCCATGCTGGCCAAATGGCCGGATGCCGCACTGGCATAATGTTCAGATGCATGAAGCAAAGCCTTTGACGGAATACAGCCAACATTCAGGCAGGTGCCACCAAGGCTGGCGCGTTTTTCAATACAGGCAACGCGCATGCCCAATTGTGCCGCACGAATGGCCCCCACATACCCACCGGGGCCAGCCCCAATGACAATCAGGTCAAAATTTTCATTGCTCATGACTGCAGCCTATTATCTGTTGTTATTTTCACTATACGCCGCTGTCAGCGTTATCGGTTCATACTCCAAGCAATAAACGGCGCGGGTCTTCAACCACATCTTTGATACGTTTCAAAAACGATACCGCCTCGCG
>JAYOVO010000075.1:0-1691 GCA_038151495.1 Alphaproteobacteria bacterium
TTTGTCGGCACTTCAAACATCGCCTGATGGAAATTATAATCAAATTTCTCACCCACAGGGTTGATCTGCCTTACCCCGTGTTTTTCAATCGCTGATTGAATTTCTGTCCAGCTTAGCTCAATGCCGGTAAGCAATGATTGCACCGATTCATCAAGTGACGATTTGTCTTCAGGTGCCGATGCCAGCGCCCGCGCCAAATTATCAATTGCCCCGACCAAATCGCGGGCAAATTGCGTATGCCCATATTTGCGCGCTGTATCTGCCTCGCGTTCACTGCGACGGCGCATATTTTCCGTATCAGCAAGCGCCCGCAACAGCTGGTCTTTCAGCGCGTCGCGTTCGGCTGTCATAGCGGTCAACGGGTCAGAATCCTGACCGGCCTCGACATCACTTGCCTGTGCTGCGGCCGCATTTTCTGGTTCAGCGTCAGCCGCCGTTGCATTATTGATGACATCTTGCAAATCATCATCACTGATGGGGGCCGCATCTTGAGCGGCGGCACCGGCCTGCATATCAGCGTCAAGGTTTGTGTCGGTTTTTTTACCCATGATACATGCGCTATTCCAAACTATATATTCTGCGCAACCTATCTAGGTATCAAAACGAGGTTCGCCAAGTGCTAAAATTGATAAATTTTCAGTTTTTTATGGACATCGTCGCTTTTTACCCATCAATTCGGACAATCGGCCGGGCCAGCCTGCACCCCAACCATAGTTGCCATTCATCGCAATCGCCCAGCTACAGTTTCACCCGGCGATCAGATAGTTTGGTTGTATCACGCGGCAAGCTGTGAGAGATTAGGATGTCAGGCCAACAAATGGCGTCACAACAACATTGTCAGATCGCAGTGAACCGGCATGCCAATTTTGCAACATAAACTCGTCATGAAATCGATCGAGGCGCTCCATGATGAAGCGCTTTCGCTGGTGCCTGACACTGCCAGCAATCACGGCGTTACCGCGCCAACTGCTGTTTTACACGCCGCCACGCCGCCGCAAGAATCGCCAATAGATGCGCCCAAAGATACGTCAGAAGATGTCCCGTCAGAATCAGCAAGCGATCACGATATTATGGCCCGCATTGATCATCTTCTTAAAAAACTCGATGAAGATGATGATGTCGCTATCGCGCCGCTAGCAGATGAGGGGCCGCAATCAAATACGGGGAATATGACGGGTGATGCTGGTGACACCGCAACCGCCGATACCATAACAATTGATAATCCGGCCAATCCCGATAGCCCGGTTTTGTCCGATGTGGCAGATCATGCCAATGAAAATGCGATACTGGACGTAGCCGTAGACGGCTTGGCAGAAGATACGGCAGATAAAGCGCTCAGCAAGATTGGTGATGACGCAAATGATGACGTTATTGATGAAACCAGTGATAAAATTTTTGCTGATGATCAATCAGGCCAAACAATACCGTCTGATCAGACCCAAGCGCTGGCTGATATTGCCGCGGCTATTTATCAGGCACGCCAACAAGCGGTTGATACTGTCGTTGCAGATGCCAGCCAGAATAACGCCGTCCCCTTTGATATGGATGTACTATCAGCGGCCGTTGCCGATGAGGTGCGCCGCACCGTATCAGCGGTGATGATCGCAGAATTACCACAAATGGTGCGCGACGCTGTTGGCGAGGCCATCCGCGCATTACCAGCCGACGTACGTGGCCAGTCAACACCAACC
>JAYOVO010000075.1:1791-7251 GCA_038151495.1 Alphaproteobacteria bacterium
CAAAAAAGCTGTAGCAAAAAAAACCGGGACCAAAAAAGCTGGTACCAAGAAACCCGCCGCCAAAAAGGCTACCAGCAAAAAGGCCTCTGCCAAAAAAACCGCGCCATCAACATAACGCTCTAGATATGTGAACAATATGTAGCTAGCGACCTAGCACGCGGGCGATGGCTTTGCTTGTGTAATCAACCATGGGAATGATACGCGCGTAATTCATATGGCGGGGGCCAAGCACCCCAACCGCCCCGATCACTGAACGGTCAGCATTGCGATAGGGGGCGATCACCAACGAACAACCTGTTGATGCAAATAATTTATTTTCCGCACCAATGAAAATTTTCACCCCATCACCATCGCGTGTCGCATCAAGCAGGCGCAAAGCATTTTCACGCGCATCAAGCGCATCGAACAGCCCGCGGATTTCGGCTAGCTCCTCCACCGCCTGAATATCATCAAGCAAATTGGCTTGGCCGCGCATAATCAACGCCGCATCCGCCCCACCTTCGCCATCAGACCAAATGCCAATCCCCTGTTCCACAAGACTGGTCGTCAATTCATCAAGTTCGGCGCGATGCAAGGCAATATCTTCTCGGATCAACGCCGCGGCTGTTTTCATATTACGATTTGCTAATTTGGCATTCATATAATTTGCCGCTTTGGTCAACGCCGATGACGGCAGGCCAACTGGCAAATCAATCAAACGGTTTTCAACCTGTCCGTCGGTCCGCACCAAAACGGCCAGCGCCCGATTCGCCCCGATAGACACAAATTCAAAATGCTGTAAATCAGCCTCGCTTGTCGGTGATAGCACCAGACTGGCACAATTTGACAAGCCGGATAGCGTTTTACTGGCATTATCCAAAAGCTGGTTCATGCTGATGCCACGCGCGGCGCATTCGCTGTCGATTGTCGATCTTTCGTCAGTCTGTAAATCCCGGTTAAATTCCATAAGACCATCGACAAACAGACGCAATCCGGTTTCGGTTGGCACCCGGCCTGCCGATGTATGCGGCGCATATAACAGCCCGGCATCTTCAAGATCACTCATTTTGCTTCGGATTGAGGCTGGTGATAGATCAAGTTTAGAGGTTTTTGCCAATCGGCTCGACCCAACAGGTAGACCATCTTCCAGATAGGCCGCGACGACCTCGTGGAAAATTTCTAAACTGCGCGGCTTTAAGCCCTTTATGCTGGCATCTGTCATAGAGAAAATTTATGCTAGCTCATCCGCAATGGTCAATTCCAGAACACTGTTGTGGCATTTTTATTTTTTTGGTGGCAGGAAATCATCACCCCTCGCCAAGATTTTGACCTCTTCGATAATAGGAATATATTTATGTCACGTCCATCAGGCCGCACCTCTGACCAGTTACGGTCAATATCATTAGAACCTTCGGTTGCGTTACATGCTGAAGGGTCTTGCCTCGCCAAATTTGGTAACACTCATGTGTTCTGTACAGCCTCGCTTGATGAACGGGTGCCACCATTTTTGCGCAATAGCGGCCGCGGGTGGGTCACTGCCGAATATGGCATGCTGCCGCGATCAACACATAGCCGCATGGATCGTGAAGCGGCACGTGGCAAGCAATCTGGCAGAACATTGGAAATTCAGCGGCTGATTGGCCGGTCACTCAGAGCTGTCACCAATTTAGAAGCGCTTGGTGAACGCCAGATTAAAATCGATTGTGATGTGATTCAGGCCGATGGTGGCACACGCACAGCTGCGATCAGCGGCGCGTGGGTTGCGCTGCGCATTGCTTGTGAAAAATTGCTTCTTGCTGGTGCCATAACCAAATCACCATTAACCGGTCAGGTGGCGGCGATTTCCTGCGGCGTTTTTCAAGGCACCCCAGTGCTTGATCTTGATTATGATGAAGATAGCGCCGCTGAAATTGATGCCAATTTTATCATGACCGCGGATGATCAGCTTGTTGAAGTACAAGCAACAGGCGAAGCCCATCCGTTTTCACGGGCGACACTTGATGCCATGCTTGATCTTGCCAGTGCTGGATGCGGCGAAATATTCCAGCTACAGCAACAGGCGGTAAGAGCCGCGTAATAAACCTGGCCCGTCCCCGTTGACTGATATTAAGAAAGCCAAGATGAATGAACAACATCCGCCAGTTTGCCGAAGATCAATTGGTGATCGCCACCCATAACAAAGGCAAATTACGCGAAATACAGGCACTATTTGACGGGTTTGGCTTTCGCGTTATATCCGCCGGCAGTCTTGGTCTTGCCGAACCAGAAGAGACAGAGACAAGCTTTCGGGGCAATGCGTTATTAAAGGCGCGCGCCGCCGCCACCGCCGCAAAATTGCCCGCACTTGCAGATGATTCAGGTCTCGTGGTTGCCGCACTTGACGGCGCCCCCGGCATTTATTCGGCGCGATGGGCGGGCCCAGATGGTAATTTTGACAAGGCCATGCAACGGGTCCATGACGAACTAACACAAGCAAATGCAGATGATATGTCGGCCTATTTTGTATGTGCGCTGGCCCTTGTCTGGCCTGATGGAGATGAGGTCTGCGTTGAAGGCCGGGTGACAGGCCAGATTTCATGGCCACCGCGCGGAAAATTTGGATTTGGCTATGATGCAATTTTTCAACCAACCGGCCATAGCCAAAGCTTTGGCGAGATGGACCCTGCCGCCAAACACGCCATGAGCCATCGGGCTGATGCCTTTACACAATTGATCGCACAGGTTTTTCCCGCACAACATGTCAACTAGCGACGCAAAACCCGATTTAGCTTTATATATCCACTGGCCATTTTGCCGGCAAAAATGCCCCTATTGTGATTTTAATTCACATGTCAGCACGACACATGACAGCACCGAATTTGGCACGGCGCTCTGTCTTGAAATGTCATATATGGCCGAAATACTGCCTGACCGCCGGGCGTTGACAAGCCTATTTTTTGGCGGGGGGACACCATCATTAATGCCGCCAGCTGTTGTTGGCAAAATCATCGCCCATGCTGAAAAAACATTTGGCTTTGCACCGACAATCGAAATCACCGCCGAGGCCAATCCAACATCTGTCGAAGCCAAGGCTATGAGCGAATTTTACCATGCCGGGGTTAATCGTGTCTCAATGGGTGTCCAATCTCTTGATCATGACATATTAAAATTTTTAGGGCGCGAACATGATGTGGCCGAAGCATTGTCAGCGCTGGATACCGTCCGGCATAGCTTTGACAATCTGTCAATTGATCTGATTTATGCAACAGCTGGCCAAACCATAAACGACTGGAAAAATACCCTGTCGCAAGCTTTGGCATTTGATCTGCCGCATCTGTCACTTTATCAGCTGACCATCGAACCCGGCACCGTGTTTTATACACGCCAGCGCAATGGTGAAACACTTCATCTTGATGATGATCATGCGGCTGATTTATTTGAATTAACCCAACATATGACGGCGGCGGCTGGCTTGCCAGCCTATGAAATTTCCAATCATGGCAAACCCACCGCGCAATGCCAGCATAATATCAATTACTGGCAAGCTGGTGACTGGATTGGTATTGGCCCCGGTGCGCATGGCCGGTACACCATAGCCGCCGATAATTATAAAAATCTGCAACGTGTTGGCACCGCCACCCGCCGCAGCCCGGCTGGATGGTTGCAATCTGTTCAGAAAACTGGACATGGTATTGACACCCACACCCATGATGGGGCCGATGCATTTGCCGCCGAAATGATCATGATGGGGCTTCGATTAACCACCGGTGTCTCGGTTCAGAAGATTGAATCCATCTGTGGGCCGCGGGATGGGTGGCTTGATGACGCCGCCGTAACACAAGCGATTGAAGATGGCTGGCTAGAAGAAAAACAACACAATGCCAGTGGCATGGTGACAGATTTGCGTGCCACGGATGCGGGGCGGTTGCGGCTAAACCATATTATTGCGATGATTTTACGCTGATCATAATATGCCGATATCAGATTTTATCCGGGGCGGCTTGGATGATTTTTGACTGACCATTTCGAATTTGCCGTAATTCATAGGCCCGCACATTACTGCCATCTGGCAACAGCCTGAAAGCGCCGCTATAACCTTGAAACCCTTTATTTGTGACAAGCTTTTGCGCCCACTGGCCAGCAGGCGACAGGGTTTGATCATCACCTGTTGCTGACAAGGCCGCCACCAACGCCAATGCATCAAATCCTAACCGGCTTAATTCCCCCGGCATTTGCCGCCAGATGGCCTGCCAGCTGGCATTAAATTTTGCATCAAACTGGCTGGGGCGGATCGCAAATACCCCGCCTTGAAGTGATGGTTCATTTAACAATTGGTCTTGGTTCCACAAGGCATTGCCAAGAAACAACGCCCGGTCTGGCCCCACATCATAATAGGCCAATAATGGTGCCGTACGCAGCGCGAATGCCGGATCACCGGCAAAAATGACCGCATCAAACGGGCTTTCGGCAGGTAATGCATCTGGGGCTGGTGGCTGATACCGGCTAAATTCACGAATGGCCTGTTTCAAGCTATTTTCGTCATTCACTTCAGCGTCAGTTAAAATGCGCACGGCTTCAGGTTGCAGGCCAAAGTCATCCAAACGACTGGTTGCATGGGCCAGCAATCTTTGTCCAAACGCCGCATCCTGCGCGATAATTGCAAATTTGCTTTTTCCTAAACCAACAGCATGACCAAGCAACCCATCAAGCTGTTGTTCGGGAAGATATCCCAAAAGCCAACTATCAGGTGCCACCACCGCACGGTTATTTGATAAAAGCAGCATTGGAATCTGGTTTTGTGCGGCAACAGACCGGGCCGCTAATACCGCTGGGGTAAATAATGGGCCAATAAATATATCGACGTTATTTTCCACCCCGGTCAGCGCCGCATCCGCCGCCTTTTCACCGCCCATCGTATCTAAAAATAGCAATTGGACATTTTTATTTGCCGCTTGAAACAATGCCATTTCGGCACCACGCCTGATTTCATCACCAAGCGCCGCATAGGGGCCGGTTAATGGCACCAACAGGCCAACCCGCAATTGCACATCTTGTTTTGGTGGTAATATAAATGCCGGTTCAAGCGATGGCGGGGCCACCTGACTTGATAGCAAGGCAAAGGCGGCTTCTAGCGCATCTTCTGTTAATGACGGGTCTTGTCCTTCTGGCACAACAGGATCAACCGGTGATGGCGGCGCAGGCCCGGTTTGTATTTGCCAGATAATTGTATCAATCACGCTGGTGGCAACATCATTTTGACTGTCGTTAGATACATCGGCGGCAGGATTTTGTTGGGACGCATTGCCAAGATTGATACCGCTATTCACGGTCGTGCCATTATTGCCGTTAACCGCTGATGACCCGCCAATTGTTGATTGTGCGTTGGGGGCCTCCGCCGACCGCCTGATCACAATATCTGACGAAGGTGATATAGAAGACACTGACAATGATGGTGGGTTTTGGGCAGGCGCACACGCCGCCAACAACGAGATGCCAAACACC
>JAYOVO010000076.1:0-7038 GCA_038151495.1 Alphaproteobacteria bacterium
TACCAGACGTTACCGGGTGGATTTTTGCGCCGAGAAGCCGCATCCGTTCGACATTTGGGCGCTGTCTTTCAACATCTTCTGCGCCCATAAACACTTCGCATTCCATATCAAACAGCGCACAGGCGGTGGCCGTGGCCACGCCATGCTGGCCAGCCCCGGTTTCAGCAATGATTTTGGTTTTGCCCATACGTTTGGCCAAAAGTGCCTGACCAATCACATTGTTAATTTTATGCGCACCGGTATGGTTCAATTCGTCACGTTTCAGATAGAGCTTGGCACCACCAAAATATGATGTCAGCCGTTCGGCAAGATATAAGGGACTTGGCCGACCAATATAATGTTTTTGGTAATAGGCAAGTTCTGCGGCAAATGCTTTGTCAGCGCGCGCCGCCTTGTAAGCTGCCTCAACATTAAGAATCAGCGGCATCAGGGTTTCGGCAACGAACCGGCCGCCATGGATTCCAAAACGCCCGGATTCGTCTGGCTGATTGTGATAGGTGTTTAGAGATGCTGTGCTCATAAAATGTCTCTTAACTGTAACATGCGCCGCGATGGCCATGTTGTATTGGTGATCCCCACTTGTTGTTTTAGCCTATTTGCGCGGCCCGAATAAAGTCGTGAATTTTGTTTTCATCTTTTTTTCCGCGCCGGTGTTCGACCCCGCTTGATACATCAACGGCGCCAGCGCCGCTAATTGTCACTGCCTCTGCGACTGTATCGATGGTTAACCCGCCTGCCAGCATCCACGGTGTGGATCCCTGATAATGCGATAAAATTGTCCAGTCGAAACGATGGCCAGTGCCGCCGGGCTGTGTCCCTTTCGCAACTTTTGCGTCAAATATAAACCAATCAGCAACGCCGTTCCATTGCGCACAAGCCGCCAAATCCGCACTGGTTTCAATGGGAATCATTTTTATGATTGGCAAACCAAATTCAGCTTTGATAGCGATGGCGGAACCGACTGTTTCTTGGCCATGGAGCTGGAGAAAATCCGGGCGTGCGGCGGCGATTAACGCGCGTAATGACGCCAATGTCTGATCGACAGTCAATAACACCCGCTGTGGCCCGGCGTTTGGCAATGTTTCGATCTGATCGGCAAGGCTGGCCAATGCCGCGATATCAAGATGCCGCGGTGATCCCGGGTAATAGACCATGCCAACCCACCGCGCACCAGCGGCCCGGCAGGCCTGATAATCTGCAGGTGATGAAATGCCGCAAATTTTTACATCAACCATAATTATTTCCAATTTGTTCAGCATATGCGGGGCGCATTACATATTTACATGGCCGTGATAGAATGTCACTGATACCGGCGCCAACACTTTGGGATGAATTAAACAACTTGGGGGTAAATATACCAACCATAGGTGTCCCGGCGATCAATCAGGCGTCACATATCTGGCGTATGCGGCAAAGCTTGGTTGGTGTCTTTTTCTGGTGCTTGTGTGGCTTGTTTGTCTAATTTTCTGATTTGTGATTGTGCGCGCCATAATTTTGCGCGAATCGCCAGCATTTGCCCCCCCATTAATACCGCGCCCAAAATGCCGCCGATTACAAAGGCGCCGACACCAAATAACCAAATGGGAATTTCAAGATTTTGGGTGAATGGCCATAATGACAGGCTGATCATGGCATCATTCGATATGGCAAAACTGACAGCCACCACCACCAGTGTCACCGTTATGATGATCCACAGTAGTCGGCCAAAAACACGCATTATCGGGCCAGTCTAGCGGTTCAGGCGCTCGCGCATACCTTTACCCATTTTGAAAAAAGGTACCCTTTTTTCAGATACTTGCACACTTGTTCCGGTACGTGGATTGCGACCAACTCTGGATTTGCGGTGCCGCACCGAAAAGGCGCCAAAGCCACGAAGCTCAACCCGGTCACCGCGTTCAAGTGCGCCGCCGATTTCGTCAAGTATGGTGCTGACCAGCCGTTCGATGTCGCGGTGGTAAAGTGCTGGATTTTTTGCTGCCAATTTGGCGATAAGCTCTGACCGTGTCACTTCACCCACTCCATTTCTTTGTCAATTCAAATAAAGATAACAATAGGATGCCCATAAGCACCGCAAGGGTCAAACAAAATTCTTAAAAATAGTTTATGGGGCAAACAATTGGTGTCAACTGCGGGTTGTGTTTGCGCAGATAAAAAAATATCAGCCACAAAACTATTGTGGCTGATATGACTAGGTGGATGTCCCGGCGCTGCAAGTGCCAGTGCGGGAAATGATTTTACTTGTCGTCGTCGCCGTCGCGCTTGGCAAGGGCCGCGCCCAGAATGTCGCCAAGGCTGGCCCCGCTGTCTGACGAGCCAAAATCTGCCATGGCTTGTTTTTCTTCAGCGGTTTCACGTGCTTTGATTGACAAGGTGAGCTTGCGGGTCTTTTTGTCGACATTGGTCACAACAGCATCGACTTTTTCACCAACGGCAAAGCGGTCAGCGCGTTGTTCTGCCCGATCACGGCTGAGGTCAGTCCGCCGGATAAAGCCAGTCATGCTTTCGCCAACGGTGACATCAATGCCATTGTCGCTGACGCTGGCAACGGTACAGGTTACGACTTCGCCTTTACGATAGGCGTCTGCCTGACCCGCATATGGATCATCGGTCAGTTGCTTGATGCCAAGCGAAATACGCTCTTTGCTGATATCGATATCCAGCACTTTGGCCTTGATCATATCACCTTTGTTAAAGCCCTCAAGCGCGGCCTCACCAGTGGTTTCCCAGCTGATGTCAGACAAATGCACTAGACCATCAATGTCTTCGGTCAAACCGACAAACAAGCCAAATTCGGTGATATTGCGGACTTCGCCCTCAATTTCAGTGCCGATTGGATAGGTTTCGGTCAGATCTTCCCATGGGTTGGCTGTGCATTGCTTCAGGCCAAGTGAAATGCGGCGCTTTGACAGATCGACATCAAGCACCATAACTTCGACTTGCTGGCTGGTTGAAACAATCTTACCGGGATGAACGTTTTTCTTGGTCCAGCTCATTTCTGAAACGTGAACAAGGCCTTCAACCCCAGCTTCAAGTTCTACAAAGGCGCCATAGTCAGTGATGTTGGTGACGCGGCCTTCCATTTTTGCCCCAATCGGGAATTTGCCTTCGACATTTTCCCATGGGTCAGACATCAGTTGCTTCATGCCAAGCGAAATACGCTGGGTTTCAGCATTAAAGCGGATCACTTGCACTTCGACGGTTTCGCCAATCTGCAAGGCTTCTGATGGATGGCTGATGCGCTGCCATGCGATATCGGTAACGTGCAACAATCCGTCAACGCCACCAAGATCAACAAAGGCACCGTAATCGGTGATGTTTTTCACAACGCCCTGTAGTACCTGACCTTCTTGCAGATTTGATACAAGTTCAGATCTGGCTTCGGCGCGGGACTCTTCAAGAACAGCGCGGCGCGATACAACGATATTGCCACGACGCCGGTCAATTTTCAGGATTTGGAATGGTTGCGGTGTGCCCATCAACGGGCCAAGGTCACGTACAGGCCGGATATCAACCTGGCTACCTGGCAAAAAGGCCGTCGCACCAGACAAATCAACAGTGAACCCACCTTTGACCTTGCCAAAGATAATGCCTGTCACACGTTCCTGCTTTTCGAATGACGTTTCCAAAACGCCCCATGCTTCTTCACGGCGGGCTTTGTCACGACTGAGAACGGCCTGACCATTACGGTCTTCCATGCGCTCGACATAGACCTCGATTTCATCACCAATGGCCACCTGTGGGGTTTGCCCTGGTGCTGCTAATTCTTTTAATGGCACACGGCCTTCAGATTTCAGGCCCACATCAATGATCACGGCTTCGCTATCCATGCCAATGACAAAGCCGCGGACAACGCTGCCTTCGATATTTGTGCCTTCGCCAAAGCTTTCAGCAAGAAGATCGGCAAAGTTTTCAGTGGCAGCCGCGGCTGCTTTTGTAGTTGTAGATGTCAAAAAATGTCTCCGTTATCGCCGCATTTTGAAATCTTTCGTCCGCGTCAAACAAAGCGGTCGTCGTTTCTAAAATGTAAAGCCTCAGCCGACATGAGGGCCGCATTAGCCAAACGTCAACCCCATTCTTGGCTGTCTAAACAAACCAGTCACAAGGGTCCTAAGCGGGTTTTTATGGCGATCATTTACAGTGATTGCCGGCGCTTAAAATTATATATGTGGATAGCTGGTGTTTGGTAATCCATCTATCCGGGACTATGATGTTCAGCCAGATTATGCGGTGATATGCGACAGTGCCAACGCCATCACATCATCAGCATCCATTGTGGATGTATCGATGATAATGGCATCATCAGCAGGCCGTAACGGTGCCGCCGATCGGGATCTATCCCGGGTGTCACGTTCTTGCATATCTGTCAGAACGTCGCGGAACATAACCGATTGTCCTGCCTGAAGCAACTCTTTGGTGCGTCGTTCGGCGCGGGTATGAATATCGGCATCAATGAAGAATTTGATATCGGCATCAGGCAACACCACCGTGCCGATGTCACGGCCGTCTAAAATTGCCCCATTCGGGTTTGGCGGGGCGGCGGCAAATTGGCGTTGCAAATCCAACAGGGCCGCCCGAACCGCGGGCATGGCGGCGACCACAGACGCCATCTCGGCAACCTTTTCGCTGCGGATCAACGGGCTTGTTGTTAATGTGATGTCAAGCTCAACACATGACTTAACACATTGATCTTCATCTATATTTTTTGGGTCTTGGCCAGCATTTAACAATTGCAGGCCAACCGCACGATATAGCGCGCCGGTATCTAAATGCGACAGGCCAAAATGTGTGGCAAGCCGTTTGGCAAGGGTGCCTTTGCCGCTGGCGGCAGACCCGTCAATCGCGATAATCATACGCTGTCACCAGTGATTGCGGCGCCGAGTTTTGACATATGTGCGGCAAAGCCCGGAAAACTGGTTTCGATGGTCGCGCATCCAGAAACGGTGATTGGTTGCGCGGCGACCATGCCAAGCGTTAAAAAAGACATGCCGATTCGGTGATCATGCTGGGCGGCAATGGTCACGCCGCCATTAATTTTGCTACCTGTCACCTGCCCTGTCACCTGCATTGAGTCGTCATCATAGGCAACGTCAACGCCGCATTGCCGCAACCCATCTGCCATCACTTTAATGCGATCGGTTTCTTTGACGCGTAATTCAGCCACACCGCGCATGTCCGTTGTGCCGCTGGCCGCCGCTGCCGCCACTGACAGGATCGGATATTCGTCAATCATTGATGCCGCCCGGCTAGCAGGCACCTGAATGCCATGAAGCTGGCTGGATTTTACATGAAGATCAGCAATAGGCTCGCCGCCTTCGGTGCGTTCATTGACTCGTTCGATTGACCCGCCCATCTCGATAAGCGTGTCGAGTAAACCGGTACGCAACGGGTTCATACCAATCCCGGGGATGATGACGTCGCTATCTGGGGTAATCAATGCCGCCACCACGGCAAAGGCGGCAGATGATGGGTCGCGCGGCACCGTGATTTGGCGGCCATGAAGAACTGCCTCGCCCTGCAGGCTGATGATATGGCTACCATCATCGGCAATGGTTTGTTGCACATCGGCACCAAAATAACGAAGCATCGATTCGCTATGGTCGCGGGATGCATGTGGTTCGGTAATTTGTGTTGTGCCGCGTGCGTTCAAACCGGCAAGTAAAATGGCTGATTTAATTTGCGCCGAGGCCACTTTAGAACGGTGCTGGCTGGCTAGAGGTGATGCGGTGCCGGTGATGGTGACTGGCAACTGGCCATCGCGGCTAGTGATGCTGGCGCCCATGCTTGTCAGCGGGTCGGTAATGCGGGCCATAGGGCGGCTGGAAAGTGACGCGTCACCGGTGAATGTTGCTGTGATGCCCTGACCGGCAACCACGCCCATCAGCAATCTGACCCCAGTTCCCGAATTGCCAAGATCAAGCGGTGCTGTTGGCGATACCATACCGTTCAGCCCGACACCAGTGACCTGCCAATCGCCATTTTTGGTTTTTTCAATCTCTACGCCCAGAGCGATCAGCGCATCTTTTGTTGCCAGAACATCGGCGCCTTCCAACAAGCCAGAAATACGGGTTTCGCCAATCGCCAACCCGCCTAAAATAAGCGATCTATGTGATATTGATTTATCCCCCGGCACATAAATGGTGCCGCGAAGCGCGGCAACCTGCCGCGATCGCAAAATATCATTGTTGGATTGTGACATGGGGGCACCCTTATCTGTGGCGGCGGTTATCTGTGGTGGCGTTGATCAAATGTCGCGCCTGTCTAGCATTTTTTGCTGATTGGACGCAATCAGCATGACAGTTGTTTTGGCTGGTGATCGGCAATTTGGCGCGTGAATGCCGCGTTTTTGCCACGCCATCGCAAAAAAATGGTCAAATCATGCAAAAATATTTTGACAGAGACCGGAAATTGTATCAAATCGCTTGGCAGCCAAGCAAGGGTGGCGTTCGGTTAGCGATGCAGAGGTGATTGGACATGGCAAAAGCGGATCTGGGTACAAAACGCGCGTGTTTAGCATGTGGAATGCGGTTTTATGATTTCAGCCGAAGTCCGATTATATGTCCCGGCTGTGGTGCTGAATTTGACCCTGAAAACATTATCAAAAGCCGGAAAGGCCGCCCGGCCGCCAAAACAACGTCACGCGCTGATGTTGACGCAACCGATGATGATCAAATTGAAGATGATGATGATGCCGACGAGCTGACCGACGCCGTTGTTGATGACAATGACGATGATGATATCGATTTTGACGATGATGATGACGTTGATGTTGATGATGACGGCCCGGGCATCATTCAAGATGACATCAGTGATGATGATGAGCTGTTGCCAAATCTTGATGATAAAGACGAAAACTAGTCGTCATTGACCGCGGCTTTTTTTGAACAAGCTGTGAAATCAGCCGAAAAAACCGATGCCGTATAAAAAAAGCGCTTGCGCTGGCGGCTTAGGCTGTAATAAACAACCGGTGCTGGCGCCCCGTGCGCCATCTCTTTTGTTTGCTGATGATCCAGCCGGACAAACAAATGGGGCTATAGCTCA
>JAYOVO010000077.1:0-6932 GCA_038151495.1 Alphaproteobacteria bacterium
TCCGGTCGCAATCGCAGCCTAACGGCAGCGGGAGTAACCGATCTTAAGTCCAGATTGATTGAGCTCAGTCTGGCGGGGTTTGGGGCGCACCTGGCAACAGAAGCGTTCCGCTTTACCATCGCGGTGTTCACTTTAAAAAAATGGATCGGCGATGATCTGTAATTTGCAAGCATGAGACGGCGCCGCTATGACCAATGATGACAACAGCCAGACCGGATTGAATTATGAATTGCTCGTCGAGGACGCTTTGCGTTCGGTTGTGCGGTCATCATTGCGCATTGTCGAAAATATTGGCCTGCCGGGCGAGACACATTTTTACATTAACTTTATCACCGGTTATGACGGTGTTGAACTTGACGACTCCCTGCGCGCCAAGCATCCAGAACAAATGACCATTGTGATCCAGCATCAATATGCAGATTTACAGGTCAGTGAGGATCATTTCAGCATCACGCTATTTTTCGGCGGCAAGCCAAGCCCGATGATTATCCCCTTTCAAGCCGTCACCAGCTTTAACGACCCATCTGTTGGATTTGGCCTGCAATTTGGCATGCTTGACGATGGTGATGATGATGAAGACGGCCTATCGGTGGATGAGGCCAGTAGCGCAGCGGTTGCAAAAACCCATGATGGCGACAATACCAGCGAGCATGACGGCAAAGACGCAGAGTTTGATGATGAAAAAACCGCCGAAGTCGTGTCGCTTGACACATTCCGCAAAAGACCGACAAATTAACCCATCTATAGATTTTATGATGGGCGCGCCTGATGGCCGCTATTTTACCAACTGACATTTACAGGATCTCATCATGGCCGAATTTGCCTATAGCCCTATGTTTCCACTCGCCGCCGATACCACCGAATATGAATTGGTGACGTCTGATCATGTCAAACTTGTCGAAATTGACGGCGAACAGTTTTTGCGGGTGGCACCAGAAGGCCTGACAGAACTAGCCGAACGTGCTTTTACTGATATTTCGCACCTGTTGCGGAGCAGCCATTTGGCCCAGCTTGCGGCCATTTTAGACGATCCCGAAGCCACAAAAAATGATCGGTTTGTGGCGATGGAAATGCTGAAAAATGCGGTGATATCGGCCGAAGGCCAATTACCAATGTGCCAAGATACCGGCACCGCCCTTGTCACTGGCTATCGTGGTGATCATGTGCTTGTTGATGGTGATGATGGCGAAGCCTTGTCGCGCGGCATCTACAACACCTATCAGAACTGTAATTTGCGGTTTTCACAGCTCACCGCGCATAGCATGTTTGAAGAAAGCAATACCGCCACCAATTTGCCAGCCCAAATTGATATCAATGCTGGCAAGGGGCTTGAATATAAATTTGCCTTTATCCAGAAAGGTGGCGGGTCAGCCAATAAAGCCTTTTTACATCAAAAAACCAAAGCGGTGCTTAACCCTGACTCGATGCGGGAATTTATACGCACGGCTATTTTGGAACTTGGCACCTCGGCTTGTCCGCCCTATCACCTTGCCATTGTAATTGGCGGCACCTCTGCAGAATTAACCATGAAAACGGTCAAAGCGGCCTCTATCAAGGCGCTTGACGGATTGCCGACCGAGGGCAACGCGCTTGGCCATGCGTGGCGCGATCTTGAATGGGAAGCCGAAATTCTGCAAATCACGCGCGATCTGGGCATTGGCGCGCAATTTGGCGGCAAATATTATTGCCACGATGTACGGGTGATCCGTTTGCCACGCCATGGCGCATCATGCCCGATTGGCATTGGCGTTTCTTGTTCTGCCGACCGTCAGGCCTTTGCCAAAATTACCGCTGATGGCCTGTTTATCGAAAAACTGGAACGTGATCCAGCGCGGTTTTTGCCGGATATCGGTGCCGAAAGCGCAGATGATGACAAGCCGGTGGCAATTGATCTGAACAAGCCAATGGCCGAAATTCTGGCCACCTTGTCACAGCATCCGGTTGAAACCCGGTTGGCGCTGACCGGGCCGTTGATCGTGGCGCGCGACATTGCCCACGCCAAGCTTTTGGAACGGCTGAATGATGAAGGCAAATTGCCCGATTATTTCAAGGATCACCCAGTTTACTATGCAGGCCCGGCAAAAACACCCGAAGGCATGCCGTCAGGGTCATTTGGCCCGACAACGGCTGGCCGGATGGATTCCTATGTGCCGACATTTCAGGCGGCTGGCGGGTCAATGGTGATGCTTGCCAAAGGGAACAGATCCCGCATTGTGCGCGAGTCATGCAAACAGCATGGCGGATTTTATCTTGGTTCCATTGGCGGTGTTGCCGCAAAACTTGCCCTGGAATCGATCAAAAAAGTCGAAGTCTTGGAATATCCAGAATTGGGCATGGAAGCGGTATGGCGTATTGAGGTTGAAAATTTCCCGGCCTTTATCATCACCGATGACAAAGGCAATGATTTTTTTGATCTAAGCTAAAATAACCAGCTTAGATTGGTTGCGGCCCACCGCTGGCCCAGTCAATAAACTGGATCGTATGGCGCACGGGAATCGCGCCGCTGTTGAGCTGTGTGATACAGCCGATATTACCAGCCGCCACCGCAATCGCCCCGGTATCTTGCAAGCTTGTCAATTTACGCTGTTGCAGTTCGCTGGCCATGGCTGGCTGTAAAATATTGTAAACGCCAGCAGACCCACAACATAAATGCCCGTTGACCGGTTGCACCACATCAAAGCCAGCTTGCCGGAGCAATGCCAGCGGCAAATCATGGATTTTCTGTCCATGCTGAAGGGAACAAGCCGAATGATAAGCGATGGTGCCACATCCGCTGGTGATTTGCGGTTGCAGAATTGACGCAAGATCAAGTTCGGCCAGCAGTTCAGATACATCTTTGGCCTTTGCCGAAATGGCCGCCGCCAATGGCGCCATTTCCACATCATGCCGCATCAGATGGCCATAATCCTTGACCATCGTGCCGCACCCAGACGCATTGACAATAATCGCATCAATCGCACCAGCAGTGATTTCTTCGTGCCACGCATATATGGCGGCACGCATCGCGGCATCGGCTTTTTTGGTTTCGCCAATATGATGGGCCAATGCCCCACAACAATGTGCTTCTTTGCGCACAATCACCTCTACGCCAAGCCGGTTTAACACACGGATGGTGCTGGCATTAATGTCTGGGTCTAACGCGCGCTGGGCGCATCCTGCCAATAAAATCACCCGTTTGACCGGCACCGTGGCATAAGGTGCGTTTGAAGATGAAGTTGCGGCAAATTGTTCTGTTTTACTGCCAACCGGGTCTAGCTGAGGGACATGCCGCGGCAATTTCTGCATGGCGACACGCATCATTTGCGGCATGACAAATGAAAACAGCCGGCCCAGATTGGCCAGACGCATCATCATCCGAAATTTTGGCGCATGCGGAATGATCGCTGCCAACATCCGCCGCATCAGCCTGTCCGTTGTTTTGCGCGGCACCAAATGATCAAGCTTTTCACGGCCTATATCCAAAAGATGGGCATAATCAACCCCGGATGGACAGGTCGTTGTACAGGACAAACAGCCAAGACAGCGGTCAATATGGTAACTGGTATCTTCAGATGCAGTTTCCGGGCGTTCCAACACCTCACGCAGCATCCAGATTCGGCCACGCGGGCTATCGCGTTCATCACCGGTGATCACAAAGGTCGGACAGGTCGCCGTGCAAAACCCGCAATGCACACATTTACGTAAAATGGCGTCACCTTCACGGATAAGCGGGTCTGCAAGCTGGGCTTCGGTAAAATGGGTCTGCATCTTATCTTGTCCTAGATACCATTGTGCATACGGCCAAAATTCAACACGCCAAGGGGATCAAACGCCGCTTTGACGCGTTTGGTCAAGCTGGCTTGTGCTGGCGGCAGAGGTTGGAAAACCGGCACGTTTGTTTTGCTCATCGCGCGATCACACAGCAACTGGGCATGGCCCCCACCATGGGTCATCAATGCGGCCCGTAGCGCGGTGCCAAATTCCGCCCCTGATGGCCCGGCAAACCACAATAGCCCCCCAGCCCAATCGGCATAGAATGTGGTTTCAAAAGACGATTCCATTGCCGCCACAATGGCTGGTGCAGATGCTGGTGCGCAGGATAATTTCCATATATCGCCGCTGGTATGTGCCAGCAAATCAACATCGCGGATTCGCGCCCATAATGCTTCGCTGGCCGCTTGCGGCAATGTGCCAACAACACCGCCCCTATCGCGCCGTCCCATATGACGCAAATGCGCCGCCCGATCCTCTACCGACAATGCAATGCCTTCCAGCCTGATCACCACAATCATCGCCGCGGCCATATCAAGACCAGCGGTCGCCGCGACGCTTTGCGGCAGAATAGCGGCGGCGCCGGGTTCGTGCGGGCTGGCGAAAATAGCGGCAATTTGTGCAACAGCAGATTTCATATCGTCGCAACCAAACAGCAATGACAAGCTGGTTTCTGGCCGGGGCAATGTTTTGATCGTGACCTCATCAACCACCGCCAATGTGCCATAAGACCCGCAGATCAATTTTGACAGATCATATCCGGTGACATTTTTCATCACCCGGCCGCCTGATTTAAACCGTTCGCCGCGTCCAGAAACCGCATCAAACCCCAACAAAAAATCACGCGCCGCACCAGCTGTCAGCCGCCGTGGCCCCGACAGGTTTGTGGCCAAAACACCGCCAATTGTTCCAGTGGATTTGCTGGCCAAAATCCCAGATAAATCGGCCGGTTCAAAGGCCAGCATTTGATTGGCTTTTGCCAGCTCCGCCTCTATCGCTGACAATGCGGTTCCGGCCCTGACGGTTAGCACCAATTCTTCTGGTTGGTAATCAATGATCCCCTGCATCGCGCTGACATCCAGACAATCATCATATTCAGGCTGGTTGCCAAGCGCGGTTTTTGTGCCAAGCCCGCGCAGTTCTAACCGGCGCTTGTTCTGCTGGGCATCGATAATCACCGCGGCCGCATCATCAAGATTTTGAATTTTTGGCATGATTATCTGTCCTTTATGCTTTGCTGGCGGTTCAATTTAAAACCGCGGCAAATCAGGAAATGGCATATTTCCTTTATGGACGTGAAGCCGGCCAAGTTCGGCGCACCGATGCAAATGCGGAAATACTTTGCCGGGGTTTAAAAGATGATCCGCATCAAACGCACATTTCAAACGCTGTTGCTGTTTCATATCATCTTCGGTGAACTGAATGGGCATGAGATCACGTTTTTCAACACCAACCCCATGTTCGCCAGTTAACACACCGCCCATCTCGACACAGCCCCGCAAAATATCGGCGCCAAAATCTTCGGCCCGTTGCAATTCCCCGGGCTGGTTTGCATCAAACAAAATAAGCGGGTGCAAATTGCCGTCACCAGCATGAAACACATTCGCAACCCGAAGACCGTATTTCTGGCTGAGCGTTGCCATCAACACCATCATATCTGGCAAACGGCGGCGCGGGATGGTGCCATCCATACACAAATAGTCTGGCGAAATCCGCCCCACCGCAGGAAATGCAGATTTGCGCCCCGCCCAAAATAAATTGCGTTCTTCTTCTGATGTGCTGATTTTGATAGAGGACGCCCCGGCCTTATTCATAATGCCAGCCACCCGATCGATCAGCGCATCCACCTCTACCTCTGGCCCGTCAAGCTCGACAATAATCAGGGCCGCGGCGTCACGCGGATAGCCAGCATGCACAAAATCTTCTGCCGCATTGATCGCCAGACCATCCATCATTTCCATGCCAGCTGGAATAATACCGGCGCCAATGACATCCCCCACCGCGGTCGCGGCGGCGGCGGTATCATCAAAGCCAACCAGAAGCGCACGTTGTGTTGCTGGCTTTTGCAGGATTCGCAAAGTGACCTCGCTGACAATCCCCAACAGACCTTCAGACCCGGTCATCACCCCCATCAGATCATAATCACCCGAATCCAGATGCTTGCCGCCAAGCCGCAACACATCCCCCTCAATTGTGACAAGTTCAATGCCAAGCAGATTATTCGTCGTCAGCCCATATTTCAGGCAATGCACCCCGCCGGAATTTTCCGCCACATTGCCGCCAACCGAACAGGCAATCTGGCTTGATGGGTCGGGGGCATAATAAAACCCATTGCCCTGTACCGCATGGGTAATGGCCAGATTGGTCACGCCCGGCTGGGCCACAACACATCTATTGGCATAATCTATGTCCAGAATGCGATTAAATTTCCCAAGCCCGATCAGCACCGCATCTGCCAACGGCAAGGCCCCGCCAGAAAGGGATGTACCCGCACCACGCGGCACCACTTTGATCCCCTCTGCATGGCAAAATTTCATCACCGCGGCAAGCTGTTCAACGGTTTCTGGCAATATCACCGCCAGCGGCAATTGCCGATAGGCCGACAGCCCATCTGCATCATAGGCCCGGCGGCCTTCTTCGGATGACACCACCGACCCTGCTGGTACCAATTTACCCAAAGCCGCGCAAATTGACTCGCGGCGGGCGATGATTTGCTGGTCTGGTTCCGGCATCTGCATTATGTCATCTCCGTTTTTATCGGCTTTGGCCAGTTTTCCCGGCTATTTGAAAAAAATGCCGCAAAGCTGGGTTGTTGGCAAATCTTTATCAAGCTGACGACGGTTTGTCACTTGTCAGGTCGAATATCATCAACCCAATAAAAAACGGCCGGGAAACCGGCCGTTATTTTACAAAGATGATCCGCCGCCGCATCAAAACGCGCGGCAAGGGGGCATTAGCCCTGGCGTGCTTTTAACCGAGGGTTCTTTTTGTTGATCACGTAAAGACGGCCGCGACGACGCACTACCTGACAGTTACGATCGCGCGATTTCAGCGTCTTTAAAGAGCTGGCGACTTTCATAATTAAAGCTCCTGATACAACGGCCAAGGGCCTGTTGGTGAAATATGAGCGCGGAAGCTAGCACCAGCCGCGCCCAAGGTCAATGGCCGATCACGGTTTTTTT
>JAYOVO010000078.1:0-6915 GCA_038151495.1 Alphaproteobacteria bacterium
ATCACTCCTATCGATTGAGGCCAGCATGTCTAACCGACAAAAACAACCAAAACCCTTAAAATATAGTGATGCTGGTGTCGATATTGATGCTGGTGATGCGCTGATTGGTGATATTGCCCCCCATGCCAAACGTACACGGCGTGCCGGCGCAGATTCCAGCCTTGGCGGATTTGGCGGTTTATTTGACCTGAAAGCGGCCGGTTTTACCGACCCGGTTCTGGTCGCCGCGACTGATGGTGTTGGTACCAAGCTTGAACTTGCCAAACAAACCGGGTTGCACCGCGGCATTGGCATTGATTTGGTGGCCATGTGTGCAAACGACATTCTGGCTCAAGGTGCAATGCCTCTGTTTTTTCTCGATTATTTTGCAACTGGAAAGCTGGATCGGGGCATGGCAACCGAAGTTATCGCGGGCATTGCCGATGGCTGTCTTTTGGCAGATTGTGCGCTCATCGGCGGTGAAACAGCTGAAATGCCCGGCATGTATCCGGCTGGCAGTTATGATCTGGCCGGGTTTTGTGTTGGCGCCGCCGAACGCGGCAGTTTGCTCGCCCCCGGCCAGCCAAAGGCAGGTGATATCGCGATCGCCTTGCCATCATCAGGCGTGCATTCAAATGGCTATTCCTTGGTCCGAAAAATTATCGAATTGTCCGGGGCCGCCCTTGACGCGGCACCCCCTTTTGACAGCACTGCGGCAACATTGGGTGACGCCGTCATGGCGCCAACCCGGATTTATCAACAAGCCGCGGCCATCGCGTTGCAAACAGGTGGGGTCAATGGCATTGTCCATGTCACCGGCGGCGGCTTAATAGAAAATCCGCCCCGCGTCTATGATGATGATCTGGCATTGCATATCGATTGTGCGGCCCGGCCGTTGCCACCTATTTTTAGTTGGTTGCGTGATCAAGGCGCGATGGAGATACAGGAATTAGCACGCACATTTAATTGCGGTATTGGTCTGCTGATTTTTGTTGATAGCAACAAATCTGATGACGTTTTAATCGCGTTGCAAAATGGCCCAGAGCCTGATGCGTGGATAGCTGGAAAATTGACCAACCGTGCCACTGACAGCGCTGTCGTACTTGATCAGAGCGATAGCTGGCTGGGGCGGTAATGCTACAGCTTGCCGTCCTCATTTCCGGCCGCGGCAGCAATATGATTAAACTTGCCGAAGCGATTGCGGCAGACCAGCTTAACGCACACATCGCCATTGTGATCAGTAACCAGCATTGTGCGGGCATCACCCATGCGGCCAATTTGGGCATTCAAACAAAAGTGATTGAACGACAAAATTTTTCAACTCGGCATAACCATGATCGGGCCATCCATGATGCCATCACGTCATCATCTGCTGATTATGTGTTTTTAGCGGGTTATATGGCCATTCTCGGTGCTGATTTCACCACCGCATTTGCTGGTAGACTGATCAATATTCATCCGTCATTACTGCCTGATTTTAAGGGCCTGGACACCCATCAGCGCGCGATTGAAGCAAAGGTAAAATACCATGGTGCCACGGTTCATCTTGTAACGGCAGAACTTGACGACGGCCCCGTTATTCTTCAAGCACAACTGTCAATCTTGCCAGAAGATGATGCAGATCGTCTGGCCGCGCGCGTGTTACAGCTTGAACACCGTCTTTACCCCTTTGTGTTGAAATGCCTATGCGAAGGTCATCTGACCCTTGTTGCAGACCGGGTGACATGGCATAACCCAGACCGCGCCCTGCAATCGGCATCTGCGGATAGCCGCCATGATCTGGCCAAAGCGCTGAAATGGCCGTGACAGCCCCAGTCACATCCAGTCAACCCCGCCCTAGAAAGTGATGACGCTGATATGTCACGACGATTTGTCAGTTGTTTTGCTAGTTGATTTGCGCCGTCATTTCGGCCATATATCGTCTATGAGACGCGGCACGGTATTTGAATGCTCGTGCTGTACCTACGGAATTTACAGGGGAGCGCCAAGAAATGGATACAAGTTCATTTGATAAGCAGGCCAAACAACATTTAAAAGTTTATGAAAATGTGATGTTTGCGTCCAAAATTTGCATTGTTGCTATTATTTTCACATTGGTGATCATGGCAGTCACGCTGGTATAAAACCGGCGGCCATAGACAGCAAAAGGCGGGATTAACCCGCCTTTTTTATTGTGATGGTTACAAGTCTAATGCAGTGACAAGATTGTCACGCGTTATGATGTGATTTCACAGCCCGCAAAGAAATAGCTGATTTCAATAGCCGCATTTTCTGGGCTATCTGACCCATGCACCGAATTTGCTTCGATAGATTCAGCAAAATCTTTGCGGATCGTGCCATCAGCCGCATCAGCCGGGTTGGTTGCGCCCATCACTTCACGATTGGCGGCAACAGCATTTTCACCCTCTAGCACCTGCAAAACCACCGGGCCAGATGTCATGAAGGCAACCAGATCATTGTAAAATGGGCGTTCTGCATGCACCGCATAAAATGCCTTGGCTTCGGCTTCGGTTAGTTGTTTGCGTTTTTGTCCAACAATACGAAGACCAGCAGCTTCGAGCCGGGCATTGATTTGACCGGTAAGGTTACGGCGTGTTGCATCGGGTTTGATGATTGAGAAGGTTCTTTCGATAGCCATTATGCATCCTTTGATTTATGGGCCCGGCCGACCTTGTGCCAACCCAGATTGAAAGCCAAAATTGAGACGTCTTAATACGGCAAGCAGGCCGGCATAGACAACCCCTAATCGTGGCAGGTTGCAGAAATTTATATTGGGGTTCAAAGACCAAAATGGCCACCATATCGACGTATGGTCAGGCTTTTTTTTCCCAACCGCCACCAGCAGTTTGCGCAAAATAAGCCAGTTCAGTTTCAGACTGCGATTTCCATTTTTGCCATTGTGACCGGGCCTGTTGTAGCTGCGCGTCTGATTTCCCATCAAAGACCACAAACCCGCGTTCAAACCCGGCCCAGCTATCAGGCTCTGCCCCGTGCAACAGCATCACATAATCCGCGTCGATGGGATTGCTGGTCATATCACTGCACACCCACACCGATGCCAGTTCGGCCCCCGGCGCCGCATCCAGGCCATGTGGCAACCAGCTATTTTGATCATGGCTCCACAACGCATCATCAATCGCCGCCGCGGCCGGGTTTGGGCAAAAAATAAGCATCTTTTTGCCCGTGCCACGTGCCTTTTGCACAAGCATCAACACCGCATCATTCACACTGGCGTCGCCAAGTTGGTAAAACCCGATATGCAGCATCACACCCGCCGCCTAGTCTGCGTCACCATCTGCCGCGGAATCATCGCTATCACGGCTCACATCCTGCCAATTATCGATCAACTGGTTCAGCAGCCTTACACCATATCCGGTTCCGCCTTTCGGGACTGTTGCTGTGGCTTTATCCGACCAAGCTTTGCCAGCAATATCCAGATGCGCCCATGGTGTATCATTGACAAATTTAGCCAAAAAACACGCGGCTGTGATGGCGCCGCCATAAGGCCCACCAATATTTTTCATATCAGCGATATGTGATTTAAGCATTTTGTCATACGCCGCCCCCATTGGCATATGCCAGACTGGTTCTGCGGTGCGTTCACCAGCCGCGCGCAATTGCTCAGCCAACCCATTGCTATTGGTGAACATCCCGCCAAATTCCTTGCCCAGTGACACAATAATCGCCCCGGTAAGCGTTGCCAGATTAACCATCATCCGCGGTTTGAAACGGGTTTCAGTATAATGCAGGGCATCAGCCAGCACCAACCGGCCTTCGGCATCGGTATTGATCACTTCTATGGTTTTGCCAGACATCGCTGTTACAACATCACCCGGGCGCTGGGCGTTGCCATCAGGCATATTTTCAACCAATCCAATCACCCCAACAACATTCTTGTTGATTTTGCGACCGGCAATGGCGGCCATTGCGCCGGTCACCGCCGCCGCACCGCCCATATCCCACTTCATATCTTCCATGCCTTTGGCTGGTTTCAAAGAGATGCCGCCAGTATCAAACGTCACCCCCTTGCCAACAAGTGCCAGCGGCGCTTCATCCCCGCCACCACGCCAATTCATCACCACCAGACGTGACTCCCGCCGGCTTCCTTGACCAACGCCAAGCAACGCCCCCATGCCCAGCTTTTCCATCGCGGCTTCATCCAGAATTTCCACCTCAAGGCCAAGATCTTTCAGTTGGCTACAGCGCGATGCGAATGATTCGGGAAATAATTTATTTGCCGGTTCAAACACCAAATCGCGGGCCACAAATACGCCATTCGCAAGCGCTTTACGGTCAGCCATCAGCGGGCTATCTGCCTGCAGACCTTGTCCCCCGACGGTAAGCTGCACCTGCAAATCATCTGATTTATTATCGGTAAAATATTTATCGAAATGATAGGACGCCAGCTCTGCCCCAAAACAGATATCAGCCAGCACAGCATCGTCAAGCTGATGGTCAGACAGCCAACCACGTTTGGCTTTGGTTTCTGCAAGGGCTGAAAACAACTGGCCGCCCAGATTTTCAGCGGCTGTACCAGCGTCCAACACGGCCCCAATACCGACCAGCAGGTAACTTGTCCGATCATGATAGGCAAGCATGGTTTTACCAGCAGCACCAGTAAATTTCAGCGCCGCCATTGCATCAATCAGATAGGCGGCAACATCTTGATCAAGACTAGGGACAATCTGCCCCCCCTTACCAATAAGACAAATCGTTATGACGTCGCCTTTTGGGGCATCTGCGGCAAAGCTAAGCTGTAATTTTGTAGGCATGTCACTCTCTATATCTGGATCTAAAATTTTGTCAGGCTTTCGGCCAGTAAATAGGGCTGATCACCCGGCTGTCAATCCATCTCCGCATCACATATGGTTTTGCCATAACTGGCAAGAATGTGGTATGGACGGGATGGCAAACCAACGAGGACATTAATGCAGTTTAATCTGTATATTTTCAACCAGCTATTTCGGACTTGTATGGCCCTGATCACGGTGCTGATCAGCATCATTTGGCTGTTTCAAAGCATTCGATTGCTGGAATTTGTGGTGGATAAAGGCGCCTCGGTGGGGGAATTTTTTGCGATGTCGGTCGCGGCCATGCCGCTATGGCTGATGATCACCGTACCAATATCAGGATTTATTGCAGTGAATTGGGTGTTTAGCCGTATTCTTGCAGACCGTGAACTCACCGTTATGCAAGCGGTTGGACTCAGCCCGTTTCAACTTGCAAAGGCCCCAATTGCATTAGGTTTGGTCCTATCTGCATTTTTAACCGTCAATTCGGTTTATATCCTGCCAAATTCATTTCAAACATATAAGAACCTGCAATTCAAACTGCGTCATAGCATTCCCACGGTTTTGTTGCGCGAGGGCGTGTTTATTGAAATTGTTGATGACTTGACGATGTTTATCGGCAAGCGGGGCGACAATGACATACTGCAGGATATTTTTATCCATGACGCACGCACCGATGACCGGGTGATCACAATGACGGCTGAAACTGGCAAATTCGTCGATCGGGATGGTGTGCCGACGCTGATATTGCAAAATGGCGAACGCTCCGAGGGCGATGATGAAGGGCAAACGGGCGCTGTCCTGCTTTTTGATAGCTATTCTTTGTCAATCACACAAAAAAATGACCAGCCGACCGAACGTCAATCGATTGATATGAATGAAGATAGCATCCGTAACTTGCTATCACCCGATCTCGCTACCTCACCGAAATATTATCTCCAACGCCATGCCGAAGCCCATTACCGGATAGCCTCACCTTGGCTTGGCCTTGCATTGACGATGTTATCTGCCGCATTGATCTTGAAAGGGCAAATCCGCCGGGATTTATGGTCGAAACGCGTCATGGCCAATGTGAGTGCCTGTGTGCTTGTTATTATTTGCGTGGTGATGACCCGCGGCTGGACCAGTAATCAGGCGGCATTCTGGCCGTTAATTTATCTTAGCATTGTGATACCGATTGGCTTTGCTGGCTGGCATCTGATCAGTCCAAAAACCCCAGCATTAGGGGTGCAGACATGAGCCAGTTTGCACCATTTGGCACTTTGTTTCGCTATTTTGCTCTGCGTTTTGCTGGCTGGGTGTGTCTTTGCTTGTTTGGTCTGGTGTCAATCATCAGTCTGATCCAGACCATCGAGCTTGTGCGCCGGGTGAGCGTTTTGACACGCACCGTTCCAGACATAAATTATGTTGGTATGGCCGCGTTAAATATCCCGAATGTCATGCATATGATTTTACCCTTTGCCGTTTTGACTGGGGCCATGTTGTGTTTTTCATCATGGAACCGTAGCAATGAATTTGTTGCTGTGCGTGGGTTTGGGCAATCAATCTGGGCCGCGCTAGGCCCGGCATTATTTGCCAGTTTTATGGTTGGCATGGGATTCATCACCGTGATCAATCCAATTGGTGCGGTCACTTCGCTTGCCTATGAGGCAAAAATGGCCGAAATTTTTGGTACCGATAAAAATGATCTGGCGGTATCTGAAAGTGGCATTTGGATTCGTGACAACCTGCCGGATAGCCGGTTGATTTTCCGCGGTGAGACATTGGACGCTGACACATCGCGAATCCTAAATCCAATCATTTATGAATTTAACGAAACGTCAAATTTACGCCGTGTTATCAAAGCTGACTCCAGCCAATTAACAAAAAACGGCTGGATGGTTGAAAATGCGGTCAGTTGGCGAAACAATGGTTCAGAAAGAATTCTTGGTAATATCATTTTACCAACGGGCCTTGGTGCGCTGAATTTGCAACGATCCAGCTTGTCACCCCGTGCCTTGTCGATTTTTCAATTGCCAGATTTTATCCTATCTCTCGAACATGCTGGCATACCGGCAACCGCCCACCGCATGCATCTTTATCAGCTGTTGGCATTGCCACTCATGATGATTGGCATCACCATGTTGGCGGCGCGCGCCACATTGAC
>JAYOVO010000079.1:0-6885 GCA_038151495.1 Alphaproteobacteria bacterium
ATAGGCGGTCATGCCTTTATCAAAATCACCCGCCATGGCAGGTTGCAAAACAACCGCCACAACCAGCAACAATTTAATTTTTAATGGAAATGTGAGATGGGCATTGTGTTTGGTCATCGGTTCCCCCAGCAAGGCGGTTTCGGGTGCGACCGAAAACGAAATGGAACCTGATGACTGGCTATGATAGCCACAATTTTTTAAAACCTTGCCAGTTGAGGCGGCGCAAGGCAAATCTGCGGCATCTCAAACAGATAAGAGCGATCACAAAACTGCTGTGAAAATTTATGGCACGCGCCATGCGTGACCTACATTGATTTGGTCAAAAATATTAATCTAATTAAATTGTCGCTAATCTAACCAGAGAGGCGCATTTCCTATGCAGATATGGCGACCCCACAGACTGGCGGCAGGCGGTGCGCGCCGCGCGCTTTGTGCCTTGTTTTTGCCTGGCATGTCTTTGCCTGTCATGTCTTTAACTGGCCTGTTATTGATCGGCCAGTCTTTTCTGGCGGGCCCGGCTTTTGCCAAAACCGTATTTCTGGTCTGTGATGGCGAGTTTATGACAAGCTCTACTATGCAGGGGCCAACCAAAACCGACCAATTTGACGGGGCATTATATCTGTCGGTAGAGGCCGATGAGTTTGCCGTGCGGCGGGTCAAATTGTTGCCATTTGAACGTAGCACCCGCTTGGCCGCCATTGACCTGATGCCGCACCCTCGATCAAGTGATGATGGCCGGATGACGGTGTTTACCTCTACCGAAGATGAACTTGTGATCGAACAAACCGAATCGCGGGGCAAAATGGTGAATGCGCTGGTTGGCGATGACCCGCTGGCACTCACCCCAGAATCGCTTCATGTGATGAGTCTGCGGCTGAACCGATTTTCTGGCTATATAAACATTTCATGGCATGATCATCAGGTGCGCGAGGTCAAGCCAGAGGGCGCTTTGCGAAGCATCAAAAAACGCTATAGCCAATCAAAAACCTTTGCCGCTGATTGCAACACCATGCAACAACGCATTTTTTAGCTGATGCGCCGCCTCGGCTATTGCGGGGTGCCTGTGGCCGCCGCCTGAATGGTGGCTTCGATAAACATATCTTTGTTTGATGCCAACGGCACCAATTTGATCTGTTCGGTCAACTCAACCTCGACCGTGGTGGCACCAGCGCTTAACGCGCGGGATGTGGCCAGCTGTTTGGCCGCTTCACGGGCTTTGTCCAATGCCTCGTCCATAACGCCAAAATCGGCCGGGCCTTGCGGCAGATGCACGCGGAATTTGCCTTCAGTTGGCTGGGTAACGGTAATCATCACCCGCTGGCGGACAGACCCAACCGCGGCACCAACGGCGCCTGCGACTTCGGCATGGGTCGGTACTGCCAGATCAATATCAAGCAAACCCGCGACATGCGGGTAATGTGTGGCGGCTGATGCGCCAAGCGCCGCCAGCTTTGTACCAAGCCGCATAGAGATTGTGACAAGGCTGTCATCATCAGCTTTTTTGGTAAAGCTGTTGATCAATAGAGGGTTCTGGCTGACCATATTTTCCCCGGCGCCTTGATGGGCCAGCGCCGCATCCATCAGCGCGATTGCCGATCGGCGGTGGAGTTCAGCAAGGGTCATGCTGGCCACGGTTTCTGCATCAATTGCTGTTGGGTTGCCAAGCCCGTTTCGTTGCCGCGCCATCAGCTTGGCACCAAGCCACGCGGCGTCACTGTCAAATTCGGTAAAATCACCGGTCACATGGGTGGCATCTGTTGGGGTAAAGGCGGCAAGGCCCAACAGGCCGCGGCTGATCAATCTATCAACCGCGCCAAGTGCAAGCTGTGTCGCCGCCAGGTCGGGAATGGCCGATGGGCCGCGATCTAGGGCTTTTTCGGCCAGTCTGGATTCGGACCGGGTCAGCCAATTTGGCACACCATCTGGCATGATCGGAAAGACAAATCGCCCATCGGTGATGGTTGGCACTGGCAAGTCTAATTGGGCCTGCATCTGCTGTTTGATTTGTGGGTGGGTCAGCGCCATAAGCGACAGCGGCACAGCCCGCCGCGGCCCTAAATTCAGCCCGCTTATACGCCCGCGTGCAACATGCGTGACCTCGCTATCGCCGCCAAGCCCACATGTTCTGATTTCAGCCGCCTCAACCATGGTTTGCCAGCCACCGACATAAGCGCCTTCTGATTTCAACCGCGGGGCGCCATTATGCAAAAAGGCGATATCTGTTGTTGTGCCGCCAATATCAGCCACCAAAGCGCTATCAGTACCAGCCAAAAACGCCGCACCGGACAGGCTTGCCGCTGGGCCTGACAAAACCGTTTCAACTGGGCGGGTGCGGGCAAAACCGGATTCAAGTAGCGACCCGTCTCCCTTGACCACCATCAACGGGCAGGCAAGACCCTGCTGTTTCATAATGGTTTCCGTCGCGGCAATCAGCCGTTCCAAAAGATTGACCAGCCGAGCATTCAAAACCGCGGTCAAGGCGCGGCGCGGCCCACCAAGTGCCGATGATAATTCATGGCTGCAGGTCACAGGCAGCCCGGTTGTTTCGCGCAAGATATCACGCGCGGCAATTTCATGGGCTGGATTGCGCGTTGCAAAATGCGCGGCAACAGCAAATGCCGAAACATCAGCCGCCATTGCGGTGGCGGCTTTGGCAAGGGCGGCGCTATCAAACGGGTCTTGCTGGCCGCCATCAGCACGATGTCCGCCGGTGATAAACGCCACTGGGTCTTGGCCAATCGCCCGTGCCAAATCGGCACGTTCCAGCGCCTTTTCATCAAAGCCAATCATAAACAGGCCAACGCGCCCACCAACCCCTTCGACAACCGCATTTGTTGCCAAGGTTGTTGACAATGACACCATGCCAATATCCGATGCTGGGCCATCAAAGGCGTGCAGAATTTTGGCAATGGCCCCGCCAAGGCCGATGGATAAATCATCACGAGTTGTCAGGGATTTGCCTGTTGCCAAAACGCGCCCACCAGCCGCATCAAGAAGCGCCGCATCGGTATAGGTGCCGCCAGTATCCAAGCCGATAACAAGTGTCATGCTGTTTTATCCATCGTTACTGACAACAGAACCTGCAAAATGGGTTATGCGGCCTGGTCATGGGCGGCAAAAAAATCAAGTATCCAGCCTCCAACTTGGCGGCCATCATGCGGCTTTTGAAGTGAAATACGGGCAGTTGCGGCACGCTCTTTGCCTATTTTATCTTCGCGGATGTCAATAAGCGCATTGGTGTAGGCGGGGGTAAATTCTGGATGTCCCTGTATCGCAAACACCTGTTTGCCAATGGCAAAGGCAGCGTTTTGGCAAAAATCTGACTGGGCAAGCCTAACCGCGTCTGGTGGTAATGTTATGACCTGATCTTGATGCACATGGATAAGGTCAAGCTGGTCGATATCGGCGGGGATCCAGTCAGCTTTGCCAACCATCTTGATCGGCATGGTGCCGATGCCCCAGCCACCATCAAATTTCGCCGCATGCCCACCAAGCGCATGCGCGACAATTTGATGACCAAAACAAACCCCGACAAGTGGTTTACCAGCGGCAAAAATATCGCGGATAAACGCCATTAATTTTGGAATAAAAGGGGCATCATCATAAACCCCATAGGCCGATCCAGTGACCAGATAGCCATCATAATCATCCACCGCTTGCGGAAACACATCATCAATCACTGGCACGATTGAAAAACGGAAATCAGCGCTGTTTGGCTGGTCTGCAAACAGTGTTTCAAACATATCTGGGTAATGATGAAATTCTGCTGGCATGTCCGGATTGGTGCGTCCAGCTTCCAAAATGGCGATATGCATACTATGTCCCTTGAATTGGCCCTGTCTCTATTTAAAAGATCTGGCTGGTCTTGGTTGTTGTGCTGGCGGCAAGCTGATGTCGTAATTCGGCCAGTATAAACACACGTATCGCCGATGACAGGCCGCCAACGCGCTCTTTATCAATCATTTGCACAAGGCTGGCCACTGATTGTTGACGGGCTTTGGCAATGTCATTCAACGCCATCCAAAATGGTTCTTCCAGCGAAATGCTGGTGCGGTGTCCATGTATTGTCAGCGATCTTTTCTGCATGACAGCCTACCTTGTATTATCGTCTCCAGCCTAGCGGGAAAAGGCCCCCACCAGTTCAAGATGATTACTATAGCTGAATTGATCAACCGGCTGAACCCAGTCCAACCTATAGCCAGCGGCGGTCAAACAGGCGGCATCTCTGGCAAAGCTGGCCGGATTGCAAGACACCATGGCAATGGTGGCGACATCTGCATGGCCAAGCTGTTGGCACTGGGCAAGGGCGCCACTTCGCGGCGGGTCTAATATAACGCCGGTTGTTTTGGCTAATTCTTCGGGCAGTAACGGTGCATCAAAAAGATTGCGATCTTGCGTTGTAAGTCGGCCGCCATGGCCAGATGCGTCAACACCAGCTTTTAAAGCCGTCAAGGCGGCGATATCTGACTCAACCGCCAGCAGGCCTGAAAGTTGGTTGATCAGCGGTAGGCTGAGGGTGCCGCACCCAGCAAACAGATCAGCAATATAATTATGACCCGCCAGTATTTCGGCAACTGCTTGTTGCAGGCTGTGTTCACCATGCTCGGTGGCCTGCAGAAACGCACCGGGTGGTGGGGTCACGTCAATCGTACCAAATTTTATCCGTGGTTGGGTCGGTGCGTAGAGGGTCAAAGGGCTGTCATGGTCATCAATTGATAATCTGGCAAGCCGCTGGGTCGCCGCCCACCCACATAATGCGCGCTGTAGGTCTGCGGTCCATAGCGGCTGTGCGGCCTTATTCTGCAGATAAAGACAAAGGCCGGTATGGGGCGCGCCATCCTCTTTTGCCAGCAGGTTTGCCTGTGCCTCAAGCGTGGCGCCAATTGGCAGATGCGCCAAGGAAAATTCGACCAAAGCCGTTTTCAAACTGGCAAGACGCGGGTCGATAATGGTGCACCCATCTGGGTCTATAATATGCGTCCCCATGCGTTCATGGAAACCTACCACGGCTGTGTCGGCAAGACGTTTGATGTGAAAGCTGGCACGGCGGCGGCTTTTTGCTGGTGATGTCAGAGCCGGGCGGATGGAAGCGGTGCTGACATGAGCGCGTTCAAGATGGGTGGCAACGAGCTGATGTTTCCATGCTTCAATTTCTGCTGGTGACCAATGTTGAAAGCTGCAACCGCCACATGCTGGAAATGCATTGCATTGCGGGGTCTGGCGCGATGGTGCGGTAGTATTTAGCTCAAGAATACGCGCCTTTATACCTTGTTTGCTGATTGATAGCGGTTGGACAATGATGTTTTCACCGGGCAGGCTGGCCGGCACAAAAACACTATGTTCCGCGTCTTGGTAATTATGCGTATAGCGCACCGTGCCAACACCGTCACCGCGTCCGCCAATATGCGTGATGGTGACGGCAATTGGTGCGGCATTGCGGGGTAAACGGCCCTCATTTCGCGGGTTTCTTTTTTGAGACGATCGACGAGAACGCGCGGCCATAATCTTTCCTTTATCAATGCAATGATTGGTTCATCTGCCGGGGTAATCCACTTACCGCGCAATGGTTACAGGTTACATAGTGCGGGCAAACCATACCACGCGGCCAATAATATGCACCTCTTCAATTGACCGGTCATAGGCGCTATAGGCCGTGTTTTCGGAAAAAATGCGTAACGTTACCGGTGCGGTATTGGGGATGGGTTCAATTTGCTTAATCACCAAGCCAAGCCCATCATGAAGTACAAAGATTCCTGGTGGTGACGCGGTGCGCTGGAATGTGTCGATCATCACAATGTCGCCATGAAGCAATCGCGGCGCCATCGAATCTCCGCTGACGGTTAATAATTTCAGCGACTCAATCTGGCCATTTGCATGTTGTTGAAGCCATGTTTTTGGAAAATGCCATTGTTCGACGGCATGGTCCTCGACAGCGTCAATCACACTGCCAGCCCCGGCGCTGGCGCTGACATCAATAAAGGGAACAGCCCGCAAATGTGACCCGGCTGGGCTAGACCCGTGAATGCCCGTCTGCCAGTGACGCGGTGCCAGCTTGTGCTGACTGATTCCTAAAAAATTGGCCAGTTTATAGCGTAATTCTTCGGGCAGTTGGCGCGGCGTCCCGCGTTCCAGAAATTGCTGGAGATAGGCATCATTCATGCCAATGGCGCGTGATGCTTGTTTCAGCGTGACCGGCGGCGTGGCATTTGTCAGCGCTTTGCGTACCGCCTGTTGCGCCGCTGTCTGGGCTGTTCGGTCGGGTGACTTAGCCATAGTGGATTATCCTTTTGGATATTGCCAAAATATAGGAAATATCCTATATTATGATCGTTTATTTGCCAAGTATCATTTCGTATCGAATCACCAAATCATAACACTTAATATGGGGCCGTCTTATGGATCGCCACACAGACACCATGTTGGATATGCGGCATTTACAGCGCGCGGCGCGCACATTAGCGGCGTTGCCAGTTGATGCGTTCACCAAGCCAGCCGGGGTGCGCAGTTGCTGGCCAGAAATGACTCGGGGTAATTATATTGTGGTCGATGGGACGCGGCGCGCTGGCATCTGTCGGCCGACATCCCAGCAAATTGATGAAATGGATCGGATATTGTTATGTTTGGCGGATCTGCCCCTGTCAGCCAGACGATTACTATGGGCACGGGCCTGTCAAATCCGCTGGCGCAAGCTGGAAATGATAACAGGGCGCAGCCGGTCTAGCCTCCACCGCGATGTGCAGCATGCGATGGTCCAATTGCAAAAAATCTGGCAGCAACAAAAAAATCATCTTGACAAATGACGCAAAATAGGATAATTCCTATTATAAACTGCAAATATTTCCATTCACTTTTGGGTTTAGGATAATGGCGAGCCATAGCCCTGAG
>JAYOVO010000080.1:0-6840 GCA_038151495.1 Alphaproteobacteria bacterium
GGCTTTTCGGCAAAATGGTATGCAAGCCTGCTCACGAATGAACAATTGCTGAACGCCTTTGGATTGTCGCTGTTTATTGCCTTTTGGGCCGCAACGATTGCGACCTTTTTCGGTATGATGATTGCCATTGCCTTTGTCAGATTTGGTGATTTTCGTGGCCGATTGGCGTTAAGCGGCTTGTCAAGTGCGCCATTGGTGATGCCAGAAGTTGTCACCGGGTTATCGCTATTATTATTGTTTATTGGCATGGAATCAATGTTGGGCTGGCCAGCTGGGCGCGGTGTGGACACAATTATCATTGCGCATGCGACCTTTGGGATGTGTTTTGCGGCGGTTGTGATACAGGCGCGTTTGCGCGATTTTGACCGGGCGATTGAAGAGGCCGCGTGTGACCTTGGCGCGCGCCAGCCATTTGTGTTTTTTTCCGTGACCTTGCCAGTTATTCTGCCAGCCGTTATCGCGGCATGGCTTCTCGCCTTTACCTTGAGTTTTGATGATCTTGTCATCGCCAGTTTTGTCAGTGGCCCGGGAAGTTCGACCTTGCCTATTCTGGTATTTTCAAAAGTGCGACTTGGCGTCACGCCGGAAATTAACGCATTGGCCAGCGTGATGATTGGCATTGTGGCGATCAGTGTGATCAGCGCGGCCTATTTTATGCGCCGCAGGTTCGGCAATCCCGGGTGATCGCCGACAACATGCGATAAGCAAGGGAGATAGATATGACAGATCCAGCATCAGGTGATCAGGCATTTCTGGCGAGTGATAATCAGCAAACATGGCATGAAATGACCTATGGTGGCGCGCTCAGCTTTGCACGCCGCCGCTATAGCCGGGTGCTGGACAAAGTTGATGTTGTGGTCAGCGGCATTCCCTATGATTGTGCTGTCACTAACAGGTCCGGCTGTCGGTTGGGGCCGCGGGCCATTCGGGCCGGGTCAACCCAGCTTGCCGAGCTTAAACATTTTCCTTTTGGATTTAATCCATTCGATCATTTGTCTGTCATTGATTATGGTGATTGTTATCTTGATCCGCATCACCCACAAAGCGTGTTCACCGCGATCGAGCGCCATGCCGATATGATTGTGGGGGCTGGTGCAAAAATGCTCAGCTTTGGTGGGGATCATTCGGTTAGCTATCCTTTGTTGAAGGCACATGCAAAAAAATATGGGCCGGTGGCGCTGGTTCAGTTTGATGCGCATTGTGATACATGGCCGGATGATGGCACAAGGCTTGATCACGGAACCATGTTCGCACGGGCCGCAACCGAGGGCATTATTGATGTTGCGGCATCAACGCAAATCGGGCTGCGCACCTATAATGACAGTGACCATGGGTTTGAAATTCTGACCAGCCCGTGGGTGCATCGTCATGGTATTGATGCGGCCATTGATATTGTCTGTCAGCGGGCGGCTGGCAAGCCTGTCTATTTGTCATTTGATATTGATGGGCTGGACCCGGCCTTTGCCCCCGGCACTGGCACGCCTGTTGCTGGTGGTTTGGCAAGCTGGCAAGGGCTTGAATTTATCCGCGGGCTTGAACCCTTGCAGTTGATTGGTATGGATGTTGTCGAAGTGGCGCCAGCTTATGACCATGCCGAAATCACCGCTATAGCTGCGGCATCTGTTGCCTATGACTGGTTGGCGGTTCTGGCCAAACAAAAAGGCGCGCCATCCGCACCAGTTGGCCGTCTCTAGCCCTATTTATAGTTTTAGCCTGTCTCGTAATTTATACCAGGCCATGCCAAGTGCCAGTGCGGGCGTGCGTAAAATGCCACCGGGAAATGGCATATGCCGCAATGATTGCATCACGTCAAATTGTTCAGCGTCACCCCGAATGGCGTTTGCCAAAATGGTGCCTGCCAGCCCGGTGAGGGCGACACCGTGACCAGAAAATCCCTGCACAAAATAAATATCATCATCAGTCCGCCCAAAATGCGGAATTCGGTTGACGGTAATGCCAATACGACCAGACCAGACACGATCAGTTTCTGCGTCAACCAAAACCGGGAATACCGCCGCCATGCGTCGGCGTAAATCTGCTTCAACATTTCCAAGATTGACATTGGTATAGCTGGCACGGCCACCAAAAATCATTCGGTTATCGGCATCAATACGATAGTAATTCAGCGCTGTGTTGCAATCTGCCACGGTGGCGCGGCTTGGCAAAATATGCTGGATCATATTATCGGATAGGGGGGTCGTGGCCAAAACCGATGAGGTAACTTGTGCCAGCCGCCGCGACATATCCGGCAGACCAATATCCGTCAGATAGGCATTGCCGCATAACAGCACCCGGTTGGCTGTCAGCTGTGGGGCGTTTTGAAGGTGAAGTGTTTTCATGGCGCCGCGGTCTATTTTGATCACCCGGCTATGTTCCAAAATATCAACACCCGCCGCGCGCGCGGCCAGTGCCAATCCCATCAAATATTTGAGTGGCTGTATTTGCCCAGACCCGCTGTCATATAATCCGCCACAATAGGCCTGGCTATTGATATGGGGGGCAAGTGACGCATGGTCGGTCAGCGCGGTTAACTGGTTGTAACCACGGCGTGACCATTCATCCTGCATCTCGAGTAATTCGGTCATATGACGTTGATGCAGGGCGGCGTGCAGATAGCCAAATTGTAACTCACATGCAATGTTATGTTTGCTGATCCGAGATGCCACCATATCAACCGCGGCCATGCCAGCTTGCCAAGCAAGATCGGCGTCATGTGGGTTTAGTTGATTGCTGATGTGATGAAAATCATTTGGCCAGCCTTGGCATAAATGACCGCCATTTCGCCCCGAACCACCACTGCCAATGGTTTCAGCCTCGAGTAAAACGACATCATATCCATGTTCTGCTAGATGCAAGGCCGCGGTGACCCCAGTTAGGCCGCCACCGATGATGGCAACATCACAATGGCCCGGCCGGTCACGCTGTAGCGGCGGCAAGGCATCAACATGATCGGCGTAGATAGAGGTAAGCATTGGTCCTGTTTTGCTGTTTTATGACCTAACCGCGCTAACGCTATCGCGGCGGTTCCGGGGTGATTATTTTTGTGTCTAGCAAGGTAGCGAGACAGAATAATTTTATAAGCTTGTTGTCTTTCTCTATGGTATATTATGGCGAAAATCAAATGGCGATGATTTGCCCGTGCCCGGTGCCGTGTTTTGGCGCAATCAGGGGCCAGCAAAATTATGGATAACAAGATGACATCAATTACTCGCAACCAAGAATGGCAACAGATAGATGCCCGTCATCATCTGGCACCATTTACCGATTATGCCGCCATTCGCAAAAGCGGTGCGCGGGTGATTACCCACGCCGATGGCCATTATATCACCGATAGTGATGGTCATCAAATTCTGGATGCGATGGCTGGCTTATGGTGTGTGAATGTCGGCTATGGCCGCCAACAGCTTGTTGATGCCGCCAGCCAGCAAATGGCAGTTTTGCCCTATTATAATAATTTTTTCAAAACCACAAACCAGCCTGTTGCCGCCTTGTCAGAACGTTTGGCAGCCCTCACCCCCGATGGGCTGAACAATGTATTTTACGCAAATTCTGGCTCTGAGGCGAATGACACCATCATCCGTATGGTGCGGCATTTCTGGGCTTTGCAGGGCCAGCCTGACAAGCGCGTGATTATCGGGCGTGAATATGGCTATCATGGCAGCACCATTTTATCGGCAAGCATGGGCGGTATGGTGGGCATGCACCAGCAGGCCGCAAATGAACCGGGGTTTGTCCATATCAAACCGCCATATGGATTTTTACATCAAGGCAACATGTCCGAAGCTGATTTTGCCGCCACCGCAGCAAGTTGGCTTGAAGATAAAATAATTGAAATTGGCGCTGATAAAGTGGCGGCATTTATCGCCGAACCGATTCAGGGGGCAGGCGGTGTGATCATCCCGCCGGCTGGCTATTTAAACATGGTCGAAGCCATCTGCCGGGCGCATGATATTTTATTCATCGTTGACGAGGTGATCACCGGGTTTGGCCGGACGGGTCATTGGTTTGCCAGTGATTATTATGGTCTGAAGCCAGACATGATGACACTAGCCAAAGGGCTGACATCTGGCTATGTGCCAATGTCGGCAGTGATGGTGGGTGACCGTGTCGCAAACAAGCTGATTGCCGATGGTGGTGAATTCTATCATGGCTTTACCTATTCTGGTCATCCAGTGGCGGCGGCTGTCGCACTGGCGAATTTGCAGATTATTGAAGATGAAAAGCTGGTCGAAAACGTGCGTGATGACACCGGCCCATATTTGGCCCAGTCGCTGGCGCCGCTGGCTGACCATCCGCTTGTTGGTGAGGTGCGTAGTTTTGGTATGCTGGCGGCAATCGAGCTTGTCAAAGACAAGGCCGGGCCTATTCTGTTTGATCCTGTTGGTGACGTCGGGGTCATATGCCGCGACCACGCCATTGCCGGGGGGATGATGATGCGGGCGGTTCGTGACGGCATGATTATGTCACCGCCTCTGACATTCGGCCGCGATGATATTGATAAGGCGGTCGGCATTGCCAAAATGGCACTTGATAAGACCGCGGCAGACCTTGGTATTTAATAACCACATAAAGGGGAGTTCCGGGACACCCCCGGAAAAATAGGGTAAAATATGGCTTTCGATATGCAAAAATGGCTGAGTGATCAAGCCATCACCGAAGTCGAATGTTTGGTTAGTGATATTTCCGGCATACCGCGCGGCAAAATTCTGCCGGTGAATAAATTTGTATCGGCACAGGATACTGGCGGCTTGCGGCTTCCTGAATATGTGTTTGGTCAGGCCGTGACTGGTGAATATTACGATAGTGATGTCTTGAATGAAATTGGCAGTGACGTGGTTTTGATCCCTGATCCAAATACCTGCCGGCTGGTGCCATGGTATGATGAACCAACCGCACAGATCATTCATGATGCGGTCAGTCAGGATGGACGTTTGGTGCCATTTGCGGCGCGTGCCGTTTTAAAACGTGTGTTGTCGTTGTTTGAAGATGCCGGTTTAGAACCCGTGATTGCGCCGGAATTAGAGTTTTTTTTGGTTAAGCAAAGCAATGATGCCAACAGTCCGTTGATCACCCCAACCGGACGATCGGGCCGGGCGGAAAAAGCCAAACAGGCCTATGGCATTGATGCGGTGAATGAATTTGATCCGCTATTTGAAGAAATCTATGACCATTGTGATGTCCAGGGGCTTGATATCGACACGCTCAGCCATGAAGCGGGTGCCGCGCAAATGGAAATTAATTTTAATCATGGCAATGCGCTGGAATTGGCTGATCAGGCATTTTTATTCAAACGCACGGTGCGGCAAACCGCCATCAACCATGGGTTGCATGCCACATTTATGGCCAAGCCAATGCAGGAACAGCCCGGCAGTGCGATGCATATTCATAGTTCTGTCAGGTCAAAAAAGACCGGAAAGAATATTTTTGCCAATAAAGATGGTTCAGAAAGTGATGATTTTTATCATTCGCTTGCCGGTATGCAACGGTATTTAAGTGGCGCGATGGCATTGATGGCGCCCTATGTGAATAGTTACCGCCGCCGCACCGGCACTGAAGATTCTCCAGCTAATCTGGCGTGGGGTATGGATAACCGCACTGTTGGTCTGCGGGTGCCGATTGGTGGGGCGGAAAGTCGCCGGATTGAAAACCGCATCCCGGGGGCAGATGCCAACCCGTATTTAGCGATCGCCGCAACGCTGGCGTCGGTGTGGTTGGGGTTACAGGAAAAGCGGCGCCCGACGCGGCCGCGCAAGGTAAGCGGTGAAGATCTGGAGACCTTGCCAAGAAATCTTGACGTGGCGCTTGATGCGCTGGAACGTGCCAAAGCCCTGCACCCGGTTCTTGGTGAAGATTTCGTAAAATTATTTGTCGAGGTGAAACGGGCCGAAGCCGAAGCCTTTTTAGAAGTGATCAGCCCGTGGGAGCGGGAATATCTGTTGCTGAATGTCTAGCTGTCGCGGCAGGATGCGCACAGCCCGGTCATTTCAATCACTTTATGATCGGCGGCAAATAGACGTTCATGGGCCAGCGTATCAATTTTCTGATCAATCGCCGGATCGGTGAACTCGGCCGCCCGTTCACATTTTGTACAAAGCATGAAAATGCTGACAGCGCGCCCGCCGCAATTGGCCAGGCTGCACGCCACAAAGCCATTGACGCTCTCAATACGGTGCACCGCACCGCGTTCAATTAATTTATTCAAGGCACGATAGACCTGAAGCGGCGCGCGTACGCCCTGATCACGCAATGCATCCAGAATGCTATATGCGCTTAGCGGTGTATCGGTCTGCCGCAAGAGATTATAAACCAGAGTTTCATTTGGTGTCATTTGGCGCCTCGTCGAATCATCAGCTTATAGACCGGGCGTGGCAGGATCATCACTATGGCCAAAATAAGCGCGCTGGCCAGAATGATCGAGGGGCCGGACGGCGTGTCAAAATAGGCCGATCCATATAACCCGCCAACGCTACCAATGACACCGAATACCGACGCCATTACCGCCATTAATTCTGGACTGCCGCCAAACCGCCTGGCCGCCGCCGCCGGTATAATCATCAACGCGGTGATCAATAAGACCCCGACTAGCTTGAGCGAAATTGATACCACAAATGCGATTAAAATCATAAATAGCCACTCGGCGCGTTGTGGCGATAACCCCTCAGCCTCGGCAATTTCCGGGCTTACAATGGCCGCCAAAAGCCGTCGCCATTGCCAGAAAATAGTCCCCATGATCAACGCACCGCCGCCATAAATAATCATGAGATCGATTTTGCTGACGGCCAGAATATCGCCAAAAAACGCCATTTGACGCCAGATGATCAAACAACCAAGCGGCCCAAC
>JAYOVO010000081.1:0-4906 GCA_038151495.1 Alphaproteobacteria bacterium
TGAGCGATGACCAAATCACCGAATTTAAAGAAAAAGGCGTGACGGTGCTTCGCGGCGTCTTCACCGATTGGGTTGAGGTGTTGCGCGCTGGTGTTGATGCCAATATGGCAGACCCCGACCCAAATGCCCGCATTTACAAAGGCGAAAACGGGGGCGGTCGGTTTTTTGTCGATTATTGTAATTGGGCGCGTATCCCGGAATATAAAGATTTCATATTTAATTCCAACGCCGCCGCCCTTGGCGCCGCGTTAATGGACAGCCAGCAGGTGCAATTGTTTCATGAACATGTGCTGGTGAAAGAAGCCGCCACCGGCGTGCCAACACCGTGGCATCAAGATGCGCCATATTATTGTGTGGATAGTACCAAGACTGTCAGCATGTGGATCCCGCTTGATGACGTGCCAAGAGACACCACGTTGGAATTTATCTCTGGCTCGCATAAATGGGATAAATTTTATCGCCCGCAGCGCTTTGATGGGTCTGCTCTCAATGAAAATGATGGGCTGGAGGCCATTCCAGATATTAACGGTCACCGCGATGATTATGAGATACTCGGCTGGGCGGTACGGCCCGGTGATGCCATTGCCTTTGACTATCGTACCATTCATGGTGCGCCTGCCAATACCAGCAAGAGCAATCAACGCCGTGCCTTTTCATTACGGTTGGTTGGGGATGATACGCATTTTGTGCGGCGTGAAGGCATTGTGACATCGCCGCCATTTCCGGGCGTGACACTCAACCATGGTGACAGATTAGCCGGAGATGAATTTCCGATTTTGCGAAGCTAGCAAAAACCGGGCGCCTGGCGATAGAGATAAAATATCTATGCCGCGGTGGCGTGATGTTGATCAAAACACTGTCTGATGTCTGATGCTGTTTTGGCGCTACGCAACGCCTCACAGATGGTTCCGTTCGCAAGATATTTTGCCGCGGCAGATACCAGTTTTAGATGGTCACAATCGGCCTGATCAGGGCCAAGGATTGTGCAAACAATATCAACCGGTTTTTTGTCACGGGCATCAAAGGCAACAGCCGTTTCAAGCGTTGTTATGATCACCACACTTTGCGTCAGCTCGGCAAATACCGCGTGCGGTATGGCCATGCCGCCACCAATGCCGGTGCTGCCAAGCCGTTCGCGTTTAATCAGCGCATCAAAAACTGCCCGTGCTGGCACTTTTGTCAATGATCCGGCGTGGGCCGAGATATGTTCAAGCAGTTGTTTTTTGCTGTTGACCGATAAACCAATCATCATGCCGTCAGTCGGCAGATGGTCTAAAAGAGGCATAAAAAATCCTGTATAAATGACAGAAAAAAAAGGCGCGGTCATAAATGCCCGTCAGGCTCCCCACCGCCCTGTTAAGCGGCGCATTCATAGGCGCGGAATTCGGCGCTGTCAAGCTACCATTATATAGGGGGGTGGAGCTATATGCTAAACCGATCACCAAGATAGACTTGGCGGACGCCAGAATGTTGTACCACCTCATTTGGCGTGCCTTGCATCAACATGGCGCCATCATGAATGATATAGGCCCGATCGACGATATCGAGTGTTTCGCGGACATTATGGTCGGTGATCAAAACGCCGATTCCATGGTTTTTTAAATGCCCAATCAGATCACGAATTTCACCAAGCGCGATCGGGTCAATGCCAGCCAGCGGTTCATCAAGCAACAAGAATGTCGGACGCGCGGCAAGCGCACGCGCAATCTCTAACCGGCGTCGTTCACCGCCTGATAAATTGACCGATGGCGTGTTGCGCAGATGGGTGATGCCAAATTCAGCCATCAATTCATCAAGTGTGGCGTCTCGTTCATCATCGCTGTCATCAAGCGTTTCCAATACGGCGCGGATATTTTGTTCGACAGTCAGGCCCCGAAAAATGCTTGATTCCTGTGGCAGATATCCCATGCCAAGCCGGGCGCGCTGGAAAATTGGCAGGGCGGTGACATCCTGCCCGTCAATAAAGACACTGCCCTCATCAGCCGGAATCAACCCAGCCAACATATAGAATGTGGTGGTTTTGCCAGCACCGTTCGGCCCCAGCAGGCCGACAGCTTCGCCGCGATTTAATTTGATCGACACATTACGCACAACCCGGCGCTTGTTAAAACTTTTGCCAATGCCATCGGCGCGCAAGCCTGATTGGCTTTGCACCAAGGTTGGTTGCTGTCCAAGTCCTAATTGTGAGTCCACTATCGCCATTTATGTCGCCACGTGATTGATTAACCGCCACGGTGCGCAATCTCAAACGTCAGCTTGTCATACACACCCTATGGTTTTAACACACCTGTGACGCGTTTGCCAGTGTTGTCTGACAACAGCCTGCTGATTTCCTTATCAAATTCGACTTCAGCCCGCGCCCCCCGCATAATGTTGTCGCGATCAATGATTTCAACATTGCCAAACAAGTCGGCACGGTCTGTCGCGGCGACATAATCTAGGCGGTCGGCGGTGGCGACAATGCCCTTTGGGGTGACAACTTTTGCGTTCCCTTCGGCGTTAATGGTCTCAATCGCGCCCTCTTCATCTAGAAAGGCGACAACCCGTTCACCCTCAACAACACGCCCATTATCGTCCTTGTAAGAGGCCGCGCCAATGGCAATCACCTGTTTGTTGGTGATATCGCTGGCATTATAGGTGATAGAGCCAGTGGCGGTCATGATGCCGCGCGGGCTGGTCACAATGGCTTTGGGGCCGAATAGGTCATAGGTTTCATCACCGATGCGGTAATCTAACTTTTCGCCGCGTGCGACATTGTCACCATCAACAAAGACCACCGACCCGGTAGCAGAGACATCGGTTAGGTCTCGGCCCTTTGATGACGGGTCGTAACGGGCAATGATTTTATCAGCTTTGAGGCGTTTATCATCTTGTTCAACAACGGCATCACCAATGGCGGTATACACACCTTTGGTTTGATCCCATTCGAGCGAAACATTGGCCTCTATGGATACTGGGGATGATTGCTTATTTTGTGCCAATGCTGGATGAGATAGCATGATCGCGGCTTGGGCGAGGGCGGCAACAAGAAGCGCGGCTGGTCGATGACTGCCGGGGGCAATGTTCATTTTGGTTTTGGACATTTTACACCATTCCCCACATGTTAATTTGCCGTTGTGTTTGTGGTCTGCATCACCATGCGTGCGGTGCCGCCAAACAGGATCCGGTCGCCATTATCAAAGACGGTCATGGTTTCGGCGTCAATACGCCGGGCGTCATCTGTCACAGTGACTGGCACAAGCGAACGCATTTCACCAAGCTTTAAATCGGCAAACAGCGCATCAGATGCGAGCTTTAGATTTTTTGCTGGCTGGGTGACGACAACATCCCCGGCCATATCAACCACATCATCTGGCTGGTCAAAGACACCATAATTTGATTGAAGTTTGATAATCTGGCCATTTTTCATGGTGATGGTGGCGCGCGGTTGTTGCATGTCGATGCGGCCGGAACCATCATTGGCCTCAGACGCCTGATCAGCGGTGATCAGAAAAGGCTGGCCAGAAGATGTGACACCTTGATAGCGTGCGCCGGTCAGCGCGATCTCGCCACTATTGGCTATTTTAACCTCTTTGATCTCTAGCTTACTGTCACCAGATTGATGCAAAAAGCCAAGCCAGCTTGCCACCACTAGGGTGACGGCAACACCAACGCCAACCAAAACCACTGACAAGCGCCGCGATGGCCGTTGTTCATCCTGAACAGATCTTGTGCGCGGGGTGAATTGACGGCGTTTTGATGATGATGGCGTTGGGGCCATATCGGGCACTCCGATTGGGTAGAGGGGTGGGTCTAATGGTGAAAAATATCTAGATCGGCAAAACCGCCTAGATCAAGCGCCGTGCGGGTGCGGATAAAGGCAAAACAGGCCGCGGCAAGATGCTGGCGCCCTTCGCGTTCTAGCATGGTGTCGAGACGGGCGCGTATTTGATGCAGATACAACACATCGCCAGCGGCATAATCAGCCTGTTCATCACTGAGGCTGTCCGCGCCCCAGTCAGATGATTGCTGTTGCTTTGATATATCGATCCGCAGCAATTCACGGCACAAATCTTTCAAGCCATGACGATCGGTATAGGTGCGGGCTAATTTTGACGCGATTTTGGTGCAATAAATATCACCGCTAATCGGGCCGATATTATGTTCAAGAACGGCAACATCAAACCGGGCAAAATGGAATAATTTGGCCCGGGCAGGATCGGCCAAAAGGGATTTTAAATTTGGCGCGTCGGCGCGTGGATGCGCGATTTTGACAAGGTGCGCATCCCCGTCGCCAGACGATAATTGCACAAGGCACAGCCGATCACGATGCGGGTTCAGCCCCATGGTTTCGGTGTCAATTGCGATGCTTGTGCCTAGATCCAGATTTTCGGGCAGGTCGTTATTGTGAATATGAATGGCCATGACGTCACTCTATTTCAGATTGTCGCCAAATCCATATCTATAGACAGCACAGCTACCAACTCGCTGTCATAAAATTGCCAAGGCAAAAATCTGTTGTTCCAACAAAACGTAATTCAAAAAAAACCAAGCAAGGCCTACGATCGTCTGACGGTTAATTTTGATCGTCAAACCATGTGGGTTTCAACCTAAATGGAACCCCAGACATAGTCAAATTTTCATTATCTGCCCGATTTTTTTATCTGTCACATCTTTTGCCGTTCATATTTCAGACCGATCCAGAGACAGTAACACATAATCAAAATCACAAGGGTAAACGGGATGCCGGTGGATACAGCCGCGCCCTGCAACGCGTTTAACCCCCCGCCAAGTAACAGGGCGATGGCAACCAGCCCTTCAAGCGTGCACCAAAACACACGTTGCGTCACCGGTGCGTCCATCTTGCCGCCTGCGGTGATGGTGTCAATGACAAGCGATCCTGAATCAGATGACGTGACAAAGAAAA
>JAYOVO010000081.1:5006-6822 GCA_038151495.1 Alphaproteobacteria bacterium
TGACAAAGAAAAACAGGCCGACTGCGACAATCATATTGATTTCAGATAACCGTTTGACCCCAGCATCCATGCCCAGAAGCACCGAGCCAAGCGCAATAGCGGTGATGCCAATAATCAGCCAGACAGTGACAGCCGGGGTTGGTGTGATGCCAAAAATTTCATTGAGGCCCGCCGCCACCTGACCCGCACCAAGACCAAGTGATGTTGTCAGTCCAAATAGCGTGGCAAATACGGCGGCCGTATCAATCGCGTGGCCCCATGCGCCCCAGACGCGTTCGCCAAGCAATGGTACAAAAGCTGATCGTAGGGTGAGTGGAAACCCATAATTATAGCTGAAAATCCCCAGCGATAATCCAACCGCGGCATATACGGCCCAGCCTTCTAGCCCCCAATGATGGATTGTCCCGACGACGCCGATATATTCGTTATCGGCGATATCAATGCCAAGCGGGCGGGCGGCACCGCTTTCGGAAAAATTATAATAGACAGGTTCAAGCACGCCAAAAAACAACAAGCCAATACCAATGCCAGCGGCAAACATCATGGCGATCCAGCCAGCATAAGAATAATCTGGTTTTGCATCTTTGCCGCCAATTCTGACCTTGCCGACAGGGTGAAAAATCAATAACAGACAGAACAGCGTGATGGCGTTGACCGACAACACCAAAAACCAGTCAAAAGTGCTGGTGAGCCAGGGGCGCAACCAGCCAAAAAATTCAGCCGTGGCATTTTGGTTGGCAAGCGCAATCAGCACAAAGGCCGCAATCACAATGCTGGATATCAGAAATACTGGATTGTGAATATCAAGGCCAAATGGCCGAATATTGCTATCGCCCAATTTATGTTTGGTTTCGCCCCATGCCCGTGGGTCTGGGTCTTGACGTGACTGCGCCATGTTGTCCCCCGCTTTTCTTTTTTTCAAAAAAAGCCTGACGAATTTAAGCTTCCGAAAATATGTCAAAAAATACCGGTAAATTTTGATGGTCTGAACAGATGCCATCAACCCGGCGCTAAATTGGCCCGACGTTAAATTGGCCCGGCGTTACATTGGCCAATTGGTGCCAGTCTGGCTTTCGGTGTGGCGGCCTGCTTATTGGTTCTCGGGGTAGTTTTCCGGGTGGGTTTCAGGGTGGTTTCCCGGGTGGGTTTCAGGCAGGCTCTGGATAGGGTTGGATGCAGGCGCGGTGGGGAAGCGGGCGGCAGGGGCATCTTTGCCCGCCCATAGCCACAAATACATATCCAATTCGGCGCGCAACCTATCGCCAAGGCGCAGATGTTTGCTGGTCGCTTTATGGTTTGAACAGGCGTGCATCGCCCCGATTTTCAACAATTGACGGATGAAAATGGTCATGCGGCTGTTTGATTGCGGCGATGTGCTTAGCGCGAATAAATATGTGGCAATATGCCAATTCTGGTCATCTTCGTGATGCAGCACAAGAAACAGAAACTCAAGCTTGACGTCATCGCTAAACAGCTTGAGAAATTGCGTCTCTTTGCTTTTATAGGCCAACGCCCGTAATGGCCAGCTGGGCGGTGTCGGTTCCATCTTGAATTCCTGTTCATCACATGCCCCATAGAGCGCAACGAAAAGAAATTGAAACCCAGCATTGTTGAGAGCTAGAGGGGCGGTATGCTTGCCCGCAAACAATATTGTCATGGCAATTAAGGCATTCGTCCAAGCCATTTGTCAGACCGGTATGATCTGACCCGCCCGGTGGCCGGGCAGTACGATCATGCCCCGCACCCGGCAGATGCAAACAGCACCAGTTTTTTGCCCGGTGGTGGAAACATTTGATGTACGAGGTATCGATTTTTT
>JAYOVO010000082.1:0-6688 GCA_038151495.1 Alphaproteobacteria bacterium
CTTCGGCTACTGCCTCTTCAGCTGGGGCTTCGGCTACTGCCTCTTCAGCTGGGGCTTCGGCTACTGCCTCTTCAGCTGGGGCCTCTTCAGCTGGTGCGTCAGCTACTGCCTCTTCGGCCGCTTGTGCAGCCTCGGCTTCAGCAGCAGCGGCAGCGGCTTCAGCGGCGGCGGCTTCACGCTCGGCGCGCTTCTTGCCAGGTGCTGATTTCTTTGGTTGGTCACGCAGGGCCGGCGGCGCCATCAAACCGGCAGAAGCCAGCATTTTATGCACACGTTCGGTTGGCTGTGCCCCTTTGCTCATCCAAAAACTGATACGCTCACCATTCAAAGTCAGGCGCTGTTCATGATCTTTTGGCACCATTGGGTTATACGTACCCACACGTTCAACATAACGGCCGTCACGCGGTGCTGATGCTTCGGCAACAACGATTCTGTAAAATGGACGTTTTTTCGCGCCGCCACGTGCTAGTCTGATTTTCAAAGCCATGATTTAAATCCTCTCATCGGCAATAGTCACATGATTAAAAACTACTTCTTTTTCCCACTAGGCTTGCCGCCTAGCCCCGGCAATCCATTCGGCGCCCCCCCGCCTAACAAACCACCTAATCCTTTTCCTAATCCGCCAGCACCAAGCCCGCGCGATAATGCGTTCAAATCCGGCATGCCTGCACCCGGCATACCTGCGCCTGGTGCGCCGCCCATACCACCAAGGCCGCCGCCCATCATCGCTTTCATCGCCGCGGCACCGGTTTTGCCGCCCAGCTTTTTCATCATCCGCGCCATATCTTGATATTGTTTGACCAGCTTATTGACATCTTGAACGCTGGTGCCAGATCCGGCGGCGATACGTTTGCGGCGTGACGCATTCAACAGGCCAACCGACACCCGCTCTTTCTTGGTCATCGATAAAATAATGGCTTCTTGACGTTTGATCATCGAATCATCAATGCCGGCGGCGGCAATCTGTTTTTGCATTTTGCCTATGCCCGGCAACATGCCCATCAACCCACCAAGGCCGCCCATCTTTTGCAACTGACGTATTTGCGTCAGAAAATCATTCATATCGAACTGGCCTTTTGCCATACGGCGGGCCATGCGCTCGGCTTCTTCGGCCTCAATCGCCTCGGACGCTTTTTCAACAAGGGCGACAACATCGCCCATATCAAGAATGCGGCCAGCAAGACGGGCCGGGTCAAATTCTTCCAGCGCGTCCTGTTTTTCGCCAACACCTGCTAGTTTGATCGGGCATCCGGTGATATGCCGCATCGACAGCGCAGCACCGCCACGCGCATCACCATCAAGCCGGGTCAGGGCAATGCCGGTCACGCCAATGGCCTTGTGAAAGGCTTCGGCGGTATTCACCGCGTCTTGGCCAGTCATCGCGTCAGCCACCAGCAAAATTTCATGCGGGTTGGTGATTTTTTTGATATCGCGCAATTCCGCCATCAAGGCTTCGTCGATACTCAGCCGTCCAGCCGTATCAAGAATCAAAACATCATAGGCTTGTAACTTGGCAACCTGCAGGGCGCGTTTTGCGATTTGTGCCGGGGTTTCTGAATCGGCTTCGGGCAAAACACCAGCTTCTGCTTGCTCACCCAAAAGGCGCAATTGTTCACGCGCCGCTGGCCGCGTCATATCAAGCGACGCCACCATGACTTTTTTGCGTTCGCGGGTTTTCAGGCGCAACGCCAGCTTACCAGCGGTGGTTGTTTTGCCAGACCCTTGCAAACCCGCCATCAAAATCACCGCTGGGGGGTTGGTCGCAATATTCAATGGTGCCGCATCACCGCCAAGCATTTCGACCAGCGCATCATGCACAATCTTAATGACTTGCTGGTCTGGCCGAACTGAACGCAAACTGGCAACGCCAACTGCGTCATTACGCAGTTTTTCAATAAAGCTTTTCACAACCGGCAGGGCGACATCTGCGTCAAGCAATGCCAAGCGGACTTCGCGCAACGCGGCATCAACATCAGCCTCAGACAGCGCGCCACGCTTGGCAAGCCCATCAAAAACCGTCTGTAATTTGCCTTTTAATGTTTCAAACATGAAACCCGTTCCAAATATTCACCAGCCGTATCATATACCGCTTGCCTGCATGTATGACTTGAAAGCCGGGCGGCACCCGTGCTCGAAAACTTCAAGGACGCGTGGAACCCGTTAAGGTCATGATGACTGGCAATGGCCTGATTTGAGAGACAGCTATTGCGCTTTTTGCGGTGAATTGTCAAGAATAACTCATGTTTTTTGTTTTATCGAAAACGCTGGGGCTGTTGCTTGAGCCATTAGTCATTCCCTATTTGTGCCTGATTTGCGCAGTGCTGGCATTTTGGCTGCGGCGGCGGCGGCTGGGCCGGTTTTTTGTGATGACGGCGATTTTATTGCCCTTGCTTTATGGGGTCATCCCCCTATCAAGCCAGCCATTACGGTTCATTGAAAACCATATCAAACCAGCCGATCTGTCTGAACGCCAGATTGACGGCATCATTGTTCTTGGTGGATTTACCGGTGATGGTGTTGTGGCGGAAAGCCGCAACCAACCTAATTTGGGGCCAGCGGCTGAACGATTCACCGCGGCGTTGCAATGGCATCAAAAATTTCCCGACAAGCCACTGGTATTTAGCGGTTTTTCTGGACGCCTTGTGCCAAAAGGTGCCAGCGAAGCCGAGATTGTGAGACAATTGCTGGATGATCTGGCGGTCGATCGCACCCATATCATATTCGAGAATAAAAGCCGCAACACCTATGAAAACGCCGTTTATAGCTATGATCTGATGGCGCCAACCCCCGGGTCACATTGGATTTTAATCACGTCAGCGTCGCATATGCCACGCGCAATCGGCAGTTTTCGAGCAGCCGGATGGAGTGGTATTTTAGGCTATCCGGTCGATTACCAAACGCCAGAGACAGGCTATAGCCGCTATTGGGATATCGGCTATGGCACTGGCTTGATTGGCAAAGCGCTCCATGAATATGCCGGGCTGTTGGTCTATTGGCTTAGCGGACGCAGTACAGATTTTCTGCCGTCTTAATCCTGACGATCTGTAACACCGGTCAAGGCGTTGGCAAATTCCTGCGCATCGAATGGTTGTAGATCGTCAGCCCCTTCGCCAACCCCGACCGCATGAACAGGCAGGCCGAATTCTTCAGCAAGCGCCACCACAACCCCGCCTTTGGCAGAGCCATCAAGTTTGGTGACAATAAGCCCGCTTACATCGGCCGCCTGTTGAAAGGCTTTGACCTGACTCAGCGCGTTTTGCCCCACAGTGCCATCCAGAACAATCACCGAATCATGCGGCGCTGATTCGTCCAGTTTTCTGATCACACGCACAATTTTTGCCAGCTCATCCATCAATTCAGTACGGTTTTGCAACCGTCCTGCGGTATCGATAATCAAAATATCGGCCTGTTCTTTTTGTGCCGTTTCAAGCGCCGCATATGCCAGCGCCGCCGCATCACTGCCCTGATCGCCAGCAATCACCTTTGTGCCCGTGCGGTCACCCCAGATTTGCAATTGTTCTATCGCGGCGGCACGAAAAGTATCGCCAGCCGCCAGCAGGACGGTTTTACCTTGCTGGTGCCATTGTTGTGCTAGCTTCCCAGCGGTTGTGGTCTTGCCCGAACCATTCACCCCAACCAACAGCAAAACATGCGGCCGATGCCCCGAATCAAGCACAAGCGGTGTGGCAACTGGACGCAAAATTTCCGCAATCGAATCGGCCAGTGCCGCCGCCAGACTATCGGATGTCACTGGCCCATCAAATTTATGTTTGCGCATAGCTTCGGCAAGCCGGGCGGCTGATTTTGTCCCCAGATCGGCGCCAATCAGCGCGTCTTCAACCTCTTCAATCGATGCAGCATCAAGTTTCGATGCCCCCATCAAAGATGATAAGCTGGTGAGTGATTTTAGCGAATCAGAAACTTTTTGGCTCGATTTGCTCAGCCCTTGTTTCAGTTTTTGAAGCCAACCCATGATCCCTACCCTGCTCTAAACGGCATGTGCCAACAACATATCCTGGTCACGCCGGTAAATTTTCACATCAACCAATGTAGAGGCTGGCACGAAAGGCTGATCAAGTCGAATTTTTGCGAAATTTCTGCCATGGCCGACATTGCCAGATTCGACAAGCATCCTGTCGGTGGTGCCAATGACCGTTTCAAGGTGCTGGTGAAGCTGGGCCTTGCCAAGTTCACGCAATTCACCAGCACGTTGCTTAATCACCGCCCCGTCAAGCTGCGGCATATCAGCCGCTGGTGTTGACGGGCGCGGGGAATAGGGAAACACATGCAAATAGCTGATACCGGCATCTTTGATCATCGCCATGGTTTGCCGGTGGGCCGACCAGCTTTCGGTTGGGAACCCGGCGATAATATCAGCGCCAAATGCCACATCCGGGCGGCGGCGGCGGGCTTCGTTACAAAACCGTATGATATCACGGCCAAGATGGCGCCGTTTCATGCGCCGCAAAATCAAATCATCACCATGTTGTGCTGAAATATGAAGATGCGGCATCAGGCGGGACTCCTCTGCCAACACATCCATCAATTCAGCATCAGGTTCAGCCGGGTCAAGCGAAGACAGGCGTAGCCGGGGTAATTCAGGAACCTCGCGCAACAATCGTCTGACCAGATTGCCAAGACGCGGCCGACCATCCATATCACTGCCCCATGATGTGATATCAACACCGCTTAGTACAATTTCCTGACACCCATTTGCCACAAGCTGTTGTGCCGCCGAAATGATATCTGCGGCAGGTGATGACCGGTTGTTGCCGCGCCCATAGGGGATAACGCAAAATGTACAGCGGTGATCACATCCTTGCTGTACCTGCAGAAAGGCGCGGGTATGGCCGATAAAATGATCAACCATATGCGATGCCGTTTCCCGCAATTCCATCACATCGCTGACCAGCAACCTTGACACCGCACCGGTCGCAAGTTTCGTCCAGCTATGCGGCTGTAATTTATCGTGATTGCCAACGACATGTGACACTTCGGGCATTGCCGCCCACCCATCTGGGTCAATTTGTGCGGCACAGCCTGTGACAATAATCTGTATATCGGGGTTTTCACGGCGGGCTTTGCGGATAGCTTGGCGTGCCTGCCGTTCGGCTTCGGCTGTTACCGCGCAGGTATTAAAAATAATGGCATCTTGCAGACCAGCGGCACCAGCCTGTTCGCGCATCACTTCTGATTCCCAGATATTTAATCGGCAACCAAATGTCTGGATTTCAGGATGATTGCGCCGGGCCATCATACCGCTCTTAGGCAGTGGTCAAGTTCATCAGACAACTGGCCGCGGCAAACATAGGCAACAGGCCCTTGCATAATCACCCGGCCTGACTCTGTACCATCATCCTGCCAATCGATGGTCACCATACCGCCATCCATAACAATGTCATTCACCCGCCCTGACAAGCCCGCCCGGTACGCCGCCACGCCAACCGCCGACGCCCCACTGCCACAAGCCAGCGTGATGCCGCCACCGCGTTCCCATACCCGCATACGAAAGCAATTTGTACCAAGTTGATGCACAAAGGAAATATTCGCCCGATCAGGAAATAACGGATGCATTTCCAGCGCCGGGCCAATCTTGGCAAGATCAATCGCCTCGGCATCATCGACAAACAGCACCGCATGCGGGTTGCCAATTGAATGACAAATGGCTGGTACCGGCGCCAACGGGCCAAGATCAACCGCCAATGTATCCATTTTGCTGGCCAGTGGCACATCCTGCCAGCCCAAATGAGCCGGCCCCATATCAACCGCGATATGGCCAGTTTTGGCATCGCGCCGTGCCATCAACACACCAGCGGCCGTCTCTATCGAGGTGCCAGACCCGCCAGCTGGCATAACAAAATCCGCAACACAGCGGGTGCCATTGCCACAGGCGGCCGCCTGAGAACCATCACTGTTCAGAATTTCCATAAATACATCAGCCTTGGTCGACGGGCGGATCACCAGAATCTGGTCGCACCCGATCCCAAAATGCCGATCAGCTAGCCGCCGTGCGGCTGCCGGGCTGATTTGATCAGGTACCGCATTTGCCGGATCACGGGCGTCAAAGACAATAAAATCATTGCCAAGGCCATGCATTTTCAAAAATTCAGTCATGAGTGAGCATATAGCTTGTTTTGGCGCCGGGCGAAAGTCCCTAGCACCGCACATCTGGCCGGGCAGGTGCCAATCAGACAGTGATCACCACTGGCACATGATCAGATGGTTTTTCGGCACTGCGCAAGCCCCGGTGAATCGACACTTCCTCGACCGCATCAGCAAGGTCATGACTCACCCAGATATGATCGAGCCGCCGCCCACGGTCACTTGCTGCCCAGTCTCTGGCCCGATATGACCACCAGGAATAGAGTTTGGCATCGGCCCCAAAATAGCCGCGCACGGCGTCATGCCATCCGCCATCAGCAATCAGTTTTTTCAGCGCGTCTGTTTCCACCGGCGTATGGCTGACAACTTTTAATAATTGCTTTGATGACCATACATCTTCGGCAAGTGGCGCAATATTCAAATCACCCACCAAAATCTGCCGCTTTGGCGGGTTGGCCCGAAAATGCTGGGTCATTTCATCAATAAATTGCAACTTATGGGCAAATTTCGGGTTTTCATCGGGATCAGCAATATCACCGCCAGCTGGCACATAAAAATTGTCAATCCGCACGCCATCAGCGGTGAC
>JAYOVO010000083.1:0-6486 GCA_038151495.1 Alphaproteobacteria bacterium
ACCCAACCTTGATTTGGGTAAAAAACCCTTCATGCAAGGCAGTAAAAATCATTCTGCCGCCGCCTTTTTCTTCGAGAATTTCTGCCAGCGGCGCCTGCAAAAACACGAATACATGATAGGCAATGCTGTTGCTTGTTGTGCCCGGCCACGGGGCAACGCTGACCAAAAATATGACAAGAAACGCCGCCAATGCGATGCCAAGACGGTTGCGCAATTCAGTCAAATGATCGATGAGCGTCATCTGCCCTTCGTCAATTTCAGAGGTTGCAGCTTGCTGGTCGGCCATTTGTTTTAGCTCTTTTTCTTTTTCGCTGATTTGGCTTTGGGTGTTTTTGTTTGTGTCTTAGCAGGCGTTGTCGCGGATGCCATTTGCTGACCAGCATCGCCGCCGATATTTTTTATGTTGGACAATTCTTCGATGGCATCATCGAAATCACCACTGGATTTTATGCTAGATACAGACTCTTTCAATTCACCCCCGGGATCAATCTTGTCGGCAACCCGATCTAGATTGCCAGATTTGACGTCAGCTATGGTGCTTTTTAGATCACCAAGCTCGTTGTCAGACGCCAGATCCTCCATTCCGCGGGTGAATTCAGACGCCATGCTACGAATCCGACGCGTGGCGCGGGTGAACCCACGCAACATGTTTGGCAACTCCTTTGGCCCCACCACCATAAGCAGCACAAAGGCAACAACCAAAAATTCCCAACCACCAATATCAAGCATCAGGTGGGCCTAGCGCCTATTTTTTGGCGCTAGCTTTTTTGCTAGCTGATTTCTTTTTTGCTGGGGCCTTTTTCGTTGCCGCTTTTTTTGCTGGGGCTTTTTTCGCCGCCGCTTTTTTCACCGGGCGTGGCGCCGCTTCGATGGCCTCTGCCACGTCATCATCTTCCGCCTCGCCCTCTGGCCCCTTCAGACCAGTCTTGAAATTGCGCAGGCCTTTTCCAAAATCACCCATAATGGCAGATACTTTGCCACGACCGCCAAACAGCAGCAGGACGACTGCCAGCACCACAACCCAATGCAGTATACTAAATGAACCGCCAAACATGCTCATGCTCCTCACATTAAAACGTTGCTGTACGGTGGTTTTGACGCCGCCGCACACGATAGAGGCACTATAGAGTGCGTGATAACTAACCACAAGCTATCGAAGCCAAAAAGAGATAGAAATCGACAAGAAAATATTTGTAGCAATGACGAATAGGGGCTGGTTTATGCACCGGCTTGAAATACAAATGCCTGACTGGGGTCAACCCGCACCCGCACCTGGCTTCCCACCTCTATTGAGTTAAGTCCAGGAATACGCGCATGAAGATGGATTTCACTGCGTCCAGTTGGCACCGATAGATGAATTAATGATGCCCGCCCCAAAAGCCGCGATTCCATAACTTCGGCAATCACACCATCATTACCAGGATCAATAAACAACGCCTCATGCCGGATAATCACACTCGCCTGATAGCCATTTTGCAACCCATCCGGCGCGTCAAAATCGCCAAGAGGCGTTGCCACTTTTTTGTTGGCAACAACTCCATCTACCCGGTTAACCTCACCAAAAAATTCAGCCACAAAGGCACTATTTGGCTGACAATAAAGATTAACAGGGCGACCAGACTGCACTACTTTTCCATTACGCAAAACAACAATGCGATCAGACATAAACATGGCTTCTTCAGCATCATGGGTGACCATCAACGCCACCGCATTTGCGGCCTTTAATACATGAAGCATTTCATCACGGATACGTTCACGAAGACGGCTATCAAGCCCGGCATATGGCTCGTCTAACAAAATAACAGCTGGATTTGGTGCCAGCGCTCTAGCTAGGGCAACACGTTGTTGCTGGCCGCCAGATAATTCATGCGGATAGAGATCAGCCGCGTTTTCAATACCAACTTGTTCTAATACATCCAAACCGCGGCGGGTGGACCCACTGCCCCGGTTTGATAGGCCAAAGGTCACATTTTGTAACACTGTTAAATGCGGAAATAACGCGTAATCCTGAAACATGTAGCCAATGCCGCGTTGTTCTGGGGGGATCGTGACCTGACTATCTGATAACAGCCTCCCATCAAGCCTGATGCAACCACCACGCGGCTTTTCAAGGCCAGCGGCGAGCCGTAGCAATGTTGTTTTGCCGCATCCTGATGGCCCTAATAGCGACACCACTTCACCGCGTTCAACATAAAAACTGACACCATTTACTGACTGGGTGCCGTTATAGGCGTGTTGCACTTGATCAAATTCAAGCATCCGCCTCTCCGTCATAGCCAGCGTCCAGCAGTGCGTCTTCTAGAAAATCTCCATCAACATCATCCGCACCATCGCTGTCATAATCATCACTGTCATCATCACCGGCATTATGATCCATCAGCGCCCCCAGAATTTGCCCTTTACGAAGCAAACCAGCCGCTTTTAAATCTTCCATGCCGGGCAAGTCGGTGATGTCGCTTAACCCAAAATGATCAAGAAATGCCGGGCTAGTTCCCCATGTCAGCGGGCGCCCCGGGGTGCGGCGCCGTCCACGCGGCTTAATCCATGAGAGTTCAAGTAAAATATCCATGGTACCTTTTGACAGGCTAATGCCGCGAATCTCTTCAATTTCTGCACGGGTGATGGGTTGATGATAAGCGATGATCGCCAATACTTCGAGGGCGGCGCGGGATAATGGCCGTTCAACCGTTTTATGCTGTTGTAATCGTTCGGCAACAGCCGGTCTGGTGCGAAACGCCCAGCCATCCCCTACCCGGCATAATTCAACACCGCCAGAGGCATCATAACGTTGCATCACAACCGCTATGACATCGGCAACATTCATATCATCAGGCAAATGATGTTGTAATTCACGGTCGCGCACAGGCTTATCCGATGCAAATACCAATGCTTCTAATGTTGCCGCATATTCTGTCAGCTTGTCCAAACTGCTCATGCCTGATCTCTTGTTTTTAAGTAAATAGGTGCGAAATGTGAATCCTGACGCAGTCGTAGCACACCTTCACGCGCCAATTCCAGCGAGGCCACAAAATGTGATGCCGTGGCTGACCGCACATCCATCGGTTTGGACAAATTTGGTGGCAGAAAATGCTGTAGCACCGTCCAATCAGACATGCTTGATATCAGATGGCGCAAGCGTTTTGCCGCTTCTTCTACAGAATATAGTCTTGTGGCGGCTATGGTTAAGGTTTCTGCCTCGCCGCTTGACTGGATATCACCATAACAAGCCAAAAGATCATATAAAGACGCGGTCCATACAGATTCACTGCTGCTGGCAAATTGTTCGGGGGCACCGCGCACAAACCTGGCTTGGCCCAATTTTGGCAATGACTGCAATCGCTTGGCCGCCTGTTGCATGGCTTCGAGCCGCAAAAGCTGATAGCGCAAGGCATCGGTCATATCGATGATTTCGTCATTCTGCTCTGGTTCAGGGTCAGGCAGCAGAAGACGTGATTTTAAATAGGCCAACCATGCCGCCATCACCAAATAATCGGCGGCAATTTCCAGATCAAGTTCACGCGCACTATTGATGAATTGTAAATATTGCTCGGCAAGTGGCAATATGGCGATTTTTTTCAGATCAAGTTTCTGCTCGCGTGCCAGATTGAGCAACAGGTCAATAGGCCCTTCAAACCCGTCAAGATTGACGAAAAGTGCTAATTGTTCCGGTTGACCATGGCCTGAATGATCATCGTCAAATCTATCTGTGTTTATATCTGTCATGAGACTGAAATTACCACAACCATGCTGTTAAACTTACCCTTCTGGCGCGGTAAATTTACGCAAAAAACAATCCTGTCCAGCCCGCCGCAAATTGGTACATGCCGTTTCTGCCTCGGCTCTTGGCAATGGCGGGCTGACCACGCGAAAGAATATACCATTCGCACCGGTATCAAGGCGCATGGTTTGCAACTTTATACCGTCTAAACGAGAGCCATGTTTTGCTGACAATAAACTTGCAATTTCTTCGGCTTTTTCGGCACTTCGAAAGGCCGCTAACTGGATCACAAAAGCTGGCTCGCCTGTTTGTTTGACAATTGGTTTTTTGGTTGTTTTTTCAGGTTTTGCCAGTTGTTTTTCTATTGATTTTTCTGGTGATTTTTCTGTTAATTTTGCGGATTCAGTTTCTGCTTTCACGGCAGATGTGACTTTATCTGCGGCGACCGTCACCGCTTTCCCGTCAGCCGTGGCATTTGCTGAATTGCCACCGTCAATTGGCGGGGGTTCTGGTGTAGAAAGATTAGGGCGAAGCGTTTCCACCTCACCAGAATTGGCGACACCGTTTTTCAGCATGTCAATCACAAGCAAATCTTGATGCGCGACAGTTGTGCCACCAGCATCAAGCGGCTTGACCTTGATCGGGCCATCAACAGCCTTGATGATTATCACGTCAGCTGGCGTTTTCAGCGATAGCTGCGGCCACACAATATAAGCGCCTATTGCCCCAAGCCCGATCATGGCACCACCAAACCCAAACCATGTCAGTTTTGATTTACGGCTTTGCTTATCCTCGGTATCCATGCCGCCCCACTACATCTCTTCCAGCGCTGTAATCGATAGCATATTTAATCCTGTGCGGATAACGAAACTTGTTGCTTTGACCAGCATCAGCCGTGCATCTGTTACCGCCTGATCACCGTCTATGATAAAGCGTAATGAAGGGTCTTCACGCCCGGCGGTCCACAAGCTGTGAAAGTGGCTAGCAAGATCTACCAGATAAAATGCAATGCGGTGTGGTTCATGCGCTAGGGCCGCAGATTCAACCAGCTTAGGCCAGCTTGCCAATTGCTTTAGCAAGGCCAGTTCCGCGTCGGCAGTTAGCAATGCCAAATCGGCTTGATCTGGTGCCTCGCCTTGCCGCAATACGGAACAGGCACGGGCATGTGCATATTGCACATAAAAAACCGGATTATCGCGCGATTGTTCAGTGACTTTGGCAAAGTCAAAATCAAGCGTTTGGTCATTGCGCCGGGTAAGCATGATAAAGCGGATGACATCTGCGCCAACAGCGTCAATCACATCCCGAACGGTGACGAATGTGCCAGCTCGTTTCGACATTTTGACGGGCTTGCCTTTATCAAGCAAATTAACAAGCTGGCATAATTTAATATCCAGCATATCTTTTTGACCAGACAATGCGGCGACCGCGGCATTCATACGTTTCACATAGCCGCCATGATCCGCGCCAAAAATATTGATCAATTGTCCTTTGGTGCGTTCAAGCTTGTTTAAATGATAGGCAACATCAGCGGCAAAATAGGTCCAGCTACCATCAGATTTTTGCAGAGGCCGATCTGTATCGTCACCAAATTCAGACGCTTTGAACAATAGCTGTTCACGCGGCTCCCAATCTTCTGGCTCTTTGCCCTTTGGCGGTGCCAATACGCCTGTATAGAGGTGACCGGCGGCCTGCAACTGATCAATGGCATGCTGAACAGCGCCTGATTCAACCAATGATCTTTCGGATGAAAACACATCCATATTGATGCCAAGCGCAATAAGATCCTGTTTGATCACATCCATAATTGACTGAATGGAAAATTGACGTAAATCATCCAGCCATTCTGCTTCAGGCCGATCTAGATAACGCGCCCCCACCTCTTTTGCCAGAGCTTTGCCGACGTCTTTTAGATAGTCACCAGGGTATAAACCAGACGGTATGTCACCGATATCTTGTCCCAGCGCCTCGCAATAACGAAGATATGCCGACCGCGCCAACACATCAACCTGTCCGCCAGCGTCATTAATGTAATATTCGCGGGTCACATCCCAGCCACAAAATTCCATCAGACCAGCCAGCGCGTCACCAATGACCGCACCGCGCGCATGCGCCGCATGCAAGGGGCCTGTTGGATTTGCCGAGACAAATTCGACATTCACATGCGCGCCTGCGCCAATTTGACTTCGTCCATATTGGGCATCCGCTTTGACAATATCGGCAATTTGGCGCGCCCATAAAATGGGCAAGACACGCAGATTGATAAATCCCGGCCCGGCGATTTCAACCTCGGTAACCCCGTCAATTTTTGCAAATTCAGCGGCAAACAAAGCCGCCAAATCACGCGGCGATTTTTGCGCTGGTTTTGCCAAGATCATTGCCGCATTTGTGGCGAGGTCACCATGTGATGCATCGCGTGGCAATTCAAACACGACACGCGTCGCATCGAGCTGTTCTGGCAACAAGCCTTGCCCGACAAGTTCGGCCAATATGCTGGTGAATTCACTCTCGAAATACTGGAAAATATTCATCAAAACTAACTTTGTATCTCTATTTATAAATGGGGCTTAAATCAAATAGCCTTTGATGTTCTATGATGGCGTAGCGGTCTGTCATAGAGGCGATATAATCAGCAATGATACGGGCCCGTTCGGTTGGTGAAAGGTCAGTTAACGCAACGCCCGCGCTGAACTGCCAATCATGCGGCAAGATATTGGTCTCGGACATAAACAAATCAAACAGATCTGTCACCACCCGTTTTGCCTTAC
>JAYOVO010000084.1:0-6466 GCA_038151495.1 Alphaproteobacteria bacterium
GGCAATGATAGCGGCAATGGCCAAGGCACTGCGCCCGGTATTATCGTGCATTTAAAAAAACGCATGACAGCCAGCCTTTCTTCGCCTAGGCTTTTGCCATCTGTTAACAATGAAAAGGAGGTGATCTTATGTCTAGTGATAAAGGGTTTGTGTCGAAAGGCCTTGTTCTTGTTTGGCGGACTGAGAAGCAGCCTTCTGGGTGCGCGTAAAACGGAACCATCGAGGTGAAAAACCAGCGATAAAAGGTTTTTTCGATACCCGATCACGAAAGAGAGGCTTTATGCCTCTCTTTTTTTTGGCGCGCGGCTATTAACCTTGGCGTGAAAGCCGCTCTTTCAGGCATTTGATGTGACGCGGCGAAATTCCGCAACAGCCACCAATGATCCCCGCCCCGGCCGCCGCCCAGCGTTCGGCATAATCGGCATACGCATCCGGCGTTATATCCTGACGCAATTGGTGCAATGTCGCATTCGCGCCTTCATATTTATCATCAGCAAGCGGAAAGGCATTGGCATAAACGCCGATCAACGGCGGGCGATCGCCAGAAAAATGCGCATGTGCAACCGCTATGGCATCTTCCATTATCTCTGGCTGGGAGCAATTAAATAGCAAGGCGTCGGGCGCTTGGGTCTGACACAGCGCCAGCACATCACCAAGCGGTTCACCTGATCGCAACCGTGGCTGACCAACTGTAACGCCAACATCCTCTAATGTGACCGATAGCCATACCGGCCGTCTGGTCGGCAAAAATTCGGTCAAAAACAATTCGGCTTCGGCGACTGAACCGAGCGTTTCAGCCAAAAACAAATCGGCATAATCCGCCAACTCGTCACGAAATAAATGCATCATGTCAGCCGCCGCATGCGGGTCAAATTTTTCGGGTTGATAGGACCCAAACATCGGCGGCACACTGGCGGCAACACGCACCTGCCGCCCGGCGTCATCAGCCGCTGCACGGGCCAGCTTGCCGGAAAGCCGCAATAATTCGCTGGCACGTGCCTTAAACACATCCGCGCCAATGTGAAATGGCACGATGGCATAGCTGTTGGTGGTTACAATATCTGCCCCAGCCTGCAAAAACGCATCATGGGCGGCGCGTACATATTCAGCCCCCTCCATTAGCGCGAGTGCCGACCATTCAGGTTGCCGAAACGGTGCCCCCATCGCCTGTAATTCGCGGCCCAGCCCACCATCGAGGATAATCATGCCAACACCTAATCATAAACGTTAAAGCCCCAGCCTATCGACAGGCCTGACCGTTGGCAATATCGCGTGATTTGTTGCGCATTGCCACCGCGACAACAAAGGCTGGTTGATCAACCAATGGTAAAGCCGCACATCGCCGCGATATGCCGCACAACCTCGCTGTTGCGCACCGCAAATGGCAAAATCGCCACCGCAATGACAACCAAAACGCCCCAGATCACCCATGCGGACCGATCAGCGTGATGGCCATTGTCAGATTTCTGCTGGTCTATTGTCATCAAATACCACCCGGTTTATGTCATATTACGCCGGTTATGTACGCATGGTAAATTCCAGCCCGGACCGGCTGCCCACATACAGCCCCGGCTTTTGCATCACCATGCTGATAATAATGTCGCCGCCGCCCTGATCTAGCACCACATCGACACGGTTGCCCTGAATACGCACAATCGTGGCGGGTGCCACTTGGTCAGTCTCGGTGCAGGTGACCTGAACCCGTGCATCAAGCGTAAGCATCATTCCTGTCTCCTAGCGCCCGCTGGCACCTTTCAGTTGATTAATTCAAATCAATGGCATGCGCCTTTAAATCATCCAAATTACAAATGGCGAGGCTTGCCTGATTGGTGGCGGCAAGGCGGATTTTCGGTGCATGACCCGCCTGTCGTGCCTGTTCCCAGCGGGCCGCACATAAACACCATTGGTCACCCGCTTTTAATCCCGCAAACCCAAATTCAGGCCGCGGTGTCGATAAATCATTGCCAGCGGCCTTGCTAAATTCGAGAAACGCACTGGTCATAATGGCACACACTGTATGCAGCCCCTGATCCAGTGGCCCAGTGTTGCAACAACCATCACGAAAAAATCCGGTGACCGGGTCGTGCGAACAGCTGGCAATCGGATCGCCTAAAACATTGAGCTGGGCATCAGAACGGCGTTGGCCCCCATCCATCGTCTGCCTCCCTTTGCTATTGCCGTTTATTGTCTGGCGTTACCGCATCAAGCACGGCCATCTTGCTTTCAATCCGCTGTTCCAGCTTGGCCATGAATTGTTTGCGGGTCAAGCCCGGCTGGATTGGCTCTAGAAAATGGATGTCGACAGTGCCCGGATATTTCAGCCAGCTATTACGCGGCCAGACAAGTCCCGAATTCAGCGCCACCGGCACCACTGGCAGACCAGTTGATTCATACAACGCAAACACACCAATTTCATAAGGTTTGCTGGCACCCGGCGGCACCCGCGTGCCTTGCGGGAATATCAGCATAGAGCGCCCCTGGGTCGCCAGTTCAAGCGCCGCATCACGCATTTTTCGCAGCGCCCGCATACCATCCGCCCGATCAACCGGAATGCAACCTGTCTTAATGAAAAACAGGCCAATGATCGGCAAGCGCAACAATTCAACTTTTAATACAAATGCCGGGGCATGAAGCAACCAGCTCAAGATAATTGTTTCCCAAGCCGATTGATGTTTCACCGCGTAAATCACCTGCTTGTCCAGATGCCTGTTGCCATATTCCCGCTGGCGAATACCAACAATATACAGCTGTTTATGGGCCAGCCATCCCCAAAACCGGGCGATATAACGCGCCAAAAAAGGTGGCAACAATAACACCGGCCCCATCACCACGACCAAAATCGCGGTGCCGACATAAAACGCGCTGTTAAAAATAAATGACCTGATATAAACCATGGGGCCAAGCTAGGCAGAAATGCGGCCCGCTTCAATAGGCGATTTATCACTGCCGATAGAATGCACCGTTTTATCTGGCTGAAACAACCTGCAATAGACGGCAATGTCGATGATGGATGAACAAATAGATTGGCAACGCCGGGCCAGCATGGCACTCGATAGCGCGATTGCCAGCCGCCATTTGATCAGCTATGCGGAACTTGCCGATACCGCCCAGATCCCGTCCCCCCATCGGATTCATAAATTGACCATGTGGCTGGAAACATTAGTTGCTGATGACCACCAATCGGCAAAACCACTGCGCGCCGCATGGGTGGTATCGCGCCAGCGCGGACAAATCCCGGCGCCCGGGTTTTTCATCAAATGTCAGGAAATCGGCCTGTATGATGGCCCGGTTAAGGGCGCCCCAGCAGCAGCATTTCACCGCGCATTATTGGCCCAACATCCAGCTTAATTCGGTGATTTAGCAATATGGAATGTAAAAGTGCCGGCCTGTTCGGTGCTCGACAATAAATCATGCCCGCCCGTATGGCAAAAATGTTCAAAATCTAGAGGGGCAGCCGGATCATCAGCGGTGACTTTCAGCACCGACCGCGGCGCCATTTGGTTTATTTGGCGACGCGCCTTTAACACCGGTAGCGGACATTTCATCCCGGTAAGGTTCAATTCCACATCAGCCGTCATACCATCGTCAGGGCTGTCAATTTTGGTCGGATCATTTTGCATGGGCGTCACCATAAAACCGCCAGAGCGCAAATACCAGCCCCAATCGTGACGCTTTCGCGATTATCCGGCGGCAAAGGCTTGCCTTTAGCTATCAACCCCCGCTAGATAGGGCGATGAGCATTTGGGGCATCATTATTGGTGGTACCGCCGGGTTTGCACTTGGCGGGCCAATTGGCGGTTTGCTTGGCGCTGTTGCCGGTCACGCTGTAGAAAAACGGCTGGGGCCTGCTAGCCCTGATTCGCAGGCAACCAAACGCGTTGCTTTTACTGTCGCGGTGATCGCGCTATCAGCAAAAATGGCCAAAGCCGATGGCATTGTCAGCCGTGATGAAATTGCCGCCTTTCGCGAACGTGTCCATATCCCGCCCAGCGAAGTGAAACAGGTTGGCAAATTTTGGGATCTGGCACGGCAAACACCCGCTGGATACGAAGATTATGCCAATCAAGTGGCGCACCTGTTTCCTGCCAAAGCCCCGATTTTAGAACAGTTGCTCGATTTGCTGTTTCATATTGCCAAATCAGATGGCGATATCACCGCGCCCGAACAAAATTATCTTCATAGCGTGGCCAGAATTTTTGGATTTGATGACAACGAGTTTGAACGTTTGCTGGCCATTCATCGCAGCAGCGGCCCGTCTGCCTATGAAATTTTAGGGGTCAGTGCTGATTGTGACAATCAAACTTTGACCCGGCGCTGGAAAGAATTGGTGCGGACACATCACCCAGACACATTGATTGCCAATGGCATGCCCGAAGAATTTGTTGCGGCGGCGAATGACAGGCTGGCCCGCATCAATGCGGCCTATGACACACTGGCCCGGCAAAGAGGCCTCTAGAGGACAAATAAATTCGATGGCACCGCCACTTTTGACAATTGCTGATGCTGGCATCAATCTGGGGGATCAATGGCTGTTACGGGGGGCTGATCTGGCACTTCATGCTGGCGATAGATTGGCCCTTGTTGGGCGTAATGGGGCCGGTAAATCAAGTTTGATGAAGCTTCTTGCTGGCCAAGGTGACATGGATGAAGGCGTCTTATGGGCCGCCCCCGGCGCCAAAATTGCCTATCTGCCCCAAGCCCCTAGCATACCCACTGGCATGACATTGCGGGCCGTTGTTACCGCCGGTGTTGACGATGCGCACCTTGATAAAATTGCCCATAAGGCCGATGCTATTTTGATGCGTATGGGGCTTGATCCAATGCGGATCAGTGATGGGCTTTCCGGCGGCGAGTCCCGCCGCGTATCGCTGGCGAGGGCAATTTATACGCAACCTGACATTCTGCTTCTTGATGAACCCACCAACCATATGGATTTGCCAACCATTGAATGGATGGAGGAAATGCTGCGCCAGCATAAAGGGGCGCTGTTGGTGGTCAGCCACGACCGGGCGTTTTTGCGCAATCTTGGCACTGGCATCATCTGGCTGCATGGGGGCAAATTACGCCGCCGTGATGGTCATTTTGATGAATTTGAAAGCTGGTCAGATGGGATTCTGGCTGATGAAGCGGTGACACTCCACAAGCTTGATCGTCATATCGCCGCCGAAACCAAATGGTCGCGCGAAGGCATTTCGGCGCGGCGCAAGCGCAATCAGGGGCGGCTACGCGATCTTGACAGATTGCGCAATGAACGGGCCAAAGCTGGCGGCATCACGCAACGAAGCATGCGCATGGAAACCGGCCCGGCTGACGGCGGAGGACAACTTGTTCTTGAGGCCATTGACATCAGCGCCAGCGTGCCAGATGGCGAGGCCGAGCGCTGTCTGCTTCGCCATTTCAACTTGCTGATCAGGCGCGGTGACCGCATCGGCATTGTCGGCCCCAACGGGATTGGCAAATCAACCTTGGTCCGGCTGTTACTGGGTCTAACCCCAGCGGAGTCCGGCCGGATCAGACAGGGGTTTGGACTGAACCCTGCATATTTTGACCAGCGCCGTGAAGCCCTCGACCGTGACGCATCACCATGGACAATTCTGAGCGCTGGCGGCAGTGATATGATCGAAGTGGCCGGGCAAACCAAACATGTCACCAGCTATCTTCGTGATTTTATGTTTGATGATGCCAAAATGACCCAACGTGTTTCAACCCTGTCTGGCGGCGAACAAAACCGGTTGCTTCTGGCCAAGCTGTTTGCCCAGACGCATAATTTTTTGGTGCTTGATGAACCAACAAATGATCTGGATCTGGAAACGCTGGAATTGTTGCAGGAAGTGATTGCCGACTATGATGGCACCGTGTTGATCGTCAGCCATGACCGTGATTTTCTGGATCGGACAGTCACCGCAGTTCTGGCATTTGAGGGGGATGCCAAAATTGTTGCCCATGCGGGTGGCTATTCCGATTATCTGGCACGCAAACAAGCAACCGCCGCACGCCAGGCCGGCAGTGCGCGTGACGGCAAATCAGCAAAAAAATCCACCGTAGCAGATAAACCAAAACCAAACCGGGCACCACGGCTGAGCTTTAAAGACCAGCATATTCTAGACAGCATGCCCGCGCTGATCGCTGACCTTGAAAAGCAGATTGCAACCATAGAAACAGCACTTGCCGCGCCTGATCTGTTTGCGACTGACCCAGCCAAATTTAACAAGCTGGCCGATCAATTGGCAGCCATGCAAACCGACAAAGCCGAAAAGGAAGACGCTTGGTTGACCGCCGCTGAAAAAGCCGAAGCCATTGCAGAGGCCGAAACGCCCTAAGCGCTGACCGTGGGGCTTGCTTGACCGTGTTGGTATAGCCAGCGTATAGTCCGCCCCTGTCAGATGACCGGATGGCTGCTGCCTTTGCTTTGGCAAAGGGAGAGGAAAGTCCGGGCTCCACAGGATCAGGATGCCGGGTAACGCCC
>JAYOVO010000085.1:0-3445 GCA_038151495.1 Alphaproteobacteria bacterium
GCTGTTGGCAATAATCATGATTCGGCACATGCGCTTGGCTATTCTGTTTTGCGGGTGCGTTGTGGGGCGGTTATATTTGGCGGGATCATGGCTGGTTTGGCGGGGGCCTATCTGCCGCTTGTTCTTACCCCGCATTGGTCAGAAGGCATGACAGCCGGGCGTGGCTGGATTGCGCTGGCGCTGGTTGTCTTTGCATCTTGGATGCCATCACGCATTTTGATTGGGGCTTTGTTATTTGGCGGGATCACCATTATGCAACTTGTTGGTCAGGCGCGCGGCTGGGAAATGCCATCACAATTTTTATCTATGCTTCCCTATCTAGCAACCATCGCCGTATTGGTGTTAATATCGCGCAATCGTAATTTTGCCCTCATGCGTGCGCCGGCTCATCTCGGACGCATTTTTATCGGCACAAAATGAGTTTTAAGATTGATTTCAATTTTTATCGTACCAAGGAGACATAAATGAAGCTCAATAAATTCGTAATTTTGTTGGGTATTGTTGTGGTAGCTGGTCTGGCATTCATCATGTCATCAGAAAAAGCCCCGGAAAAAACCGCGGGTGTTGCTGATGACAAAAAGGTGAAAGTTGGATTTGTTTATCTGACAACGCCCGGGGATCATGGCTGGACTTATGCGCATGAGGTTGGCCGTCAGGATGTGATCGCGCATTTTGGCGACAAAGTCGAAACAACCTATATCGAGAATGTGCCAGAGGGCCCAGATGCCGCCCGCGTTATTCGCGATCTGGCGAAGCAGGGTAATGACATTATCTTTACCACATCATTCGGCTATATGGATCCGACTTTGAAAGTGGCCAAGGAATTCCCCGAAATTAAATTCGAGCATATCACCGGCTATAAACGGGCACCAAATATGGCGACTGGCAATATCCGTTTTTATGAAGGCCGTTATGTGCAAGGTGTTGTGGCTGGTCTGATGACAAAGAGCAACAAGATTGGCTATATCGCTTCGTTCCCAATCCCAGAAGTTATTCAGGGGATCAACGCATTTGGTCTTGGCCTGCGTTCTGTCAATAAAGACGCCGAAGTGTCTGTCATCTGGGTAAATTCATGGTATGACCCGGTGAAAGAGGCTGATGCCGCCAAGGTGCATATTGCCGAGGGTGCGGATATTCTGGCACAACACACTGACAGCCCGGCCATGTTGCAAACAGCTGAAAAAGCTGGTGTCTATGGGTTTGGTCAATCGAGTGATATGAAGGCATTTGCGCCAAAGGCCCAGTTGTTTAGCTCGGTCAATAATTGGGGCATCTATTATATCAACAAAATTCAAGCATTAATGGATGGTAGTTGGACCACAGGTGAAGGGCCAGACCATTGGGCCGGTAACACATGGGCTGGCATGGCCGATGATTTTTTGGTGTTGAGCGCATTTGAAAACATGCCTGATGATGTAGCAAAAGCGGCGCAAAAGGCGGCAGATGATATCAAATCAGGCGCCAATAAAATTTTCACCGGGCCAATCCGTGACAATACAGGCGCGGAAAAAATACCGGCAGGAAAAACCCTAAATGATGGTGAGCTGTTTACCACCCTTGATTACTATGTCGAGGGTATCGTTGGTAAAATCCCCGGCTAACGCGGGCATCATCTATACGATAAATCTGACAGGCGCGGTCGGTTGGCCGCGCCTGCCTTGTTAAGTTTTTTCTCACTTAATTTTTACCTAACCAAAAGTTCCGGGGTGCATTTTCGCATTTATTGATTATGTCAAAGACATCTGCAAAACCAACTATCTTTGTGACTAGGCGCTGGCCTGATGCGGCCGAGGCGGCGTTAAAACAATATTTTAATCCAACATTTAATGACAATGACGTACCGCTATCAGCGGCGCAGATCGCCAAAGGGTTTGCTAGCCATGACGCGCTGGCACCAACTGTTTCTGATCAGATTACCGCCGATATTATTGCCGCAGGTGCGGCTGGGTCTGGTCGGCTGATTGCGAATTTTGGCGTTGGCGTCAATCATATTGATCTGGACGCGGCGGCATCTGCCGGGCTGTCGGTAAGCAACACCCCCGGTGTGTTAACAGATGCCACGGCTGATCTGGCCTTGACGCTGATGCTGATGGTATCGCGCCGGGCCGGTGAAGGCGAACGCGAATTGCGCGCTGGCGCATGGCATGGGTGGCGGCCAACCCATCTTATGGGGCGGTCTCTGTCTGGCAAAACGCTTGGGATTATTGGCATGGGGCGCATTGGCAAGGCGGTGGCGCACCGGGCGGCGCTTGGCTTTGGCATGAAAGTTATTTTTTACAATCGTTCAAAAGTAACTGACATTGCCGGTTACGAAGCCAAACAGATCGATGATCTTGATCTGTTATGCGCCCAATCAGATTTTCTATCACTACATTGCGCGGCAAGCGCTGATACATTTCATATTTTGAATGAAGATCGGCTTCAGCGGATGCAGTCTCATGCTTATGTGATCAATACAGCGCGCGGCGATGTGATCGATGAAGCGGCACTTGTAAGGGCGCTTCATGCTGGCAATATTGGCGGTGCCGGACTTGATGTTTTTCAGGGTGAGCCTGATATTCATCCAGATGTGTTAACTGCGCCAAACACGGTTTTGCTGCCGCACCTTGGGTCTGCAACTGTCGAAACCCGTACCGCAATGGGGTTAAAAGTGGTTGAGAATGCGCGTGCCTTTTTTGCAGGTGAACAGCTGATTGATCCGGTTGTCTAGAGCACCTATGAGTGGCCGAACAAACCATGATGTGACGCAATTTTCGAGCTGGATACGGGCGGCGTTTGATTCGGCCCTATCGGCCGGACAACCGTTGCGCATCACCCAATCAGCCTGTCAGACGATTGCCGCGCCAACGGCCGTTATTGCGCTTGGCAAAGCCGCCGGGGCCATGGCTGAAGGGGCGAGGGCGGCCGGTGTGACCGCGCCTGGCATTATTATCACCACTGATGAAAACCACCGCCAGATTGAGGGGTTTGATTGTATTGCTGCATCTCATCCGGTGCCTGATGCGCGCGGGTTGCACGCCGCTGAAAAGGTTACAGATTTGGTAATGCGGCTGAAAGCAGACGATCATTTACTGTTGCTGATCAGTGGTGGTGGATCTGCCTTGTTACCAGCCCCGGCCGCCGGCATTTCGCTTGAACAAAAAATTGCGTTGAATGATTCGCTACTGGCAAGCGGGCTGGATATTCATGATATGAACGTGATCCGGCGGCTGTTTTCCACGTTAAAAGGGGGGCGGCTCGCGCGGCTGGCGGCCCCGGCCAAAATCACCCAATTTTTACTGTCTGACGTGCCTGGTGACCGATTGGAATCCATCGCCAGCGGCGTCGCGGTGGCTGATCCGGTGCCATTTGATTATGCCAAAGACCTTGTCAAAAAACATCGCCTTGACCAGCTTGATTTTGTTGCAAAACATATGGCGGCCCTGGCAAAAAATAATGAATTGGC
>JAYOVO010000085.1:3545-6390 GCA_038151495.1 Alphaproteobacteria bacterium
AGCTTGATTTTGTTGCAAAACATATGGCGGCCCTGGCAAAAAATAATGAATTGGCGCCCGTGCGCCCGGGCGACCCGTGTCTTGACCGGGTACACAGCACTATTTTAGCCAGTAATGCGCAATGCCGTGATGCGGCGGCGAACTGGTTGGCCACAGAGGTGCCGGACCTGGTACAACTTGATGCGCCGGAATTAGCCGGTGAAGCACAGCAAATGGCACACCAGCTTGTGACGCAAATTTGTCAGCACAAGGCTGGTCAGGGCAGCGCCGATCAAACCTTTGGCATTGTCAGCGGCGGTGAAACGGTGGTGTCTATGGATAGCGCGACCGCCGGGCGTGGCGGCCGGTCTCAAGAACTGGCACTTGCCTTTGCTTGTCATATGCGACAGGCCGGGGCCGCGGCGCCTGCCAATTGGGCGGTATTGGCCGGGGGAACCGATGGCCGTGACGGGCCAACAGATGCGGCTGGCGGGATCTTCACATCACGCCAGAATTTCGATCTTGGCGTGGCCACAAATGCGCTACAACGTCACGATAGTTATCATTTTCTGTCCACGCAAAATAGCCTTGTTAAAACCGGGGCGACAGGTACCAACCTTGCCGATCTTGTTTTAATTGTCTGGTCAGAATGAGTCTTTTGGTGTGCCGCAGATCATAGGTTCCGCTCTGCCGGTTTTGAAATATAATTTCAAACCGGGCATGATCAGAATTTTGAAATAATATTTCAATTTGATTTTTGCCGACAATGACCCAAACGGTAGTTCCGTCAGGCTGTTCAGTCTGCTATGCTGGCGCCGCTGTAAACATATAGCCCATAACGGGAATTGGAGCAGGCACTGATGGCAGATACCAAAGAGGTTTCTGAACGTAAAGACGACCAGCCTGACCGGCTGACCTCTTTATATGGGCTGACCCCAAAGGTCGAGTCTGCCATCATTGACGCGGTGCAGTCCGGTGCGGTACGTCGCCTCAGAACATTGGTGGCGCCGTTGCATCCGGCAGATCAGGCTGATTTGCTTGAACGATTGCCAACCCGCAGCGCCACCGCCATGGTACGTTTGCTTGGCGATCATCTAGATGCCGAAACCTTGACCTATGTGGATGAGTCCACCCGCGAGGCCATTATTGGGGCCATTGGCACGGATGGTCTGGCACGACAGCTTCAGGATCTGTCAACCGATGATGCCATCACCATTATCGAAGAGCTGGAACAGGATGATTTGCAAGATGTTCTGGCGGCATTGTCAGCAGAAGACCGTGTATTGGTCGAAGAGGGGTTGTCATTTCCCGAAGATTCAGCCGGTCGATTGATGCAGCGTGAAATCGTCACGGTGCCATCATTTTGGACGGTTGGGCAAACCATTGATTTTTTGCGCAGTGGCAAATCGGCGATTGAAGATTTCTACCTTATTTTTGTAACGGACCCGTCACGCAAGCCACTTGGTGAAATTGCGCTGAGCCGTTTGCTGTGCGCACAAAGGCCGCGGCGCGTCTCGGAACTGATGGACACTGATTTTAGATCAATTCCAGTTGATATGGACCAAGAAGAAGTGGCGGTATTATTTCGCCGCTACGGTATGGTGAGCGCTGGTGTTGTTGATCCGCATAACCGCCTTGTTGGTATGATTACCAATGATGATGTGATCGATGTGATTGATGAAGAAGCCGAAGAAGATTTGCTGGCATTGGCCGGTGTTGGCGATGCCAATCTGCGTTCTGGTCTGTGGGAAACATTGCAGGGGCGATCATCTTGGCTATTTATCAATCTGTTAACAGCGGTTTTGGCATCTGCGGTGATTGGCGTTTTTGATGCCACGATCGAACAATTAGTGGCCTTGGCCATATTAATGCCGATTGTGGCCTCGATGGGGGGCAATGCGGGGACGCAAACCATGACCGTGGCGGTGCGCGCTATTGCCCTTCGGCAACTGGATGCGGCCGCAACACGTCAGTTTGTCTTGCGTGAATTGATTGTGGCGACAACAAATGGGTTATTATTTGCCGCGTTGGCGGCGGGGCTATCTTATTTTTGGTTTGGCGATCAGAACATTGCCATCGTGATGGCGGTTGCGATGATGGCCAATCTGCTGGTTGCCGGGCTAAGTGGTACATTTGTGCCTGTTGGCTTGATGCGGGCGGGTGTTGATCCGGCTGTTGCCTCTAGCGTATTTGTCACCACAATTACTGATGTGGTTGGGTTTTTCGTTTTTCTGGGGTTGGCGGCGCTGTATTTGATCTAGCTGAATGGCAGGTCATAGCGCGCCTTTTTGCCCGCTGGATAGTCTGTGATGACGGTGCATTTGAAAAAATTATCGGTGGGGTCGCAATCGCTGGAAACTTTGCGGGCATGGCAGGCCTTGCGCTTGTCAGAAACCGGCCGGTTAATACATGTCACGCGCAATCGGCCACGCCGGGCCGAAGAAATTTTAGATGGCGGGTCGATTTACTGGATCATCAAAGGTGTGATGAGCGCGCGCCAAAACATTATTGATTTAGCCGAGGTTCAGCGTGCTGATGGCCAAGTTGCATGCGGTCTTGTGCTCAGCCCTGATCTTGTCGCCACAGTGCCGACAAAAATGCGAATTTTTCAAGGCTGGCGCTATTTAGAGACAGAAGACGCACCAGCAGATTTGACCGACCCAGTTGACGAAAGCATGCCGCCCGCTTTGGTGGCTGAATTGCGTGAGCTTGGTGTTTTGTAAAGCGGTGATGGGTGTAAAGGCTGGGGTGGCTAATTCTGGCGGCGCCATTCCCATGGCGGACTAAATGTGCCGCGCCAGATACCTTTGAGCGCTGTTTTGGCCTGTTCTTCTTCTGCTATATAAAGATCAGAAAAATGCCGATA
>JAYOVO010000086.1:0-6325 GCA_038151495.1 Alphaproteobacteria bacterium
TCGGCACGCGCGGCCATATCAAGCGCATGATCCGGCGTCAGCAACACATAATTATTAAGTGCGGCAGTTTGTTCAGCAGCGTCGATATAGGCCGAAGTTAACTCGGTTGCAGAAATCGATTTTGCATCAAGGGCGGCACGCGCCTCGACAGCGCTAAGATCAAGCAAGTCAGACATTATTCAACAACCTTTGGAACCACAAAAAAGCCGCTCGCACCCTCGGGCACATTGGCAAGCACCCGGTCAACACAATCACCATCGGTCACCACATCATCACGCATCGGCAGGGCATGACCAGTGACGCTGGCAAGCGGCTCGACATTATCAGTTGCCACTTCATTCAATTCGGCGATCCAGTCCAGAATGCCATTAAGCTCATTTGCCACCGGCTCTAACCGATCTTCCGGGACATTTAATCGTGCCAAACGTGCGATTTTGGCAACTGTGGTCTTGTCAACGGACATATCACTGTGCTTTTTGCTGTTATTGAAAAAAATTCACTGGTGACTTATCACTCAGCATGACGATCTGCAAGCCAAACGATATAAAACTGCATATTTCATCCGGCGAAAAACTGCTTGGGCTGGACATTGGTAAAAAAACCATTGGATTGGCGCTGAGTGACGCCAGCCTGAAAATCGCCTCGCCAGTAAAAATACTTTATCGCACAAAGTTCACGCCCGATATGGCGAATCTGCTGGCATTTGCCGATGAACAAAATGTTGGCGGGCTTGTGCTAGGTTGGCCAGTAAATATGGATGGCAGCCGCGGCCCGCGCTGTGACTCAATCCGCGATTTTGCGCATGCCTTGCTGAAAATTCGTGACATACCCATTGTGTTTCAGGATGAACGCCTGTCAACAAAGGCTGTTGAATCGGCCATGGTTGCCGCCGATATGACCCGTGCCAAACGTGCCGAGCGCCGTGATGCGCTTGCCGCTTGCTGGATTCTCCAGTCATTTCTGGATTATCTTCACGATCATCATATCACTGCTGACACCTAAACAGCGCCATGACCGGCAGGTGGTTTCGCCGGTTAAATTAACGCTAGACCACCGGCGGCAGTTAGGCTAATAAACTGGCTTCATGAACAAGCAGACTCCGAACGCGAATAATGGCCTCGGCCAGCCCGAAGCGGCGCGTCTTTCAAACCGCCATCTATTGGGTATTGAGGGTATGTCACCTCTGGAAATTCGGGCGCTTCTTGATCGCGGCAATTATTTTGCAGATCACCCGACCGATAGTGACAGCAATGCGTTGCGCGGCAAAACCATTGTCAATTTGTTCTATGAAAATTCAACGCGCACCCGCACATCATTTGAATTGGCGGCAAAACGCCTTGGCGGATCGGTGCTAAATATTGCCGTTGCTGGATCTTCGGTGAAAAAAGGCGAAACATTGCTGGACACGGCAACAACGCTGAATGCCATGCACCCAGATATTTTGGTCGTACGCCATAATTGTTCTGGCGCGGCAAGATTGCTCAGCCAGCATGTCGATGCGGCAGTGATCAACGCTGGCGATGGCCGCCACGAACATCCCACACAGGCGTTACTAGACGCGCTGACCATTCGGCGGCGCATTGGCCGTATCGAAGGGCTGACAGTGGCAATTTGTGGGGATATCGCAAATAGCCGTGTTGCCCGCTCAAATATCCATTTGCTCAGCACCCTTGGTGCGAAAATACGCCTTGTCTGCCCGTCAACCTTGCTACCAGCCGCGATTGATCAGATGGGGGTTGATGTCTATACCGATATGGAAAGCGGCATTGCCGATGCAGATATCGTTATGATGTTGCGTCTGCAGACAGAACGCATGGCTGGCACCGAAACCCCGTCACAACGTGAATATTTCAATCTGTTTGGATTGAACAAGGACAAATTAAACAGGGTTGCGCCAAAAGCCCTGATTATGCATCCGGGCCCTATGAACCGCGGTGTAGAAATCGATTCAGCCATTGCCGATGACGTTGAAAAAAGCCTGATCCATATTCAGGTAGAAATGGGGGTTGCCGCCCGCATGGCCTGTCTTGAAGCTGTCTCACTGGGGGCCGCATGACCATTTCCCGTTTTTACAATGCGCATATTGTTGACCCATCGCAATCCATTGATGGTATTGGGTACATTGATATTGTCGATGGCAAGATATCAGACCTACAGCATGGCACCCCGGCGAAAAATGATACGGTAGATATATTAACCGACTGTAATGGCGCGGTGTTGGCTCCGGGCCTTGTAGATATGCGGGTGCAATCGGCTGATCCGGGGGCTGAACATCTAGAATCACTATCCACATTGCTGGCCGCCGCGGCAAAAGGCGGCATTACCGCACTGGCCTGCTTGCCAAATACAAGACCGGTGATTGACGAGGCCAGCGCCATTGATTCTTTATGTTTGCGAGCGTCGCGCATTGGCGGGCCTCGGTTGTCGGCATATGGGGCCGCAACCAAAGGCTTGCTTGGCGCTGAAATGGCCGAACTTGGTTTGATGGCAGACGCTGGCGCGGTTGGCTTTACCAACGGCACAACCGCCATTGCCGATAGTTTGACGATGCGGCGCTTGCTGGCCTATGCCAGCATGCTTGACCGCCCGTTCATTCAACATTGCGAGGACCCAAGCCTCACTGAAAATGGTGAAATGAACGAAGGCGAGACATCCACCCGGCTTGGCTTAATTGGCATGCCATCTGAAGCCGAGGTCATTATTCTTGACCGTGACTTGCACCTGGTCCGGCGAAGCGGAGCGCGGTATCATGTGGCACATATTTCAACCCGGGCCGCCATTGAATCTGTACGGCGTGCCAAGGCAGAAGGTCTAGCCGTTACCGCGGATACCGCACCGCCCTATTTTCTTTTGAATGAGTTGGCGGTCAGCACCTATGACACGGCATTCAAATTATCGCCGCCCTTGCGAAGCGAAGATGACCGTCAAGCGGTGATAGAGGGGCTGGCTGATGGCACAATTGATGCGATCGCTTCTGATCACATGCCAGTTGACCGTGACGCCAAAACCCAGCCATTTGGCCCGGCGGCCCCCGGCGCATCTGGCGTCGACACCCTGTTGGCGCTCAGCTTAACGCTGGTGCATCAAAACCATATCTCATTAAGCCGCGCGATCGAATTGCTGAGCTTGGCCCCATCAACCATCTTGGATATTGAAGGCGGCACCTTAATGCCGGGGGCGGCGGCCAATTTCATCTTGTTCCGGCCAGACAGTAGCTGGATTGTCAAAGGGGCTGATTTCGCGTCTAATTCGCGTATTACCCCGTTTGAATCGCACCCGGTACAAGGTGTTGTTGACCGCACCTATATTGACGGTGTGCAGGCCTATCCACCGGCGGAACTGGCCTGATCTGGATGGCGATATGATGCTGAATATGTCATTTTCAACAATTATTGTCATCATCGGTGCCTATGGGATCGGCAGCATTCCTTTTGGCCTGATTTTTACGAAATTATCTGGGCGCGGTGACATTCGCAACATTGGTAGCGGTAATATCGGTGCGACAAATGTATTGCGCACTGGCAGCCGCAAACTAGCAGTTCTGACGCTGGTTTTTGATGCTGGCAAGGGCGCGGTGGCTGTGGGTGTTGCCAGTTATTTTGCTGATATCCATATTGCCGCACTTGCCGGGCTTTTGGCTGTCATTGGCCATTGTTTTCCGGTCTGGCTGAAATTTAAAGGCGGCAAGGGTGTTGCCACAAGCCTTGCTGTATTCGCCGCTCTGGACATCCGGCTTGGCGGGGTGTTTGCGATTGTCTGGCTGGCCACCGCTTTTCTATCACGCTATTCATCATTGGCCGCCCTAAGCGCTGTACTTGCCGTGACAGTTGGCGGCTTTGTTCTGCTTGATGATATGATCAGCCAAATCTGTATTTTACTGCTAAGCGGCCTTGTCTGGACCCGCCATCATAGCAATATCGGGCGGTTGCTTGCCGGTACCGAAACAAAAATAGGCACAAAATAAAGACGCTACATAAACTGGGCTAAGATGGGATCGCCAACCGCCATCTTTTTCTATACGCCATTTTATTATAGACTGCATTTTATTAACTGTTTGTTAATACGGCATCTTTATAAATCTTTTCATGGATCAATCAGAACAGATTGCCAGGTTACGGTTAATCAGAACGCGTCACATTGGCCCGATGACCTATGGTCTGCTGATGCGGCGCTATGGTTCGGCCAAGGCCGCACTGGCCGCCATTCCGGCGATGGCGAAACGTGGCGGCAGACACATATCGTTAGCCAGCATTGCCAGCGCGAAATCAGAACTCGACCTGATAGAGGCATCAGGCGCGGTTTTGTTCTGGCGTGACAGTGAATATTATCCAAATCGTCTGGCCCAGTATGATGATGCGCCAGCCTGTATAACTGCTAAAGGCAACCTACATCTTTTGACACAGCCGATGATTGCCATTGTCGGGGCAAGAAATGCCTCGATTAATGCCCAACGCCACGCCCAGAAAATGGCCGCTGAACTTGGCCAAAATAACTATATCATCGTATCTGGTATGGCCCGCGGCATTGACACCGCCGCCCATCGCGGCGCGTTACAAACTGGCACCATTGGTGTTGTGGCTGGCGGCATTGATATGGTGTATCCACCAGAAAATGCAGATCTGTTTGATGAAGTGGCCGAAAAGGGGTTGTTGCTTGCTGAAATGCCGCCCGGCACCCAGCCAACACCGCGCTATTTTCCAATCCGTAACCGGGTGATCGCCAGTCTGGCACTTGGCGTTGTTGTTGCCGAAGCGGCGCATCGGTCCGGGTCGCTGATTACCGCAAGAGAAGCCGCAAATCGTGGTAGTGATGTCATGGCGGTGCCGGGATCACCGCTTGATCCGCGATCAGATGGGTGTAATCAGTTGATCCGTGACGGTGCCACGTTGGTACAACATGCCGCCGATGTAATCGAATGTGTCAGCCGCCAACCACAAGTTGAAATACCACCTGCAGCGCCTGAATGGACCGATGGCATGCGCCAGAACATTGATCAGACAGCGGTCGACAATGTCCGTGCAACTTTGCTGCGTGATTTGTCTTTTGACCCGGTTGATATTGATGATTTGATCGGCTGGTGCGCACAGCCCGCTCCGGTTGTCTGGGCGGCCATTTTGGAGCTGGAAATCGCTGGGCTGGTGACCCGGCATTACGGCAATCGCGTTGCCCGCATCGCGCCGCAATAGCCTATCGCTACATCAAAAAATCGCCAGAAGTTTTGACAAAAAGCTTTTTTAGCTTTATCGCATGCGGTTCATTCATGTATAGGACACCTCATGAAAGTCGTTGTTGTTGAGTCGCCTGCAAAAGCTAAAACGATCAACCGCTACCTTGGCGATGAGTTCAAGGTATTGGCGTCTTACGGCCATGTATGCGATCTGCCAAGCAAGGACGGATCGGTCTTGCCAGACAATGATTTTGAGATGAAATGGCAGATATCTAGCGGGTCTGAAAAGCATCTCAAAGACATCATTTCAGCGCTGAAAGGTGCCGACAAGCTTATTCTGGCGACTGACCCTGACCGGGAAGGTGAAGCCATTAGCTGGCATGTTTTGGAACAGCTAAAAACAAAAAATCTTGTCGACAGCTTGCCGGTTGAACGTGTTGTGTTCAATGAAGTAACAAAATCAGCGATTTTACAGGCGATGGATAACCCGCGCCAGCTTGATGATGAACTGATCAATGCTTACCGGGCAAGACGGGCGCTTGATTATTTGGTCGGATTTTCCATCTCGCCGGTATTGTGGCGCAAATTGCCAGGGTCAAAATCAGCTGGGCGGGTACAATCGGTGGCGTTGCGCCTTGTTTGTGAACGCGAAGCTGAAATCGAAGCATTCCGGTCACAAGAATATTGGAGCATCGAGGCCCAATTTACCAAATTAGATGGTCGTGCATTCACTGCGCGGCTGACCCAGCTTGACAGGCAGAAACTGGACAAACTTGATATAAAGACCGAGGCCGACGCACAGGCCGCTGTTGCCAAAATCATCGCATCAGACGCCGCGGTTAGCGCGGTCGAAACAAAACGGGTTAAACGCAACCCACAGCCCCCATTCACCACCTCTACCCTACAACAAGAGGCATCACGCAAGCTTGGATTTTCTGCCAGCCGGACGATGCAAATTGCGCAAAAGCTGTATGAAGGTATCAATATAGGAAGCGAGACAACAGGCTTGATTACCTATATGCGGACAGATGGTGTACAGCTTGGCAACGAGGCAATCGCCGCCATCAGAGACGATATCAGCGGCCGGTTTGGCGCACGCTATGTGCCTGATAAACCGCGTGTTTACAAAACCAAAGCCGCGAATGCGCAAGAAGCGCA
>JAYOVO010000087.1:0-1296 GCA_038151495.1 Alphaproteobacteria bacterium
TTATGTGCGGGCGGGGCAACCGGGCTTTTTCCCACGGTCAGCGGTGACACCGATAATGTTGGCAATGGTCTGGTGCTGGGGCTACAGGCAGGGGCGGCCCTTGCCAATCTGGAATTTGTCGAATACACGCTGATTTATCGCGTCAATCATCAGCTGTTACGCATTGCTGGCATGGCACCATTTTTAAGCCGCGGTGGCCGGTTGCTGAATGATGATGGCACTGATCTTCTGGCCATGCATTTTGCTGGCACCGCGTCCGAACAAATCGGCCGGGCAGAAATTTTGCGTCTTGTACAAACCGAAATAGGCGCCGGGCGTGGGCCTGTTTGGCTAGATTGTACAGATTTTTCAGATGCTGTCTGGGCTGAATTTGAAACCAGCCAAGGTGATGTGATTCTATCCAAAATTACCGCCGCCGGTGGCGATTACCGAACGCAAAAAATTGAAGTCGTGCCAGCGGCGCATTCGGTTCTTGCCGGGCTGGTGATTGACCCGCAAGGCGCCACCACCCTGCCTGGGTTATTTGCCGCAGGCGAGAATGTGACCGGCATTCATGGGGCAGGCAGATTATCCGGCAACGGGCTCACGGCCTGTGTTGTAATGGGAAGAATTGCTGGCAAAAACGCCAGCGAAACGGCAAAAACTTCCCCCCGGCCAAATCATGCGCCGGTCAGCCTAGAGACGCCAGACAGGCTGGATGCCGCCATGCGTGCAAGTTTGATTGATGCCATGCGCAACGCCGCTGGACAGGGGCTTGGCATTATTCGCAATCAGTCCGGCATCGCCGCGGCGCGGCTGGTTTTTTTAGACATTGTCGATAAATTATCTGCCGCCCATCACCTGCACCCGGCAGACCAAGATATTCTGCAGATGGGCATTTTAGGCCAGCTTATGTGCGATGCCGCGGCGCGCCGCCCAGAAAGCCGCGGGGTGCAGTGCCGAGAGGATGCATTGGACACCGACACCCAATGGGCAAAATGGCAAATCGTCACCCAATCGGCTGATGGTCGCTATATCTGGACAGAGCGCTTGATGGGTTAGCGAAAAATCTGCGTTGCGCCCCACAAAAGATACAACCCAACAAGACATAACATGGCGACATTAAATTTGGTCAGCCTGAATCCAGTGTTGCCAATTTGCCGTGCCGATGGGGTTGCTGGCGGTTTTGGTCGTATCAGCCCAGCGCGGGTCGCCAATTTGTGCAACAAGGCACCGATCGCCAGAATGGCAATTGTCAGAATAATGAATTTTCCAAACATGCCCACACCCGCCTTTGCACTAGATCAGCCCAGCCTT
>JAYOVO010000087.1:1396-6169 GCA_038151495.1 Alphaproteobacteria bacterium
TGTCTAGCAAAACCGGTCTTATCTGGCAAACAAACTCGCCGGTGCGCAACAATCTTGTGATACCGCCCTCGCCGCCAACACACAGAAATCCCTGCCAACCACGCACCGCCCACAGCTAATGGTTGCGATTGTTATTTTTGGGCCTAAGCTATGACCCACCCAACAAACCATGATGCCTTGCACGGGCGTTATGTTCCAAAATGAATAAAGAGATTTTTATGCAACAACGTCAGCTTGGTTCACATGGCCCCACAATATCCGCCATTGGTATTGGCGCCATGTCATTCAGCGATTTTTATGGCGCCACATCCGAGGCTGAATCACATGCTATTTTAACCGCCGCCTTGGATGAGGGCGTCACCCATATTGATACAGCTGATGTTTATGGAAATGGCACCTCTGAATCGGTGATCGGGTCATTTCTGGCGCATCAGGGCGGCCAAAAACATGATATGTTCTCGATTGCAACAAAGGCTGGTATCGCCACCGACAGCGATAGCGGCAAGCGCTATTTTGACAACACAGCCGCTTATCTCCGGCAGGCTGTTGACCGCAGTCTGGCACGTTTGGGCCTTGATCATATTGATTTGTTTTATGTACATCGCCGCGATGCCGACACGCCAATAGAGGAAGTCACTGAAACGCTGGCGGGTCTTGTAAAAACTGGCAAGATCGGCGGGTTTGGATTTTCTGAAATTGCGCCAACATCGCTTCACCGGGCGGCGGCAATCCATCATGTGACCGCGGTGCAATCTGAATATTCCTTATCTGTTCGCAGTCCCGAACTTGGCCTGCTTCAGGCAACCGCCGCATTAGGCACCGCGCTAGTGGCATTCTCGCCCGTAGGCCGGTCACTTCTGACCGACAAGCCGCATGATTTTGACGCCGTGCAATCGATGGGCTGGCTGAAACAAAACCCACGTTTTACCGCTGAAAATCTAGCGGCGAATGTGGCCGCCACGGCTGGGTTTCGAAATTTTGCCAGTGACAAGGGGTGCAGTGCCGCGGCGCTGGCCATTGCCTGGATTTTGCACCAAGCCCCCCATATTATTCCCATTCCCGGCACCAGGTCGGTAACGCATTTTCGGCAACATTGTGCTGGGGCAAAATTACATCTGACAGCCAGTGATTTGGCAGATATTGAAACCTTACTGCCTGTTGGCTGGGCGCATGGTGACCGCTATTCAACCGCCCAATGGGTCGGGCCAGAAAAATATTGCTAACCGCTTATATTTTGGCAAACTTATGCAACGGAAATTTTCCTCTGCATACACCTAATAAATGAACCTACCAAGCAAAACCCCATGTCACAAAAACTGATCAAACCAACAAGCCGGGCGACAACGCGATGAAATCAGCGTCCTTTGACTATGTTCGGCCGGACACACTTGATGCCGTCTGTAGCTGTCTCGCCAGCCATCCGGATGCGCGAATTATTGCCGGGGGACAATCGCTTGTCCCGATGTTGGCGATGCGTCTTGCCCGGCCATCATTGGTGATTGATATTGCGCATATTGACGGGCTTTCCGCCATTCGGGACGATGATGATGCGCTGGTCATCGGGGCCATGGTACGCCAGGCCGCCGCTTTATCTGACCCGTTGGTTGCCACGCATCTTCCGCTTCTTGCCAAAGCCCTAACGCATGTGGGACACCCGCCAACGCGCGCCCGCGGCACTGTTGGTGGTTCGCTGGTACATGCCGACCCATCGGCAGAAATTCCACTTGTTGCGGTGACGCTTGGTGCCAGCTTGCGGATGCGTGATGCTGGTGAAGATGTTGAATTTAACGCCGAAGAATTTTTTATCGGCCCAATGCTGACCATGATCCCACCAACAGCTTGTCTTTTCGAAATTTGCTTTAGGAAATCAACATCTGCCTATGTTGGCACAGGGTTTCATGAAATTGCCGCACGGCGAAGCGATTACGCATTGGCGGCGGCGGCGGCCCATATTGAGGCTGATGATGCTGGCATCGTACAGGATTTGCGCCTTGCGATTGGTGGCATCAGCGATTTTCCACAACGTCTGCCAATAGATGTCCATATTGATATTTCGGCTGGCAAAACAAATCTAGATTCCAACCTCACCACAGCCATTGATGCGGCACTTGATGGCATTGATGTTGTCGAAGATATGCATGCCAGTGCCAGCTATCGGCGGCGGGTGGCCGCGGAACTTGCGCGCCGGGCGGTTGATGATGCTTTAAGCGAGATCGCACAGGATTTGTCATGAACATCACAATTGACATCAACGGCAAAGACGTTTCCGCCGCCATTGAACCACGGGTGACTTTGCTTGATTTTGTTCGCGATGTGGCCGGGTTAAAAGGCACCCATGCCGGATGCGAACATGGGGTGTGTGGTGCCTGCACGGTATTGCTTGATGGTGAAGCGGTGCGATCATGCTTGATTTTGGCCGCACAGGCCGAGGGCAGCCAGATCACAACAATCGAAGCGGTCGATGGCACAGCGCGCCAGCCGGGTGAATTATCAGTTATTCAGGATGCCTTTTGCGAAGCGCATGGTTTGCAATGCGGCTATTGCACTCCCGGTATGGTGTTGGCGGCAAAAACATTACTGCAACACAACCCAACACCAAGCCGTGAACAGGTACGCGAAGCCATATCAGGCAATATGTGTCGCTGTACCGGTTATGTGCAAATCATAGACGCCATTATGCTGGCGGCTGAAAGGCTTCAGGGCCGCAACCAACCCGCCGATGGTGCATGACATGGGGTCGAAACCAATGCGAGATAAAAAATATAGATTTTTATCGCAACCTCGCCGGGTTGTCGAAGACCGCCGATTTGTGGCTGGTAAGGGTCATTATATTGCCGATTATGACCATGCTGATATGGCGCATGTTGCGCTGATGCCGTGCCATTTGCCAGCCGCCAGAATTGACGCCATTGACGCCAGTGCCGCATTGGCCATGCCCGGCGTCATTGATGTTGTGACCGGGGCCGAACTTGCCGCCGCAATCGACCCTTTGATGAATGGTCTGGACACCCCAAAAGTCAGACGCTACCCGCTTGCCGTTGGACAGGTGCGTTATGCGGGTGAATGGGTGTGTGCGGTGATTGCCGAAAGCCGCGCAATCGCCGAAGACGCCATTGAACATATTCGCCTTGAAACAACAGCCCTGCCATTTGTACTGGATCCAGAACAGGCCTTGCGTGACGACAGCCCGCTGGTGCATCCAGACCATAACAGCAATGTGTTGCTTGATAAAAAATTTGTCTGGGGGCCAGTGGATGATGATTTTGCCGCGGCAGACCATCAGCTGAATTTTTGCGTCACATGGGGACGCAATTCAACCGTGCCGATTGAAACATTTGGTGTTGTCGCTGAATGGAATGCGTGGGAACAGATGCTGGATATTCGGGCATCGGTACAGATGCCAAAATATGCCGACCAGATTGCCCGTGCATTAGGGCTAGCTGGCAATCAGGTACGTGTCCATTACGATATTGATGTTGGCGGCAGCTATGGTGTCAAACGCGGTATTAAACATGCTGTTTTAATTGGTTATCTGGCACGAAAGCTTCACCGCCCGGTCAGGCTGATTGAAGATCGTTTGGAAAATATGCGTGCTGGTGATGCGCATGGGCCAGAACGCAAATTTGACGTATCGGTTGCCTTTGACAAGGATGGCACGGTGCGATCAATGAAAATGCGGGCCCTAGACAATGCTGGGGCCTATGCTGGCCGCGCGCCGTTTCAGCTCGGCAAACCCATTGGCGCGATTGTTGGCCCCTACCGCATTGGCTCGGTCGCCTATCAGGCAATTTCGGTAACAACTAACAAAGCCGCACAAGAAGCGGTGCGCGGCTTTGGTCAGGCGCCAACAAATTATGCGCTTGAAACCGCGATGGATCGGGTGGCGGCATTTCTGGATATGGACCGGTTGGCATTGCGCCAGCATAATTTCATTAAGACTGATGAATTCCCCTATTTGATTCCAAGCGGCAGCACCTATGACAGTGGCGATTATCACACGGTCATTGACAAAGTGATGGCGGCCGCCGATTACCCGAAACTGGTCGCTACATGCAACCAACTGCGCAAAGACGGCATGATGGCTGGCATTGGTATTGCCGCCTGTCTTGAACCAAGTGGCGGCAATTCATCCTTTGAACCATTATTAAATGAAAGCAACCAGACCACCACTTGGATGGAATCATGCCAAATTAATATCGACGCGCTGGGTACAGTTACGGCGCGCATTCATACCACATCATCTGGCCAAGGGCATGAAACATTGGTCAGTACCGTTATCGGTGAAATTTTGGGTATTGATCCCGACAGCATCCGTGTTGTTCGGCCAAATTCACTAGAAAGTTTACCTGGCAATTCCCCTGTTGGAAGCCGTATGGCCATTATGCTTGGCGGCGCCGCGGCACGTGCGGCGGAAAAACTAAAGGCCAAAATTATCGCCATTGCCGCGCACCATTTGCAATGTGATGCCACCAGCATTGACTATCAGGGCGGTGTTATGCTGTCTGCCAATGGCCGCCATATTACATGGGACGATATCATTGAATCAGCCCATCGCCAGATTCATCGATTGCCAGACGGCATGGACCCGGGGCTGGCCAGCTTTGATATCATGCAGGTGCCAACCGGTGGTGACCTGCCAAAAGATGGCAAGGTGCATATGTACCCATGCTATTCATTTGAATTTCATTTGGTGCTGGTGGCATTTGATCCGATTATCGGCAAACCTGAAATTCGATCCTACACCATTGGGCATGATTGCGGCACGGTGATCAA
>JAYOVO010000088.1:0-6157 GCA_038151495.1 Alphaproteobacteria bacterium
CGGGTGATCAGGGCAATTTGTGGCCGGGTCAATTTGGTAAGTTCGGCAATTTCGCCAGCCGCGTTCATGCCCATTTCCTGTACCGCAAATTCAGCATTTTGCGGCAAGCTGGCAAGGCTGATAGGGACGCCAATATGATTGTTAAAGCTGCGCTGGCTGGCGTGGCAACTGCCAAATTGAGACAAGGCGTGCCGCAACATCTCTTTACTGCCAGTTTTGCCAACAGAACCGGTGATGCCAAATTGTATCCCGCCAAAGCGGGCGCGGCCTGCCATACCAAGCTGACGAAGCGCCTGTAAACAATCGGTAACGCAAATCTGCGGCAAATCCAGCCGACGATCAATTTTGCTGACAAGCGCGGCACTTGCCCCGGCTGATTGCGCGGCGGCCAAAAATTTATGACCATCAGCAACAGTGCCCGGCAACGCGACAAATAAATCACCAGCTTTGATCTCGCGGCTGTCAATGCTGATTCCAGTGATCGCGGTGTCTGCTGCGCCATGATGCGTTTGGCCGTTCGTAGCGGCGCAAATATCTGCAATTGTCCAGAGACACTGTGTATCGGTCATTGCACAGCCTCTTTCTGCATCTGCATCATCAGATGGCTAGCGATGGCGGCGTCATCAAATGGCAGGCTTTCATTGCCGACAAGCTGGACGGTTTCATGGCCTTTGCCAGCAATCAGCAAAACGTCGCCAGACCCAATGCTTGACAGCGCCGCGGCGATGGCTTTGTCGCGGCTGGCTATTTCAATGGCATTTGGACAGGCCGAGATAATTGACGCCCGGATGCTGGCGGCATCTTCGGTGCGTGGGTTATCGTCAGTGACGAAAATCTGGTCAGCGCCGGTGCTGGCAATCTGTCCCATTTCGGCGCGCTTGCCCTTGTCACGGTCGCCGCCACATCCAAATAACACTGCAAGCTTGCCAGTGGCCGCCGGGCGCAGTGCGGCGAGCGCGGCGGCGAGGGCATCTGGGGTATGGGCATAATCAACAATGATTTGGGCGTTATCTGGATGACCATGCACAATCTGCATGCGTCCCGGCACTGATTTTAAATAGGCCAGAGATCCCAGCGAGTCATGAAGAGGTAAGCCGCTTAGATGACACATAATGGCCGCCGCAACAGCATTCATGGCCTGAAATGTGCCAGCTAACGCCAGTGGGATATGCCAAGTTTTGTCCTGATAAACAACATTGAGATCAAGGCCAAAATCGGTGGTGGCGATGTCTTTGATATAAAAATCGGCGGCTTTGCTGGTGCCATAAGTTTTCACCACGATGGGCCGGCCTTTCATGCGCTCGACAATCTTTTTGCCATGGGCATCGTCAATATTAATGACGGCGCCGCCCCCCTCAATCAGCAAATCTTCAAATAACCGCAGTTTTGCGGCAAAATAGTCATCCATATTTCGGTGATGATCCAGATGGTCGCGGCTTAGGTTGGTAAAGCCAGCAACATGGATATTTAACCCGTCAAGCCGATGTTGTTGCAGCCCATGACTGCTGGCTTCTAGCGCCAAATGTGTCACGCCCTGTTTGGCGACAGCGGCAATGCTGGCATGCAGATTTAAGCTGTCTGGTGTGGTCAGTTGCGCGATATCAGCCATTGGCGTATCGGGCTTGTTCATGCTGTCGCCGCGCATGCCAATGGTGCCAATCGAAATCGACGACCAGTTCACCCGCGCCCATATTTGACGCATAAAATCAACGGTAGAGGTTTTGCCATTGGTGCCAGTTACCGCGCCAATCAGGCCGGGTTGCTGGGGCCAGAATCTGGCGGCGGCTTTGGCCATGACCCGGCGCGGGTTGTCAGTTTGGACAACCGGAATAGACATTGCTTGCTCGGGGTTGAATGGCCGGTCGTCAGTCACAATCGCGACAGCGCCGCGTTTGATGGCGTCATCAATAAAATCACGTCCATCGCGGGCGGTGCCAGCTAGCGCAAAAAACAGATCACCTTTTTTGACCTGTGCGGAATTGACCGCTAGACCGCTGATGTCCGTGGCGGCGGCGTCGGCGGAAAGCGGGGCAAGATTGTCAAGCAGATCAGTAAGACGCAAGGGTGGCCTCCTCGTTACCAATCTTGAAATCAAGCATCAGTTTTTGGCGAATTGACGGCGAATTTTCGTCAACAGGAAGAATGCCAAGTAGGGGAGCGATTTGTTCAACAATGGGCCGGATTGGCGGCGCCGCCACCCAACCAGCGGTGGCATAGCCATATGAATGTTTCTGGCCCTTTGGCTCGTCAATCATGGTGATGATGACATAGCGCGGGTCATGAACCGGAAATACCGCGGCAAAAGTTGTGACATTGGCCTTTTTGTTATAGCCGCCAATTTTGATCTTTTCGGCGGTACCTGTTTTGCCGCCAACCATATAGCCGGGGGCTTCGGCAAAATTGCCACTGCCATCTTCATGCGATACCACAAGCCGCATCATAGACCGCACCGCACGCGTGGTGCTTTCTGAAAAAACACGCAATTTCAGTGGTGTATCACCAGTCTTGGATTTGATAAATGTTGGGGCAATCCAATAACCAGTGCCACTAGCGGCGGCGATGGCGCTTGCCAGATGCACCATTGAAATTGAAATGCCATGGCCATAGGACACGGTGGCCGTGGTGCTTCTGCGCCATGTTGTTGGCGATAAAGGTTTGGATGTTTCCGGCACTTCTAGCGGCAGTCGATCCAACAGGCCAAGCTTGTCCATATAAGCGCGCTGGGTTTCGGCGCCGATTTCCTCGGCAATACGAGCCGACCCGATATTTGACGAATAGACCATAATTTCAGGCACATTAAGCGGTCTGTTGCGCGGTTTGTAATCGGTGATGGTAAAGCGCGAAATCCGCATTGGTTTGCCAACATCAAATCTTTGATTGATCTCGGCGGCACCGGTTTCCAGTGCAATGGCGGTATTCAGCACCTTGAATGTCGACCCCATTTCATACAGGCCTTTTGTGGCGCGGTTGAACCGGGCATCGGCGCTGGCCCGGCCAAATTGATTGGGGTTAAAATCCGGCAATGACGCCGCGGCAAGAATCTCGCCGGAATGCATGTCCAGAATGACGCCAGCACCGCCAATGGCTTCAAATCGGTCAATTTGTTTTTGAATTTCATGGCTGATAATGGTTTGCAGGCCAATATCAAGGCTGAGCATGACATCATCACCAGCCGATAATGTGGCGTTAAATGATTTTTCAATGCCAGCGATGCCGATATGATCCGTGTCAACCGCCCCTAAAATATGCGCCGCGGTCTGGCCGCGTGGATAAATACGTGTCATGCCTTTGGCAAAATAAACGCCCGGAATGCCAAGCTGTAGGATCGCCGCATGCTGTTTTGGCGATAGCTGACGGTCAAGTTCGACATATTTTGTTTGCTTGCTGAGCAAGGCACGCAAATCGGCGCTGGTGTGATGCGGCAGTATTGTGGCAAGGCTGGTCGCGGCATCATCCACATTCATGATTTCGCTGGGGTTTGCATGAAGAACCGTGATAGGCAGATTGCCAGCTAGCAATCGGCCTTCGCGATCTAAAATGCGGCCGCGCATGGCCGCCGCGGCTTGGCCGTGAACTGCAAGACGCAGATTGGTATGCGCCTCTGCCAGCCCCACAATGCGTATGCCAATTGTGCCAATAATCGCAACAGCAATGAACCCGCAAAATACCAGACGCACTTCAGCAATGCGCCGTGATTTGGCGGGGTCGGGGCGGGTTGGCCAAACCAGACTCCGCAATTTTGTTAGCAATTGACGCATGATACCCTGTCTGCAGAATTTGCGTCAGCCTGAAGACGCATGGGAATGGCGTCCAAAGGCAGGATGCGATCCCGGCTAATCGGCTTCATATCCAACAGGCTGGCAGATAAATTCATTACCCGGTCGGGGCGTGATAGAAACGCCCACTCGGCCTCTAGCACCGCAATGTCACGTTGGGTTGTTGCAATATCTGCTTGCAAGCGCCGCAGTTCGGCCTGTCTTTCATCTATGCCGGTTTTGACCTGATATAATGTGGTGCCAAGGCTTGCCAGAACAACGGCTGTCAGAATGATTATCCGCATGCAACAGTCTCCTGATTGGCTGACATATAGACGGGGGCGTTGGTCCGCCGCGCGATGCGCAATTTTGCTGAACGCGCACGGCTATTGATGCGGCATTCTTCCTTGCTTGGCAGTACAGCTTTGCGTGCGACAAGGTCAAAGCTAGGGGCCGCACCATCGGCAATTGGCAGATGGCGTGATGGGCGTGCCGCATGCTGGCTTCGGGTTGTCAAAAACCGTTTTACGATACGGTCTTCAAGCGAATGAAAAGATACAACGGCCAAAATACCATCTGGTTTCAGCAGTGATTCAACCGCAGCAAGCCCGCTGGCAAGTTCGTCAAGTTCGCGGTTTACATAAATTCGCAAAGCTTGAAAACTGCGCGTTGCCGGATCAATCTGCCCGGGCTTTTTTGATGGCATGACCGAATAAATAATCTCGGCAAGTTGCGCGGTAGATGTAATCGGCGTCGTTTCGCGCGCTGTCACAATCGCACGGGCGATCCGGCGCGAAGCTTTTTCTTCGCCATATTCCCACAATATTTGTGCCAGATCGCGGGCATCACTCTGCATCACAACATCAGCCGCACTGGTACCAGATTTTGACATGCGCATATCAAGCGGCCCATCACTGCGGAAAGAAAAACCGCGCGCGGCCTGATCAAGCTGGGTAGAGCAAACACCAAGATCAAATGCCGCGCCATCAAGCTTTTCAGGTGCGCCGTTCCGCAAGCCATGCGGCCTGGGCGGCAGGCTTTTGATCAATGTCGCCATATCGGAAAAACAGCCTTCGACCAAAACGAAGCGTCCGGCAAATTCGTCCTGCATGGCGGCGCCCCGCTGGATCGCGTCCGGGTCACGGTCAATCGCAACAACACAGCAATCAGCCTGTTCGAGAAGCGCGCGGCTATAGCCGCCATTTCCAAAGGTGGCATCTAAATAATAATGCCCATCTGCTGGCCCAAGCGCATCCACCACCTCTTGCAATAGGACGGAATGATGGAGCATGTCAGACGCCATTATCGATCCCCGTTGTCGGCGGTTGAACGGGGCGCGCCCCGACCAAGACGAAGGCTGGGCAGGCCATCGGTTTTGGCCCGCGCCCGTGCATTGGCCTCGCGGCTACGATAGCGTTCGGGCAGCCAAATCTGGAAAGAGCGACCGATGCCCGCATAAAGTGCGGTTTCATCCAGTTCGGCAAAGTCAATAAAGTCAGCGCTCAGCATAATGCGGCCTTCAGCATCAAGCTTCATTTCTTGCGCGCTCGATAACATGGTCTGCAAGGTGGCAACTTCGCTAGACAGGCTGTCCATACTGTCAATGGCATCAACAATCTGTTCAATCCGTTCGGCACCGCATCCCTCAAGACATGGCTCGGTCAAAGATTTGAACAAAAATAGGGGGTCACGGCGGCGTTCCAGCACCGCGCGGAAAGGAGCCGGTACGGATAGGCGCCCTTTCTTGTCAATGCGATTCTCAAATGTGGATAAAAATAATTCCACTTAACCTCGAGCTCCTGTGTTTCATCCGTACCGACCAATCCGAGCCTTGGTTGCCAAAACCGCCCGGCGCTCTTCAACCCGGCAGTAGCGCCTGGTGAAGAGATCCCAATTTTGAACTGATTTGCCGAGATTTGACTTGGGAGGTAGCCGCAATCCCCAGCAAATCTTAAAATGGGATATTATGGGATATCATGGGATTTTATGGACGTCAATGGGTTTTACCCATTTCTTCATGGGAAAATGTAATCTTTTCAATTAGTTAATATTAGAAATAAACAATGATATATAACCCACTGAATAAGCGTATTATTTACATTATTGTTCTATTTTTGTTCTTATTTATGCAGATTGATGGGTGTGCCAAATAAACGGGGCATTATCCGGCCCCTTGGTCAGCGCATATGCCGACAAGATGGGTGGGCTTGGTTTATTGGATGGGGGGGATGAAAACGCCGCAGATACGGCGCGCCGTTTGCTGGGCACCATGCTAGCGTTGAGGTGATTAAAAAAACTGTCAGATGACCTATAAGCCGGGTTCTGTAACAACCGCCGCAGCGGTTGCTGATGGCTATTCATCTAGGATGGCTGTTGCCAGCCACCTCAAGCAACCTACCCGG
>JAYOVO010000089.1:0-5987 GCA_038151495.1 Alphaproteobacteria bacterium
CCGCGGCGCGCACCGGCGCGGCGATTGACGAAATGCCTGAATTGATGGTTGCGCGGATCGAATCTTTGGCTGATGCGGCGGGCAAAAATGTTGCGGCGGGTCAGGTGTTTATGCACCCGGATGATTGTGCGGTGATCGCCCCTGTCATGGCGGCGCGGCAAGAACCGGTGATGATCGAAGCTGATCTCGCGTTACAGCGCGGTGATATCCGCATCAGATTTGACGGTATGGAAATTGATGATCTGCTTGACCGGCGCATTGGCCTGTCGCAACCAGTGGCGTCACCTCTGGCCGAAACCGCCGCTGACCAACAAGCCCAGACACCGCCCACCGCAGATGATGAGGCAGAGTCATAATGGCGCAGGTGCTTTCAACATTAGCGGATGAAATTCAGGGGCTGGCGATTGTGCGGCCAACCAGCGTTTCTGGCCGGGTCAGTCGTTTTGATGGCCATATCATTGAATGCGATGGGTTCCCCGCAACAATTGGCACCTTATGTGAGATTGATACCCAGGACCGCAGCACGGTGAATGCCGAGGTGATTGGTTTTCAGAATAATCAAAATCTGTTATCGGTACATGACCATGATGCACAAATCAGCGTGGGTGCACGTGTTGTGGTGACTGATGATGGCCATAGCATCAAAGTGGGGCCGGGGTTGCTGGGCCGCGCCATTGATGCATTGGGGCATCCGCTTGATGATGGTCCGCCGCTGCAGCTTAGCCATAGCTGGCCGCTTAATGGTAAAAAAACCAATCCATTGGCTCGCCGCCCGGTCGATAAGCAGCTTGATGTCGGCGTTCGTGTGATCAACAGTTTGCTTACCGTTGGTCAAGGCCAGCGTATCGGTATTATTGCCGGGTCGGGTGTTGGTAAATCGGTCTTGCTGGGCATGATGACAAGATTTACCGCCGCCGATGTTGTGGTGGTCGGGCTGATTGGTGAGCGTGCCCGTGAAGTTGCCAGTTTTGCGGCTGAAGTGTTAAAAAGTGACTCGCGTGACCGCACGGTGATTGTCGCTGAACCGGCTGACAGATCGCCGCTATTGCGTATTCGCGGTGCAAACCGTGCCACAGCGATTGCCGAATATTTCCGGTCAATTGGCAAAAATGTCCTGTTGATTATGGATTCATTGACACGGGTGGCACATGCCCGCCGTGAAATTGGTCTGGCACTTGGCGAACAGCCAACGTCAAAAGGCTATCCGCCATCTGTTGTGTCGATGATTCCAGCACTTGTTGAAAGATCTGGCACCGGCATCGGGGCAGAGGGGTCTATTACATCTTTTTACACGGTTCTTGCCGATGGTGATGACGCCAATGACCCGGTGGTCGATACCGCGCGGGCGATTTTGGATGGTCATATTCTGTTATCGCGTGAACAAACCCAGATGGGTATTTATCCAGCGGTTGATGTGCCTGCCTCGGTCAGCCGGGTGATGAATGATATTGCTGGGCCTACACAATTGCAGGCCGCCCAATATTTCCGGCGGTTAGTGGCGCTCTATATGGAAAATCGCGATTTGATCTTGATGGGCGGCTATGCGCCCGGGCAAGACCCTGATCTGGATATGGCGGTACAGTTATGGCCGCAGCTGATGGCGCATATTCAGCAGCCATTTAATGAAAGTGCCGATGCCGCGCAATCTATTCAGGCGCTGACCGACCTGTTTAACCTGCAGGATAGCTGATGAAGCGGCGTGACGCGATCTTTGACAGGCTGGCGCTTAAGGAAAAGCTATTTATCAACCAGCAGATGCGGAACCTTGGTGCGCTGAATAGTGAATTGCAGAAACTCGAGGATATGCGCCAGAAATTGAGTGATATGGCGGCCGATTCAGCGCCAAAAATCCAAGAGCAAACAGCCTTTACACTACGATCATCTGCCGAACTGAACTATCAAATTCGTGACCAGTTAGAAACCGCAAGCAACCGTAGCGATCATTTGACGGAAGAACTGAAATTCATGCGCCAGAAAATCGCGTTGTCGGATCGGCGCCGCGAAAAATCGGCAAGCAAGGCGGAACAGATCCGCCGCACCAACCGTGATGAACGCGAAGCCCGCCGCGAGGATGATGACGCCTCACGCCGAAAATCCTGTCCCAGATAAAAACTGCGCCTGATCATCAAATGGCATCCGAATTGCAACACGCTTGCGTAAAATTGCGCCCAACCGGATAAAACGGACTGAAAAACGGATGTCAGAAATTGCATCAAAAGCAAATAGCAGGCCCAGTTCCAGCCTGGCTCAACCCTTGGTTAAAAAGGGTGGTGATGCCGCGCATGAAATGTTGTTTGCCGCACTTTTTGGCGGTGTTGTTGCGGCTGAAACCGATGCTGATCCGATGGTAGGTGGCCTTGCGCCAGTCAATGCTGATGCTGATACCGATGCCAACCTGGATGGAAATTCAGATATTTTAGCGGCAATGCAGGCGGTGGCGGCGATGATGTCTGGTCAGCGTGGCACCGGCCGTAGCAGTGGATCAGAGGCCGACGCCGCATCACCCGGTGATGGTGTGTTGGGTGATGCCGTGTTGGTAGATGAAGATGATCTTGCTGGCCTTGATGGAGAGCCCGGCGAAGGCATGCTTTCAGCCAACCAGTTGATGGTTGGACCTATGCCGTTGCAACAGCAAGCTGGCACATCTTTGCCAGCGGCCGAAACATCAGCTGTAATGGCGCAAACGGCGCAAATGGCATTTGAGGATGAGGCCGTTATGCCGCATCAGCACAAAGGCCGGGCTGTGCTAAACACCCCGACACCTGCCCCGCATCCATCCGGCGCTCAATTACAAATGGCCGCATTATCTTCGTCATCTTCGCTGCAGACGATGAAACTTGCCGAAAAGCATCAATCACATAGTGATTCAATTGATGACATGCCGACTGGCGAATTAGATATTGACGCCAGCCAGTTACGGCCAGACGGACGGCCAGACGGACGACCAGTGATCAGGCCAGCGACCTATCAACAAAACATAAGTCAGGCCAGCCTTGCCAACAGCAAATCTGCCAATGGGTCTGATCAGGCGCTGATAGACGTGGATGGGGATATGCAATTTGACAGTGCTGATGACTTTATGCGGGCTGTTGCGGGACAAACAGAACGTGGCGTTGGCGGCATAAGCGGTCAATCAGTGTCTGGTGAAAGCCTGTCTGCAAATGCGGTGCGGCAAATGCAGGCGGGCGGTTTGTCTGTTGGTGGGCAAATGTCACAGCAAAATAATGGTCAATCTGGTGGTCAATCAGGTAGCCAATCAGGTGGCTTGATCTCGGCAAGTACCGGCATGACAAATGGTAGCATGATGGACATGCTTGATATGGCACAGGACAATTGGACAGAAATGCTGCTTCAGCGGGTGGAAAGAGGCCTTGCCGGTGGCAAAGATAAGATTGATTTTCATCTAAACCCCCGCAATCTCGGCAAAATGCGTATCAGCCTTGTCGTGCAGAATGAGCGCACAAATGTCCATATTCAAACCGAAACCAGTGCGGCCGCACAGTTGTTAAGTGACGCCGAAGCACGATTGGCACAGATGATGGATGCATCTGGTTTGAAATTTGGCAATTTGACATCTCAACATAATCAGAATTTTGCCGGTAATTTTGCTGGCCAGAATTCGGGGCAGGGCCGCGAGGGCGGTTCGGCACATGCGGCGGCATCAGCCACCGCTGATGGGAAGGATGAAATCAATGCTGAAATCAGTGTTGAACGATCAGAAAATTTGATAAATATGCAGGCCTAGTAATTTAAGGATTTTTAAATTACCGGGTGGGTCAGTCCACTGGAGGATGAATCGATGGCAGACGAAGAAAATAATGAGCCAAAAAAGCGCGGCGGATTAGTAAAAATCCTGCTTTTTGCGTTTGGTGGTATTGCGCTCATCGGCATTGGGCTGGGGGTTGGCTTTGTGCTGTTTGGCGGCGCGCAACCTGATCCATCTGAAGAGATCGAACAAATTATCGAACGCAAAATGGAAGAAGCTGACGCGAAAAAAATAGCCGAAGAAGAAGCCGCGAAAGGCGACAGCAAAGTCGCCAAAGAGACGCCAGAGGTGGAAACCTTTGTCACGACCTATTTTGAATTTCCCGGCACCTTTACCACCAATTTGCTGAATTCTCGTAAATTTTTGCAAGTCGGTTTGGGCGTATCAACACAATATGACGACACCGTCATGGGCAATGTCGAAGGGCATCAGCTTGCGCTACGTTCCGAGATATTAAACACCATGAGTGAATTTTCCGAAGCCGATGTTCAGGGTAAAGCTGGCCGCGAAGCCTTGGCCATCGCCCTTCGTGACAGCATCAATCTAAAGCTTGTTGATTTAGAGGATTTTGGCGGTATACAGGAAGTGCATTTCACCTCATTTGTATTGCAATAGGCGTAAATATAGTTAAGTCAGTGAACAATCATGTCATCACGTAAATTAACAAGTGAAGAGGTTGATGCCCTGATGGAGGGGCTGCAAGCCTCTGACTATGAAGTACAGGCGGATGTTGCTGACTCATCCGATGTGCGCGCGTTTCAATTTGGTGAGGATGATCTCTCGTTAATGGGCGATTATTATGCCCTGCGCCTGATCAATGAAAGATTTGCCCGGCATGCACGCAGTGTGTTTCTGCCAATGCTACGTCTGCAACCCCGCATTTCGCCGTTCCCGCCAGAGGTCAAAACCTTTGACGAATATTGCGAAGGTATCGACAATTTCATGAATTTGAATATCTCGCGCATGGAAGAATTGCGCGGGCCAATGCTGTTATCATTAGGGCCGAAATTCATCTCGACATTAACCGCGTCTTTTTATGGCGGGTCAATCTATCAGCCTGACCAAAAACGAACCGAATTCACCAACACCGAAGAACGTGTGATTGAACTTGTGCATGAAGGGCTGAGTGAATGCCTGTCAGCCGCCTGGACAGATTTGATGCCCATCACATTGTCTTACCAAGGGCGCGAGGTTAACCCGCAATTTGCATCATTTGTTGATGGCAGTGAATTGGTCATCATTTGTGCCTTTTTGATCCAGTTGCCAAATGGTGACTCGGTCAATATGGATGTTGTCTATCCGCTGCAAACACTCAAACCCATCGCCACGCAATTACGTTCGCGCATGCAATCTGACACGAATGACGATGTCAGCTGGCGCGAAAGAATGGAACATGCCATCTTGAATATTCCGCTGAATGTCACGGCATTTTTGGGCCAGCCAGTGATGTCTATGGGCCAGCTTATTCGCCTGCAAACTGGTGATGTTGTGCCTATTCAGGTGAATGATGGTATTGAATTACGGGTTGAGGATAATCCAATTTTCCTTGCTGATATTGGCGAGGTCTCGGGGCAGGCCGCGGTCAGCCTCACCAAACGAATTTAACCGTGGCGATCATAATTCGCACCAAACGGCCAATAGGCCGAAATGCATAAGGAACTGAACCATGGCAGAAGATACCGCACCTGACGCAGCAGAAACCCAAGAAGCTGATCAGCAAAGCGCTACGGCACCAAGTGCTGGCGGCTCTAAAGTCAGCGCCGAGAATTTGCGCGTGTTGGAAAATATCGAAGTGCAAATGACGGTCGAGGTTGGCAATACCGAAATCCGTATCCGTGATTTGTTGCGGTTGAATGAAGGGTCTGTTGTTGAACTTGACCGGTTGGCTGGCGACCCGCTTGATATTTTGGTGAATGGCACAATGATTGCCAAAGGCGAAGTCGTTATGGTTGGCGAACGGTTCGGGGTGCGCTTTACTGAAATCGTTGACCCAGAAAAACGGGTTGAAAGTCTGTAGCTAATCAGACGCGGCGGTCTGTCAGCAAATTGACATCCCGCCCGAAAGCAACATTAAAAAACGTGCAATATCAATAGACTAATGTGAAGATGCTGGCTGTTTTTCAGCTTGGCATGGTATTTGCCTTTGTTCCAACAGGATAGCCAGTGGCGGAGTTGGAACAATGTATTCACAAATTATTGGCACACAGCAGATTGTTGTAAC
>JAYOVO010000090.1:0-5823 GCA_038151495.1 Alphaproteobacteria bacterium
TTGATTATATCGGTGTCCCGGCCCCAGTTGTTACCGGCTATTATGCTGATGCGTTACGCACTTCAGAAGTTATGACATTGCCAATTGGTGCAAAAACCGAATTGAATTTGCGAAATGCGCATCTGAGCTATGCGATGACATGGTATGGTATCGCACTAGCATTGGTGGGGGTATATGGCGCGTTCCATTATCAGGCAGGCCGGTTGCGGTTTCGCGGCAAGGCCAAGGGGTAAAGCCATGCATTATTACAGCACACGTGGTCAGGATGGGCCGCTTGGATATGAAGATGCGTTGCTGAGCGGTTTGGCGCGCGATGGCGGCCTGTATTTGCCTGAAACGTGGCCAAAATTCAGCCATGAAGATATTGCGGCAATGCAAGGGTTATCATATGCAGAGCTTGCCGGGCGGGTTATGGCGCCATTTTGTGTTGGTGAAGTTGATGAAGCGGAATTAACCGCAATGGCGCGTGACGCCTATGCAGATTTTGACCATCCTGATATCGCGCCGCTTGCCACCCTACAGGATAATCTGCATGTCCTAGAATTGTTCCATGGCCCGACCATTGCCTTTAAAGATTACGCGATGCAGTTTCTGGCGCGCGCCTTTGACCGGGCGCTGCAAAAGAAACAGCAACATGCGGTGATTGTTGGTGCGACAAGTGGCGATACCGGGTCGGCGGCGCTTGAGGCCTTTAAAGGCCGTGACGCGGTTGATGTTTTTATTTTGTTTCCAGAAGGCCGGGTGTCACCAGTCCAGCAACGTCAAATGACATCGGTGATGGCTGATGGTGCCCATGCGGTGTCTGTGGCTGGTGATTTTGATGATTGTCAGGCCATTGTCAAAGCCCTGTTCAATGACCTTGAATTTCGTGATCAGGTCAATTTATCGGCGATCAATTCAATCAATTGGGCGCGGCTAATGCCGCAGGTTGTCTATTATTTCGCCGCCGCGTTGCGTCTTGGTGCGCCAGCAAAAAAAGTGGCATTTTCTGTACCAACCGGCAATTTCGGCAATGTGTTTGCCGGCTATGTTGCCGTGCAGATGGGACTGCCTGTTGAACGTTTGATCATTGCGTCTAACCAGAATGATATTTTACCACGATTTTTCGCCAGCGGTGCGATGGCGCGTGAATCGGTTGTGCCGTCACTCAGCCCGTCCATGGATATTCAGGTTTCGAGTAATTTCGAACGGTTGCTATTTGAACTGCTGGATCGTGATGGCAGGGCAACTGCCGATGTTATGAAACAATTTGCCGAAACTGGGCAATTTCATGTGGATGATTCGGTGCTGGCCCGGGCCAAAGCGCTATTTTCCGCCTATCGCCTTGATGATGACGGCACCATTGCCGAAATTGCCGCCACCGCCAAACAGAATAATATGACGATTGATCCGCATAGCGCGGTTGGTGTGTATGCCGCACGTCAGGCCCATGCAGATGGTACGGTTTCTGTTGATGTGCCTATTGTGGCGCTGGCATGTGCGCACCCAGCCAAATTTGACGCGGCGGTCACAAAAGCAACCGGTGTTGCCCCGAAATTGCCACCGCATTTGGCCGATTTGATGAAGCGCCCGGAACGGCAACAGCATGTGGCGGCAACGCTGGATGCGGTTAAATCACTTGTCTTAGATATGAAGCGGGGCGCATGACAGCCCGGCTCAGCCATCTGCCAAACGGTTTGCGCGTGGCAACACGCGAGATGCCGCATGCGACAACAGTATCTATTGGGATCTGGGTCAATGCAGGTGCGCGCGATGAAACAGCAAAAGAGCAAGGCATCGCGCATATGCTTGAACATATGGCGTTTAAAGGCACCAAGCGGCGTGATGCACAAGCCATTGCAACTGAAGTTGAAAATGTTGGTGGCTTTATGAATGCACATACAAGCCGTGAAGAAACTGCCTATTATTTGCGGCTTTTGCCTGAACATATCGATCTTGGCATCGATATTCTCACCGATATTTTGACTCAATCGACATTGCCAGATGTTGAAATTGAACGTGAACGCGGCGTCATCATTCAGGAAATAGGCCAATCTCTCGATACGCCAGATGATCTTGTTTTTGATCTGTTTGCCACGGCTTGCTATGACAATCACAATCTTGGCCGCCCTATTTTGGGCACGGTTGACAGCGTGTCTAACTTCCAGCGGGCTGACCTTAGTGGGTTTATGAACCGGTTTTATGGGGCCGGGCAGATGCTTGTTGTAGCATCTGGTGCGGTTCGCCATGATGACATCGTCTCGCGGATAGATGCCAGCCTTGGTTCGCTTTCAGATGCCAAGACGGCAAAACGCTTGCTGCCTGTTTGGTCAGCCGGCCGCCAGATCGCCACGCGGGATCTAGAGCAATCGCATATTGTTTTTGGCTTGCCTACCAAAGCCGCCACCGCCCCTGATAGATTTGCCCTGATGGCGTTGTCGACTTTATATGGGGGCGGCATGTCGTCGCGGCTGTTCCAGCAGGTGCGTGAACAACGTGGCTTGTGCTATTCGATATTTTCTTTTGCCTCGCTCTATTCCGATAGCGGGGTGTTTTCGGTCTATGCTGGCACATCAGCCAGTCAGGCGAATGAAATGCTGACGGTGGCGGCAGACGAGCTGGCCAGTATTGCCCAATCAGTCCACCCGGATGAAGTGACACGGGCAAAAGCGCAATTACGTGCCAGCCTATTAATGAGCCGTGAATCTGTATCAAATTGCGGGGATGCCTTGGCTCGTCAGATCATGTTGTTTGGCGCGCCACAAGATGACGCCATGTTATTAGCCGCGATTGATGATGTTGATGAAAATGCCGTGCGCGATATGGCGGCGCAGTTAATCAGCGGCAATCGCCCGGCGCTGGCCTGTGTTGGCCCACCAACAGAACTGATTGATAATGATGATTTGGCCGCCCGGCTGACAGCCTAGGCCCGCCCGGTGTCGCTGACAAAATGCGCTGGGTCGACTCCCAACATGCCATAGGCATCTTTCCAGATGTCGTGCGTACCATCACGAAACACCAAATCGCTGGTCGCTGGCATCGATAGCCATACATTCGCCGCCAATTCGCTTTCCAACTGCCCAGCATGCCAGCCAGCGCATCCCAGTGAAACAATCGAATGGGCCGGGCCGATGCCGTTGGTAATATCACGCAAAATTTCAATGCTCGACGTCAGCCCAATATCATGCGTTACCGACAGGCTTTCCGGCAGCATATGATCCTGTGTATGCAGAACAAAACCGCGGTTGCTTTCTACCGGCCCGCCGATATGAACCGGTTGTTCAGCGCAAAAGCGCGGGGCGCCAATATCAAGCGTTTCATATAGCTTGCCAAGATTCATACGGGCGGCACGGTGGTTGATGACAACGCCCATTGCGGATTGGTCATCATGCTGGCACATGACGATGACCGCTCTGGCAAACCGACCATCATCTATTTGTGGGTGCGCAATCAGCAAATGGCCTTGCAAACTGCCACTTTGGCGGGCCATGCCGGCGCTATCAAAAGATTTTGCGGCGCCGCTTGTATCTTTTCGTAACACCATTATTTACACTAGACAGCAATCATAGTTTAGGTAAAGCAAAACGTGATGTCCGACAGGTCTGCCATACATCTTGGAGCGCAGTAATGATGGCAAGATGCCGCGATTCTGCCAGTCTTTTCATTGCCGCCAAATTGCCAAGCTTATGTGCGCGGCTTGTATTGTTTTTTGCCTTGTTCTGTGCCGCCTGCCTGCCTGCCGCCGCCTCTGGTCTATACAGCAACTGGATTGGTGATCCATCTATTGGCGAAGCACGGTTGATTTCAGCAGTGACGGCACGGGGTGATCTTGACCATTTGCCACTTGGTCTGGAATTTCGGCTGGCGCCAAAGTGGAAAATTTACTGGCGCACGCCGGGTGAGGCTGGCCTGCCGCCAACCATTGATCTGTTGGCAGATGGCGAGCTGGTAGAAAGCCACATAAAATGGCCGGTGCCAAAACGGTTCAACGCCTTTGGTTTTGATAATTATGGCTATGACAATACTGTTATTCTGCCGTTGGATGTGTCTGGTTTTACCGCTGGGGGGCCGTTACAGCTAAGTGGGCAGATAGACGCCCTTGTTTGCGCGGATATATGTGTGCCGCTCAGCGGGGCTGTCAAAATGACAATGCCAGCAGGGCCTGCATCCCCATCCGTTGATGCCCGGGCGATTGCGCAGGCGGCGGCATTGGTGCCGCGGCAAGGCAGCAATAGGTCACTGGTGCCTGATCATGTGTGGCAGGCGGCGGACGCGCTTTATATGCGGTTTGCCAAGCCAGTTCCCATTGATGATATTTTTGTTGAGGGCATTGAAGGCGTCGCTTTTAAACAGCCTCGTCTAGATGGGTCGGATGCTATCATTGCCATCGAAGCAATGTCAGTGCCTGATTTCGCCGGGCGCGACATCACCGCCACCATTGTTGCTGGCAATGCATTTATTGAACAGCGTTTTACGGTTGACGCCGTTGCCCCAGAATTATCCGCCAGCAAGCCCGGGTGGATGATTTTTGTTTTGGCCATGCTTGGCGGTTTGATTTTGAATTTGATGCCATGCGTGTTGCCAGTGCTGGCGATAAAGATCGGGTCAGTGCTGGATGCCGCTGGACAGAAAAAATCTCTCATACGGGCGAGGTTTTTATCCGCCGCCGCCGGGATCGTCAGCAGTTTTGTGTTATTGGCCGCGGTGTTGGCGACAATGCGGCTGGCCGGGGCGCAGATTGGCTGGGGGATTCAATTTCAAAGCCCGATATTTTTGTCGGTGATGATGTTGCTGATTGGTGTGTTTGTTCTGGCCATGCTTGATCGGCTGATTTTGCCAGTGCCCGGCTTTGCCCAGCGCTGGACAACGCCCCCCAGCGCTGTAGCGTCACCGCGGCGCATGCTTCTTGGTGACTTTTTGACCGGCATGCTGGCCACCATTTTGGCAACTCCTTGTTCGGCACCATTTGTCGGGGTTGCTGTTGGCTTTGCGCTGACTGGGTCGATAGCGGCATTATTTGGTATTTTTATTGCCCTTGGCATTGGGTTGGCCGCGCCATGGATTGTGATCATGCTTGCCCCCGGCCTAATCAGTGCCTTGCCGCGACCGGGGCCATGGATGAACTGGTTAAAACGCGGTCTTGCTTTGTTACTTGTTGGCACCGCGCTGTGGCTTGCATCCATTTTATTTGTCATAGCTGGCCACATCATGACCGGGGCGGTCTTGGTCGGCATCATCATGATCGTGTCTGGGTTGGCCGGACAAGGCAGAATTTGGGCGCGCCCAGTGTCATTTGCTGGCGCGGCAATTTTGGTCTGGCTGTTGGTTAACCCGCCAGCCATTTTTAACGCCTCTGATGGGGCGGCCGCCACCGGTGAGACAATCCATGATATGGATTCGCTTTGGCGGGCATGGCAACCCGGTATGGTTGGGCCGCTTGTTGATGCAGGTCAAACCGTTTTTGTCGATGTTACCGCCGCATGGTGCATCACCTGTCAGGCCAATAAATCGCTGGTGATCGAACAAGCCCCAGTCGCCCCTTTTATTCGGGATTTGGTTGAGTCTGGCAAATTGGTATTGTTGCGGGCTGACTGGACTCGTCCTAGCGAGGATATTGCCGCGTTTCTGGCATCTTATCAGCGCTATGGTATTCCTTTTAATATTGTCTATGGGCCGAATGCCAAAAACGGCATCCAACTTGGTGAATTATTGACCGATGAATCGGTGCTGGCCGCGATTAATAAAGCGATGACAGGGCGCTAAAATCAACAGGCTTGCGCCAACACAAGCGCCGGTATAAAAGGCGGTGCATATACGCATTTTGTTCAGCAAAGATAAAGGACC
>JAYOVO010000091.1:0-5727 GCA_038151495.1 Alphaproteobacteria bacterium
ATGGGCAGCTTGTTGCCAGTGCGCAGCCCGGCTGGGTTTATCGTACAGCCAATCGTTGGTATTATTGGCGGCGATATTTTTAATGAGCTACAGCCTGACCCAGCTGAAGTTGACAGTATTTTTACCCTGCCGCTGGCGCATATCGGCCAGCCTGATAATTTTTCCCTGGTGCCGCGCCAAACCAATGGGCGTGATAATAGTTATTGGGTGGTCTCGCATCCTGAACATTATATCTGGGGATTATCGGCGCGGGTGTTAAATGATTTGCGTCAACGTCTTTATCACGGTCAAACTTTAGCTTGATGTGAGCGGAGCGATAAATGCGAACCATTTTGATCATGCTATCGGCACTTGGGGCGGCTATTTTGGTGCTCAACCTGCTAAAGAACTGGCAACGGCGGCGCGCCGAACAGCGCGGCGAGACTGTGTCTGACCGGGTATCTGTGATTCATCTGATCAGTGTTGTTGTGGGGTTGGCGGTTTTTTTCATCGGTGCGTTGTGGCTTGAATCGAATTCGGCGCCTCCTGGGTCTGTATATGCGCCAGCAACGATTGAAGATGGCACGGTGAAATCAGGCGGTTTTGATACGCAAAAATAGAGACCTAGCGGCTGTTAACAGCGGAGGCAGGAATGTGCGCATCCACAAGTTTGCCGCCATGGGCGCGGCGTGATGTTGTCGGATATATTTTTGATGCGGCGAAAAAGCGTGGCGGCGAAGCCCGCATAGTAGGCGGCGCGGTGCGTGACTGGCTTGCCGGACGTGATGTCAGTGAAATTGATATGGCGGCGAATTTGCCAATTCAGGTTATCGCCGATGAATTGCGCCAAAATCAGCGCGTCAAAGTGATAAATACCGGACTTGACCATGGGACAGTGACCGTTGTGTGCGGCAATGATGCGATCGAATTAACGCAGACAAGATCAGATGATGAAACTGATGGTCGGCATGCGCTGGTGCGGTTTCAAGATGACTGGACACAAGACGCCGCACGCCGGGATTTTACCATTAATGCGATATATCTTGATGCATATGGGCAGGTTTTTGACCCGCTTAATGGGCAGGCCGACCTGGCGGCGCGGCGTTTGCGATTTGTTGGCACGGCGGCTGACCGGGTGCAGGAAGACGCCTTGCGCATGTTGCGCTATTGCCGGTTTTCTATTGGGTATAGCGATGGTCACTATGATAGTGACGCCATGCATGCGCTGACATCATTTGCCGTTTTGGCATCACGCCTGTCTGGTGAACGTGTGGCGCAGGAATTACGCAAAATTTTGTCGCATGAGGATTGTGCACCAGCGATTGATTTGTTGCATCAAACCGGTCTCGATAAAACATCATTGGGGTGTGATTTGGCGGTCACCGCGATGCCGTCAAACCCAGAAGATTTGCGATTGGTAACGGCGGATTTTGGCTGGCTGGTGGTGTTGGCGGCGATCATACCACAGGCAGATGTGACCACGGTGCTGGCACGTTTGCGGTTGAGCCGTGCAAACCAAAAATTTTGCGCACAATTGGCGGCGTCACGCCCGCCGCAGATATTTGCCGATTTATCAGCGTCTGGCTGGCGGCAATCTGCTTTTTTCATGGATGGGCGCGCGGCCGCTTATTACGCCTGTGCGGCATGGCGCCTTGGTGCGGTTTTAGACCGGCAACATTACCGGGCATTACACCAATGGCAACCGCCGAAATTGCCAGTTTCTGGTGCAGACTTATTGTCGCACGGCGTTGACAATGGCCCGGCAGTCGGTCAGATGTTAAAGAGCGCAGAAACGCTGTGGGTGCAGTCTGATTTTACGATGACGAAACCGGCGCTTTTAGCGGCAGTGGTTAAGTAAGTGAGTATAGGCAGTCATGGCGCCTGAAGCACATCAGATCGAATTGGCTATGGCCGAAAAAAAATCGCGTGCCAGTGACTGGTTTCGGGCGTTGCGTGATGACATTTGCGCTGCTTTTGAAGCCATTGAAGACCTAGCCGCAACGCCGCAAAAACCGGCTGGACGTTTTGAACGCAAAAGCTGGGATCGGGATGGCGGCGGTGGCGGTGAAATGAGCCTCATGCGCGGTCAGGTTTTTGAAAAGGTCGGGGTAAATATTTCGACAGTTTTTGGCGCTTTTTCAGATGATTTTAAGACACAAGTGCGCGGCGCCGAAACCGATGGCAGCTTTTGGGCATCGGGCATATCACTGGTAGCGCATATGCAAAATCCGCATGTGCCAGCCGCCCATATGAATACGCGCTTTATTTGCACATCGCAAAGCTGGTTTGGCGGTGGTGGTGATTTAACGCCGCTTTTGCCTGATGCAGAGGCTGGTGAAGCGTTTCATGCTGGTTTGAAATCGGTTTGTGACAGCCACAACCCGGACTATTACCCAAATTATAAAAAATGGTGTGACGAGTATTTTTATTTGCCACATCGAAACGAGCCACGCGGGGCTGGTGGTATTTTCTATGACAATCTTGACAGTGGTGACTGGCACGCTGATTTTGCCTTTACCCAAGATGTCGGCCGGGGATTTCGCGATACCTATGTGGACATAGTGAAAAGCCGCATGAATAAGCGGTGGACTGATGCGGATCGTCATCAACAGTTGGTGCGCCGTGGGCGCTATGTTGAATTTAACCTGCTACATGACCGCGGCACTTTATTTGGCTTGAAAACTGGCGGGAATATCGAAGCAATTTTAATGAGCCTGCCACCAGAAGTGCGCTGGCCATGAGGAAAGAGACTGCAAGTTTGACAAAAACAACAATTTTTCGATGAAAACATGCAGATTTGGGGTAGGAAAATACTGGCAGAACATGCTAGGAAATCGGCACTGTCACTTGCCTGCCGGTAGGTGATTATAGCCGTTATAAAAAAGTCAGACGCATGATGACGATCATGTAAAGGCGATAGTGTAAACAGAGGACAAAATGGCGAAATCGGATACAAAGAAAACAACAGCATCAAAGCGCCCGGAAGATCCCGGCCGCCGTGATTTTATTGTGATAGCAACAAATGCGATGGCAGGTCTTGGGGCCGCCGCTGTGGCCTGGCCGTTGATTGACCAGATGAACCCAGCCGCAGATACGCTGGCGTTGGCCAATATCGAGGTCGATGTCTCGAAAATTGCAGAAGGCCAGTCAATTACAGTGAAATGGCGCGGCAAGCCTGTTTTCATTCGGCATCGTACCGAAGATGAAATTGCGCGGGCCTCGGCGACTGATATGTCCGATTTGCGCGACCCGGAAAGCGATCAGGCGCGGGCAGAAAAGGCAGATTATCTGGTGCTCGTAGGAGTTTGTACGCATCTTGGCTGTGTGCCGCTTGGTCAGAAAACTGGTGAAGTGCGCGGCGAGTACGATGGTTGGTTCTGTCCTTGCCACGGATCACATTACGACACCTCTGGTCGTATTCGCAAAGGCCCGGCACCGACAAATCTCGAAGTGCCGCCCTACACGTTCCTGTCCGACTCGGTGATCCGTATCGGTTAATCCATCAGTCTTTCTGGAGGTAATGAAAAGCTATGTCTGCTGAAAAATTTCAAAATCCGGTCGTGCGGTGGATTGACCATCGGTTGCCCGTTTTCTCGATGCTAGACCATGAGAAATATGACTATCCGGTTCCAAAAAATCTTAACTACATGTGGAATTTCGGTGTGTTGGCTGGATTGTCACTCGCCATCATGATCATCACTGGCATTGTGCTGGCGATGAGCTATACCGCGCATGTCGATTACGCCTTTGAAGCGGTTGAGCGGATTATGCGTGATGTGAATCATGGCTGGATGATCCGCTATATTCACATGAATGCGGCGAGTTTCTTCTTTATTGTCGTTTATATTCATATTTTCCGTGGCCTCTATTACGGGTCTTACAAAGCCCCGCGCGAGTTGTTGTGGATTCTAGGCGTGGTGATTTTCCTGCTGATGATGGCGACCGCTTTCATGGGCTATGTGTTACCATGGGGCCAAATGAGCTTTTGGGGCGCGACAGTGATCACCAATTTGTTCTCGGCCATTCCGGTTGTTGGCGATAGCATCGTTACATTATTGTGGGGCGGGTTTTCGGTTGATAATCCAACATTGAACCGGTTCTTCTCGTTGCATTATTTGATGCCGTTTGTGATTGCCGGTGTGGTGGTGTTGCATATCATCGCGTTGCACCGCTTTGGATCAAATAACCCGATTGGCATTGATGCCAGCGGCCCGCAAGACACCATTTCATTCCATCCTTACTATACGATGAAAGATATGGTGGGGATCGCTGTGTTCTTATTGCTGTTGGCCATGGCGGTATTTTTCTTCCCGAACGCTATGGGGCATCCTGACAACTACATCCCAGCAAACCCATTGCAAACACCGGCGCATATTGTGCCTGAATGGTACTTCCTGCCATTTTATGCCATTTTGCGGGCGGTGCCTGACAAGCTTGGCGGTGTGTTGTTGATGTTTGGTGCGATTGCTGTGCTGTTTGTGCTGCCATGGTTGGATCGTTCGCCAGTACGTTCGGCGCGGTTCCGCCCGTTGTTCCGTATTTTCTTCTGGCTGTTGCTGATTGATGCTGTTGTGCTTGGCTATCTTGGCGGCAAACCAGCAGAAGGGATTTATGTTGTATTGTCGCGGATTGCGACTGCATGGTATTTCCTGCACTTCCTTGTGATTCTGCCATTGCTGAGTGTCTTTGAAACGACCAAGCCGTTGCCGAAATCAATATCTGAACCGGTGCTTGGCGCATCGAAGGGGGCCGCGTAATGATGAAACGTGTTTTTGCAGCCTGTGTGGCAATGATCTTGACAGGTCCAGCCCATGCGGCGGGGGGTGATGTCTCTCTGACCGAGCGTGACTGGAGCTTTAACGGGCCGTTTGGTACTTTTGATAAGGCCGCCATGCAGCGTGGGTTTCAGGTTTACCGAGAAGTCTGTGCTGGCTGTCATTCCATGAAATATATCGCGTTTCGCAATTTTGCAGATCTTGGCTATAACGAAGCTGAAATTAAGGCAATCGCGGCGGAATATGAGGTCGAAGATGGCCCGAATGATGATGGCGAAATGTTCATGCGTCCGGGCGTTCCGGCAGACCGCATGCCAAGCCCGTATCCAAACGATAATGCGGCACGGGCCGGTAATGGTGGTGCCTTGCCACCAGATTTGTCACTGATTGCCAAAGCCCGCGCCCATGGCCCGGACTATCTTTATAGCTTGTTGATTGGCTATAAAGAGGCACCGGCGTCTCTGAAAGTGCCAGAGGGTATGTATTATAACGATGCATATTCTGGGCATCTGATTGCCATGCCACAGCCGCTTTATGGCGATGACGTCACCTATGCTGATGGTGCAGATGCATCAATCGAAGCGGTGTCTGCAGATGTCACGCAATTCTTGATGTGGGCGGCAGAACCAAAACTGGAAGCGCGCAAGCGTATCGGTGTTGCCGTGGTGTTTTTCCTCAGCATCTTTGTGATCTTGTCAATTTTGGCAAAACGCCGGGTGTGGGCTGACGTCCATTAAACCTGTTTAAAAGATCATAAAAAACCCTGCCAGCGCGATCGTTGGCAGGTTTTTTTTACGATTTTAGTTCAACCGCACTGATTGTCGTAATCAGACATTGAACCGGAAGTGAAACACGTCACCATCAACGACTTTATATTCAGCGCCCTCAACGCGGAATTTCCCGGCGTCTTTGGCGCCGGCTTCACCTTTACAGGCAATATAGTCATCATAGCTGATGGTTTCTGCCCGGATAA
>JAYOVO010000092.1:0-5623 GCA_038151495.1 Alphaproteobacteria bacterium
GTGGTCGTCATACACCATTTTTCTCGAACTATCGTCCGCAGTTCTATTTCCGGACCACGGATGTGACCGGTTCGGTTGAATTGCCAGCAGGTACCGAGATGGTGATGCCTGGTGATAATATTGCGATGACCGTGACCTTGATCGCACCGATTGCGATGGATGAAGGTTTGCGCTTTGCGATCCGTGAAGGTGGCCGTACCGTCGGCGCCGGTGTCGTATCGTCAGTCGTGAAATAAACCAAAGGGACGCAGAAGCGGACCATAGGAGTGTAGCTCAATTGGTAGAGCACCGGTCTCCAAAACCGGGGGCTGGGGGTTCGAGCCCCTCCACTCCTGCCAGATAAAGAACAGCCCCCGGGGTCAACCCCGCGGGGCTGTTTTTTTACCCACAGTTTTCAGCCAGACGAATAAACAAACGTGAAAATCTGCCGTTACCAGCATAGGCAGATAAGATTGTTCATAAGCGTTGCTTCCCCCTGGACCGGCTATTGCGATAGGCCCGCCGCGGTGTTGTGATTGCTGATATGACTGGTATGACTGGTATGATTGAAATAACATAGGTTTGTTATGGTTTGTTTTAAAAGCCGGCCGGTAATGTGGGTGCGCGGGGCCATGGTGGCGTTAGCCGGATTTGGCGGCATGGTCTTGGTACCATCAATATCGTTGGCACAATACCCCGGCAGTGCGGGCGATTTGAGCTCTGGTGCAATTGGTGCGTCATCATCTGCAAGCAGCGGGTCAAGCAGTGCTTCTGCCAGTTCATCCAGCGGTGTGAGCGGTGATGGGTCTAGTGATGGTTCTGCTAGCGGTTCAATGGCTGATTCCGGTTCTTCTGCTGGTGGCTCTGACGACAATGATGGTTATGGGGGCAGAACTGCCGCCACTTTGCCGCCCAAAAAAGCCGTGCGCAAACGGGCTTTGATACGGCAATTCCGGCTTGAATTCGCCAAAATACTGACCATCGAAACAGCCAATAAACGTCCGTTGCGCGCGTTGTCTGCAGATCTTTATCTTGATCAATTTTCAAAAGAACTGGATACCGGTCTTGACCAGCAGGCTGATGTTAACAGCCTTGGCCGCGATCTTGGTTTGGTGCGTGATGCCCTAGATGATCGTCTTGACGAAGTGATTGCCAGCTATGGTGGTGACGCCCCGCGGCGCGGGTTTTTTTCCAAAACCGCATCGTCAGGCAGGTCTGCACCAGCACTGCGAACCGAAATTCAAAAGTTAAAATTAAAACATGAATTGCTGGCGTTTGGTGAATATAGCCTGCAGGCCATGGGCTATTACGCCAAGTGATTTGAAACACTGGTCGCCCCAAATAAATTACTTGTTCTGTCAGCCTTTTGGCGTGGGGTTCACCATCTCATAAAGCCCGGTATGATCTGCATCATGGCCAAGTGTTTCCAGTGCTGTGGCAAGGTAGCTGTTTAACGCCGGCGTGATCGGGGCATCAAACCCAGCATTTGTCATCAATTCGCTGGCAATGGTTACATCCTTTGCCATCAGCCGCAAAAAGAAGCCGGAGTCATAACGGCGTGAGGCAATAAAAGGCAACATTTTGACTTCGGTGGTGTTGTTTCGGCCAGTTGACCCATTGATTACCGAGGTAAATTTTTCGGCGGTTATGCCAAAAGATTCGGCCGTGGCAAGCGCCTGCATACTGGCCAAAAGCCCAGCGGCAGACACATAATTATTCAGCGCCTTCATGGCGTGGCCAGCCCCCAGCGGGCCAACATGCTGCATTGTGCCAAAACAAGCAATCAACGCGCTGGCCGCGGCAATGTCATCTTCGGTACCGCCTGCCATAACCATCAGCGTGCCAGCCGCCGCTTTTTTCACCCCGCCTGATACCGGCGCGTCAATTAGGCGGATGCCCTGTGCCGCCAATGTTGCACCCAGCCTGATTGTGTCATCAGGGTGGCTTGATGACATATCAATGATGAGGCCACGAAAGCCAGCCTCGGCCAATGCGGTGGCGACAGCCGCGACCACCGCCCCATCCGGCAACATGGTGATGATTGTGTCACATGCCACCATATCAGTCAGCGAGGAGGCATTGGTAACATCTGCTAAATCCGGCCGTTGCGGGGCTGTGTCGAACCCAATCACCGAAAATCCTGCGCCTGCTGGAAGCGGGGCCATTACCGATCCCATTGCCCCTAAACCCACAAAGCCAATTTGTTGCATTACTCTCGCCTCACTCATTACCTAATATGCCGGCAATCTAGCGCATTTTCTTTCGGGCAGGAAAGTCTGATTTGCGGTTTTTCTGTGATGCAAATGCGAGACTCGATCGAAGCGGCGATGATATCGCCGTTGCTGGTGGTTTGGGCTGATGGTGTGCTGGTTTTTACCTATTGTCAGCCTTGATGGTGTGGTTCACCTTAATGGGAGAGGCGGCTGATGCCAGATTGGCATCGTGCCGGGGCGATAAAGATCACAAGTCAAGGAGACAGAACGGTGAGCAAAATTACCATCTGGGGGCGAAAATCGTCGGTGAATGTGCAATCTGTTTTATGGTGTCTTGAAGAATTGGATCTGGCCTACCGCCGGATTGATGCGGGATTTACCTATGGGGTGGTTACCACGCCAGCCTTTTTGGAAATGAACCCGAATGGCAAGGTGCCAGTTCTGATTGACGGAGACGGCCCGGCAATATTTGAAGCGGGCGCCATTTTGCGCTATCTGGCAACGCAATATGCCGTTGGGCCATTCTGGCCGGAAGCCCCTGCGGCACGCGCGACTGTGGATAAATGGGCCGAATGGGCAAAAATTAATTTTGCCAGTCATTTTATTTCAGACGTATTTTGGCCCCTTGTGCGCGTCCCGCCGTCGCAACGTGATTATACGGCCATTACCGCGGCGCTTGCGTCGATAGAAAAAGAGCTGGTGATAGCCGACAAGGTTTTGGCGACCCATGCCTATCTCGCCGGAGATGATTTCAGCCTTGCCGATATCCAGCTGGGGCACTGCTTGTATCGTTATTATGATATTGATGTGGTGCGAGCCGATTTGCCGCATTTGCGAGCCTATTACAGCAGGTTGCAAACAAGGCCGGGCTTTTCGCACCATGTGATGGCGTCGTATGACGAGTTACGGGTGACAACAGGCTAGCGCCTGTGCGGCAAATAGGTGGTGATTTTATTGGCTGAACACCGCGATAAGTAGTTGCCATGGCGCACCGGGTTTGCTAGAAGCCCTCAACCATAGCAGCGCGCACCGCCTCTGCAGGGCTGGACGCGACCTTGTTTTGGGACAAGCGCAAGCAGATAAATTAAACTTGAATTGGTAGCTATCAATGGCTAGAGTGTCGCCCGCACAATTTGTTAGGCAGGTCCGTCAAGAGGTGTCTCGTATCTCTTGGGCGTCGCGTCGTGAGACCGGCACTGCTACGCTGACTGTGTTTGTAATGGTCGCCATCGCCGCAGTGTTTTTCCTGCTTGTTGATATGGTGCTGTCGAATGTTGTCCAGTTCGTTCTTGGCCTTGGTGGCTAGGAACGCACAGGACGTTTTGCGTTTCGGAATACCGGAACCGGTTGGGAAAGAGTGGTAATGGCCAAGCGCTGGTATGTTCTGCACGTCTTCTCAGGATCTGAGAAAAAAGTGGCCCAGTCGATTCGCGAGCAAGCTGCGGCGAATGGTCTGGAAGACCAGATCGAAGACGTCATGGTGCCGACCGAGAATGTTGTCGAGGTCAAGCGCGGCGTCCGGGTTGAAGGCGAGCGCAAATTTTTCCCTGGCTATATCTTGGTGAAGCTTGAGCTGAGCGACGAAGCGTGGCAGTTGGTAACAAGCCAGCCCCGGGTTACCGGATTTTTGGGCGGCAAAGGCAAGCCGGTGCCGATTACCAACAGCGAAGCTGAACGCCTGATCCGTCAGGTCAGCGAAGGCGTTGAACGTCCTCGTACAACGGTTACCTTCGACATTGGTGAACAGGTTCGTGTATCAGACGGGCCATTTGCATCATTCAACGGATTTGTCGAAGAGGCTGATGATGATAAGGCGCGTCTAAAAGTGACAGTGTCGATTTTTGGGCGTTCGACACCGGTCGAGTTGGAATATAGTCAGGTCGAAAAAATTTAAGCGAAAGCTGAATAAACAGAATAGTGCCGCAGGTGCGGTTGGCTAAACGGATAGGGCGCCAGAAATAAAAAGGCGCGGTAATACGTCAAGGAAGAACAAAGATGGCAAAGAAGATAGAAGGCTACATCAAACTGAATATTCCGGCTGGCAGCGCCAATCCATCGCCGCCTGTTGGCCCAGCTCTTGGTCAACGCGGTGTGAATATCATGGAATTCTGCAAGGCGTTTAATGCGGCGACAGATTCGCTGGAAAAGAACATGCCAGTGCCAGTTGTGATCACGGTGTTTCAGGATAAATCATTCTCTTTTGTGACCAAGACAGCGCCGGTTAGCTATTTCTTGAAAAAAGCGGCTGGTCTCTCAAGTGCGTCGAAAGAGCCGGGCCGGTCTGTGGCTGGTAAGGTGACAATGGCACAGGTGCGCGAGATCGCTGATGCCAAAATGGGCGACATGAACGCCGTCGATGTTGAAGGTGCAATGCAAATGGTGATGGGGTCTGCCCGTTCCATGGGCCTCGAAGTTGTGGAGGGCTAATTTAATGGCGAAGACAAGTAAAAAACTTAAAGCGGCTTATGAAGCTGTTGATCGTAACAAAGCCTATCCTCTGGCCGAAGCTGTAGCTCTGGTGAAAGGTAACGCCTCGTCTAAATTTGACGAAACCATCGAAATCGCGATGAATTTGGGCGTTGACCCTCGGCACGCTGATCAAATGGTGCGCGGTGTGGTTGCCATGCCAAACGGCACTGGAAAAACTATGCGTGTTGCGGTTTTTGCAAAAGATGCTAAGGCTGACGAAGCCAAAGCCGCCGGTGCTGATCTGGTTGGTGCGGACGATCTCGCCGAAGCAATCCAAAACGGTGAGTCAGCTTTTGATCGGGTGATTGCAACGCCTGACATGATGGGTGTTGTTGGCCGGCTTGGGAAAGTATTGGGGCCGCGTGGCCTGATGCCAAATCCGAAATTGGGTACGGTCACCGCTGACGTAGCGGCCGCTGTGGCGGCTGCCAAAGCTGGCGAGGTGCAGTATCGCGCGGAAAAAGCTGGTGTGGTGCATGCGGGCATTGGTAAGGCCAGTTTTGACGAAGGTAAGATTGCTGAAAATGCGTCCGCTTTCATCGAAGCTGTGCGTAAAGCCCGCCCATCTGGTGCCAAGGGCCAATATATCAAAAAGATTACCCTAAGCTCTACCATGGGCGCCGGGGTGTTTGTTGAAGACGTCGCCTAAGCGGCGGTTTCAAAAGACCAAAATTTTTCATCCTTAACCGGATGGAAAACAGGGGTGGTTGTGATAAGGCAACGACCCCGCACCTGTCCAAGACTACGGGTGGTCAGATGAATGTCTGGCGTAATGTCCCGTAATAGACGGGGAGCAAAAGCAGATTTCTGCTTGAACTTCTTATGGGCAGGCCAGCGGACTGACAATGTTTTGTTAGTCTATTTTGCAACTGGGATCAGGCTGGCAGATGCCAGAATATCCCGAACTAGAGCGGAGACGATCGGTGAACAGAACAGAAAAAGCCGAACTGATCGAAACGCTG
>JAYOVO010000093.1:0-5457 GCA_038151495.1 Alphaproteobacteria bacterium
CCGCGTCATTTTGACAAATTGGTGGCTGAAGCCCGCCGTTTGGATGCCGAAGAAAATGTGCCGACAATTATTGTGCCGCGGCACGACCAACATCAAGAATTAGGCACAGATGCCTATTTTGGCGGCGTCGTTTTTACCCAGCACGCATCTGTACATCCGGCAAAATATTATGCTGGCATTTTGCAAACGGCGTTGGATGCAGGGGTGCGGGTGACCGGCCATTGTCCGGCTACTGCCATTGACCAGTCAGGGGCTGGTTTTATCGTTTCGACCCCGCAGGGCAAAATCAAAGCTGGTAAAGTTGTTGTCGCAACGAACGGCTATAGTGGCAGTTTAATGCCCTATTTACAGCGTCGGTTGATCCCAATTGGCAGTTACATCATTGCCACAGAGCCTTTGTCGAAATCTGTCATGGACCGGTTGTTTCCAAAGGACCGCGTGGTCAGTGATAGCTGCAAGGTGGTTTATTATTATCGGCCATCACCTGATCGCAGCCGTATATTATTTGGCGGGCGCGTATCGGCCAATGAGACCGACCCGGCGATTAGTGGGCCAAAATTACAGCAGAATTTATGCCGTATTTTTCCCGAGCTAGCGGGGTGCGGCATATCGCATTCCTGGTCTGGCACAGTCGCCTTTAGCTTTGATGAATTGATGCATATTGGCCAGCATGATGGTGTGCATTATGCGATGGGCTATTGTGGGTCTGGTGTCGGCATGGCGAGCTATTTGGGCATGCGTCTTGGCCAACAGGTTGCAGGTCTAGCTGAGGGCCGCACTGCACTGGATAATCTGCCGTTTTCTACGCGGCCATTTTATCGCGGCAATCCATGGTTTTTACCAGCTATGGTTGGCTGGTATCAGTGGCGTGATCGCTGGCAATGCCAGCAAGCGCTTAAAAATTCAGCAAATAGGTCTGCCGGAGGATTTGCTGAGAATGTTTCAGGGAGTGTTGGATAATATTCCGGCAAGCAAACATGCAGGGAGCTAATTTTATCTTTTGAAATTATGCCTGAAACCAGATGGCTCACTGCAAATCTCAGATTTTGTGTCTTTGACAACAAAAGAACCAACAGGGAGGTAAGAATGAATTTTAAATTGTTGAAACAAGCCAGCCAAAAAACATTTTTGGGGGCAATTGGTGCCGCGGCATTGTCTATTGTGGCAATCGGCACGGCGCAGGCCGATCCAGTCACAGTGGTGTCATGGGGCGGGTCTTACGGCAAAGCGCAAGATGCCGCATTATTTACCGACGCTTCGAAAAATTCTGGCATTGAGATCAACCGTGAGTCTGGTGCCAGCATGTCTAAAGTGATGCTACAGGTTGAATCAGGGGCGGTCACTTGGGATCTTGTTGTGAGCGGGTCAGGCGGCTGTGCGGCGGCGGCGGCAAAAGGTGCGCTTGAAAAAATTGATTTTAACGTTGTTGATGTGTCGGACTTTTTGCCAAACACCTATACTGACTATTGTATTGGGTCGGATGTGTTCGCCACGGTATTTGCGTGGAACACCGAAAAATATGGTGAACCTGGCAGTGCTGGCGCGCCAAGCTCATGGGCTGATTTTTGGGATGTTAAAAAATTTCCGGGTACGCGAGCAATTCGTTTGAACAATGTTGATGGGGTTTTGGAACCAGCTGTCATGGCCATGGGTGTGCCGCCAGAAAAGGTCTATGAATTTTTGTCAAGCGAGGGCGGAATTGAAAAGGCCATCGCAAAAATCCGTGAATTGAAGCCGCATATCTCGGTTTATTGGAAATCAGGCGCCATGCAGGCACAGCTGATGAAAGATAAGGAAGTGGATATGATCACAGGCTGGAATGGTCGCTTTGATAATGCAAAGAAAGATGGCGCCACTGTTGGCTACACCTTTAATCAGGCATTGCGTGACTATGATGGGTTCGGCATTCCCAAAGGGGCGCCAAACAAGGATATGGCAATGAAGTTTCTGGCAGAAGTGTCAAAGCCGCAATATCAGGCCAACCTGCCATTCCACATCACTTATGGCCCAACAAATAAAGTGGCCTATGAAGTCACATCAGCGCCAAAAGAGCTTTTAGAAGCCTTGCCATCACATCCAAATAATGTGTCTAAAATGCTTGCTGTTGATCTCGAATGGTATGCAAATTACCGCGAGAAGGCACTGGAAATGTATATGGAACTGTTGAGCGAATAACCCGCCATTTGAACCTTGTGCTGCGAGGGCAACCCCCTCGTGGCACGCCTTTTACACAAATTCAATATATATAGGTATTTACAAGACATGACTTCTGATACCTCTGCGTCATTGTCAATTTCGGTCACCGAATTGACCAAAACATATGGAAAAGTCTTTGCGCTTAACAGGGTCAGTATCGATGTCAAAGCTGGCGAGTTTCTGACATTGCTGGGCCCGTCAGGTTCTGGCAAAACCACGTTGCTAATGGCAATCGCTGGATTTAACCGGCCTGATTCTGGTCGCATTTGTTTTGGTGATGACGATGTGACTGTGTTGCCACCGCATAAGCGTGGTGTTGGGATGGTGTTTCAGAATTACGCTTTATTTCCGCATATGTCGGTTTTTGAAAATGTCGCCTTTCCGCTAAAATTACGAAAAATTCCAGCAGACGAAAAACGTCAACGTGTCACCGAAGCGTTGCAAACCGTGCAATTATCAGATTTTGCCGAGCGCGGGATCGACCAGCTATCTGGTGGCCAGCGTCAGCGCGTCGCACTTGCACGTGCCTTTGTGTTTGGCCCTAAAATTTTATTGATGGATGAACCTTTGTCAGCACTTGATAAAAAGCTGCGCGAAGAAATGCAAATAGAACTAAAGCAGTTGCACCGTCAATTGGGCGTTACAACCGTTTATGTCACGCATGATCAGCGCGAGGCGCTGACAATGTCTGATCGTATTGCGATTATTGATCATGGGGAGTTGGCACAAATTGGCACACCGCGAGAGATTTACAATGCGCCTGCCAATCATTTTGTTGCCAGCTTTATCGGTGAATCTTCGTTTTTTCCGCTGACCAAAAATAAATCTGGGACGTTGCACTATGCGGGTGTCTCGGTTGGCAAGGTGCCAAATCGCGCAACGCATGAAAATTGGACATTGGTGATCCGGCCAGAAAGATTGTCACTGCACGCGCCAAAGACCAGTAAGAATACAGATAAAATCTATTTCAGCGGCAAAATTACCGAACTTGTCTATCAGGGTGAAACCGCCATTGTGATGATGGTAATGGAAGATGGACACAATCTGACAGCCCGCATGAATACGCGGGCTGGAAATGATGTCGATTCATTAAGGGTTGGACAAAACTTGCTGGTTGGCATCGATAAACAGGATGTGATTATTATTCCCGGCGAGGCATCATGACGCCAAGCCCGACACCGCATCGTGAAGACGCTTTGAATGCAACAAAATTGCGGGTTGCTGAACGCCGTCAATCCCTGATGGTGCTGGCGTTAACTTTGCCTGCGATTATTGCGGTATGTTTGGTCATTGTGATCCCGGTGGGCTGGTTGTTTTCGCTGTCGTTTCTAGATAGCAATGGCGATTTATCTTTGGTCAATTATGAAAAGATGATTGCCTATAAATCTTATCTCAGGGTTTTTAAAACCACCTTTAATGTAAGCTTTCTCACAACATTTCTTTGTATCGTCATTGGGTACCCGCTGGCCTATTTTTTATCGCAAATCCCCCGAAAATATGTAGGCCTGTTCATGCTGACCGTGCTGTTGCCATTCTGGACATCACTTCTGGTGCGGACTTATGCCTGGCTGGTCATGTTACAGCGCAATGGTCTGATTAATAATTTTGCTATCGACCTTGGGATTTGGGACGCGCCGGTGAAACTGGCACATAATCTCAATGGCACTTTGATTGGTATGGTGCATATCATGTTACCGTTTTTGGTGTTGCCGCTCTATGCGGCTATGCGGCGGATAGACCGGCACGCGCTGCAGGCAGCGGCCAATTTAGGGGCAACACCGGTACAGGCATTTTGGCAGATTTTTGTACCGCTTTCATTGCCGGGCGTGGTGGCTGGTTCGCTGATCGTGTTTGTTTTATGCCTTGGCTTTTATGTCACGCCGGCGGTGCTAGGTGGCGGCAAGGTGATTTTGGTGTCGATGCAAATCACCGCTATTCTTGAAGACCAGTTCAATTGGGGGGCGGCAAGCGCGTTGGGGGTGGTGTTGTTGGTGTCAACCTTTGCGGTATTGCTTTTGGCTTCACGGTTTTTGAAGCTGGATAGTGTGATGTTTGGAAGGCGCTGATATGCAGTGGTGGAAATCAGCCGCAAGTGAAACCCAGATTACGCATGGCCAGCGGCTGTGGCTTTATTGCCTCGCCTTTATCATTATGTGTTTGCTGGTCATTCCGACCGTCATTGTCATTCCCATGTCGTTTTCAGATTCACAATATTTAGAATTTCCACCACAAAACTGGTCTTTGCGTTGGTATGATGAATATCTGGATACGCCACGCTGGATGAATGCCACGGCAACATCTTTCAAAGTCGCCACCTTGACCATGCTGGTGGCAACACCATTTGGCACCATGGCGGCTTATGGGTTGTTTGTGTCGGGTGGTCGGCTTGGCAAGATCGTGTTCTTTTTGTTAATGACGCCAATGATTGTGCCGGTCATTTTGATTGCGATTGGCACATTTTATGTGTTTGGCAAGATGGGCATTGTGAATTCGATTCTGGGGCTGGTTCTGGCCCATACGGTGTTGTCTGTGCCAATCGTGATGATCATCATCACATCAGCGTTACGTACCTATGATCTTAATCAGGAACGGGTGGCGCAAAGTCTTGGGTCAACAAGGTTCAGGGCGTTTTTTGAAATTACTCTGCCGCAATTAAAATTTTCGGTACTGACGGCCGCATTACTGGCATTTTTGACATCTTTTGACGAAGTCATTATTTCGATATTTTTGTCAGGCGGCGGCAATTCAACGCTGACAAAACAGATGTTCAGTGCCTTGCGCGATTATATCGATCCGACGATTGCCGCGATCTCAACATTGATGATTATACTGTCGACGGGTCTGATGCTTGGGTTGCAATTGATTGGCGATAAAGATGCCAAAGGTGACTAGCTGATCGCGCAGGTGGCTTTGTTGGCGGGCGGCGGTTGGGCAGTGCCGCATGGCCATGCGTTGCTGGCTGGTCAGTCGGTGCTGGCACGGTATGATCGCATTTGGCAAGGGCTGGTAGCGGGTGGAATTTTTCAGTGAATTCAGGCTGGACAGTTGCTTTGTGAGCCGCTATATCCATCAGCGAAGGGTCACGCTCTTCACAAAATCCCATCCAGCGCGGATAGGCGATTTGCCCGGGTAGCTCAGTTGGTAGAGCAGCGGACTGAAAATCCGCGTGTCGGTGGTTCGAGTCCGCCCCCGGGCACCACTTTCCCAGTTTCAAGGTCCGTGGACCGTGGTTCAAGTGACTGTTTCCAAACGATTAACGTT
>JAYOVO010000094.1:0-5432 GCA_038151495.1 Alphaproteobacteria bacterium
CCATCTTTGCCATCTTGGTTTCACAGCGCAATCAGGTGGTGAAAATATCAGCGTTAACCTTTAATAAGAAAAAACTAAAATATCGGCATATAAACTATGCATACAGCGCGTGCAGATGATTGACGTCACCGACATCATCGTATATCACAACGCACATTCCTTGCGGTGGCCCGGTGGCAGAGTGGTTATGCAGCGGTTTGCAAAACCGTGTACATCGGTTCAATTCCGGTCCGGGCCTCCATCGCATGCGATTTTTCAGTTATCCAAGACCCCGTGCCACCCTCCGACAGACATGGGTCGGCAGTGATAAATTGGCGTGACACCCCCCTAACAAAGATCAGCCTTTATTTCATCCCGGTTACCAAGGAGTCACCATCTTGTCCCGTTTTGTCGCAAATTGCCTGATGTGCATTACCGCCATCGTCTGGGGGGCCACATTTATCGCGCAAAAGACTGGCATGGAAACAATTGGCCCGATGGGCTTTACCTTTGGCCGCTATTTGATTGGTGCTGGCGTAATTATTCCCTTGGCGCTGTATGAAGCGCGCAAAGTCAATTTGCTTCAAGCGCTCAAGAAAGACCAAAGCCTTCATTTTGCGGCATTTGGTCTGGGCCTGATGATGTTTGGCGGTATTGGGTTGCAACAAACCGCCCTACTTTACACCAATGTGGCAAATGCGGCCTTTTTGACCGCGTTATATGTGCCGTTGGTACCACTCATTGCCGCATTTTTCCTGCGCCGACATGTGCCAATAAATATCTGGCCAGCCGTATTGTTATCGATGGTGGGAAGCTATTTACTTTCTGGCACCTCGTCACTTGACGCGCAATTTGGCGACCTGCTGATCATTGGGGGGGCATTTTTTTGGGCTGGCCATATTTTATTGATCCAGCATGTTCTTGAAAAGGTCGCGGCGCCGTTTCAATTATCTGTCTATCAATCGCTTGTCACGGCGTTTTTGGCGGGTGTGATTATGGTGCCGCTGGAAAGCCCGCAACTGGCAGATTTTCTGCCAATGTGGCCACAGCTTGTGTTTGCTGGGGTGATGGCGGTGGGGATTGGATACACTTTGCAGTTGGTGGCCCAACGTCACACCCCGGCGGCGGCGGCGGCTGTTATATTGTCTCTAGAGTCTGTATTTGCAGCGATTTTCGGCTGGTGGCTTCTTGGCGAACAATTGGCTATTCTGGCCACCATCGGCTGTTTGTTGATTTTTATTGCGGTTATTATTGCCGAAACCCTATCGGCAGACAGAATTAAACGCTATGTAAGGGCTATGATGTCCAGATAGCCGCCAGTTAATGGTAGCGATCAGATAGGATCGATGATCACAGCCTGAACCAACAGGAATGGCTGGTTTAATTTACGGGCGATAGGTCGCCATCAAAGAGTTGTCATGACGATAATGCCATCAAACAACGCTGATGTTTCTGCATCGAACCTGCGCGAGGTTATGTCGCATTACTTGACTGGCGTTACTATCGTGACCATTACAAAGCCCGATGGTACGCCGTATGGATTGACGGTTAATTCATTTAATTCAGTGTCTTTGGCCCCACCTTTAATCTTGTGGTCCCTCGACAATAAAAATTCAAATCTTGGCCTTTTTGAAAATACGGCTGGCTTTGCCATCAATATCATGGCGGCTGACCAAACCGATTTATGCCGGCGCTTTGCTGGCAAAGACAGTGACCGATTTGTTGGTGTTGACTGGACATTTGGCACATCTGGGCAACCGTTGATCACGCATGCGCTGGCCCATATAGAATGCCGACCATGGCAAACCTATGCCGGTGGTGATCACACGATTTTCGTTGGTGAAGTGATGCATGCACAGCATGTCTCGGATCGGCCAGCCGCGGCTTTTTTCAAAGGCCAGCTTGGTCATTATGAGAGCTGATGCAGACGAGTCACCCCATTATTGGCGATCTGGTTCTGGTTGGTGGCGGCCACGCGCAAATTGCCGTTTTAAAAGCTTTTGCGATGAAGCCACTGCCGGGGTTACGTTTGACCCTTGTCACAAACAGCAGTCGTACCCCCTATTCAGGTATGCTACCCGGCTATGTAGAGGGGGTATGGCAGGATGAAGACCTGCATATTGATTTAAGGCATCTCGCCGCGGCGGCAAATGCACGCATGATTGTGGCAACGGTGACCGGGATAGATGCTGATTTAAAACAAATTAATTTTGATGACCGCCCCGCGTTAAGGTTTGATGTGTTGTCAATAAATATTGGGGGCCAACCTAGTCTGGCGATGATTGATGGGGCCGCCAAACACGCCATCCCAGTCAAACCAATCGCAAAGTTTCAAACCCAATTTGAAAAGATTATTTCCCCAAAATCCCAACAGGAACCAGCCCAGAATCTACCCCAGACTTTTTCCAAGAATTTACCAAAAAAATTGGCGGTAATTGGTGGCGGGGCCGCGGGATGCGAATTAGCGCTCGCATTGATCACCAGATGGAAAGCAGAAACCGGCACCGCCCCAGAGTTAAGTTTGATCACCGACAAAGACCGTTTGATGCCACAAATGACACCAAAGGCCGCCAAGCTTGTCGACAAAACATTGCGCGCTGGCGGTGCAGACATTCTGTATGGCAGCCGTGTCAATGCAATTGACGCCAATACCCTGACCTTGGAAAGTGGAAAGACAATTGGGTTTGACGCTTGTTTTCTGGTCACACAGGTGGCCGCCCCCGGCTGGCTGGCTGATACCGGGCTAGATCTTGATTCTGATGGGTTTGTGACGGTTACACCAACCCTGCAATCAACAAGCCACCCCTATATTTTTGCGGCTGGCGATATCGCCGCTGTCAGCCATAGCCCACGCCCAAAAGCTGGCGTGTTTGCGGTACGGGCCGGTAAAATTCTGGCGCGTAATTTGCGCCGCTATATCCTTGCCAAGCCGTTGACCTCTTGGACTCCACAAACACATTATCTTGCGCTTATTGGCATTGGGAATCGGCGGGCCATTGCCGTGCGCGGTGATGTTGCGATGGCTGGACGGTTGTTTTGGCATCTAAAATGCTGGATTGACCGCCGTTTTATGAACAAATTCAGAAAGTTATCGATGCCGGTTGCGCCCCCCATCATCCGCTTTGCCGGGTTATCGAAAACGCCGCCATCTGAACAAGATACTATTGCCCTCGCCCGGCATGACCCGGCCTTTTCATCTATGCGCTGTCTTGGCTGTGCGGCAAAGACCAGCCATCAGGTGTTGCAAGCGGCGATGCAAGACGCTGTCACATTGGCCGTCCAAAAAGGTGCCAACCCTGATTTAATGCCGCCATCTGGACTAGAAACAGATAGCGCGTCCCTACCCGCACCCCCCGGTGTATCAGGCTGGGTACAGTCGGTTGATATTTTATCTGAAATTGTGTCTGACCCCTTTTTACTTGGTGAAATTGCAACCGTTCATGCTTTGAGCGATATCTACGCATCACTTGCCAAACCACTATTTTCATTAGCTATTATAAATTTACCAGAAACAGAATTATCGATACAAACAAACCAGTTAACGCATATTTTGGCAGGGGCCTTATTGGCGCATAGTCAGGCTGGCGTGCGCCTGGTTGGCGGCCATACAAGTGAGGGTGGCGGCTTGTCTGTTGGCTTTGCTGTCACTGGCAGTACCGCCAAATTACCAGCAGAAATTATGCTGGATAAGGATGAAGATTTACGGGTCATTTTGACCAAACCACTTGGCACCGGCGTGATCATGGCCGCCCATATGCAACTGCAAGCAGACGCTGTTTCAATTGATGATGCTATTGCCAACATGCGCCAAAGCAACAGGCAAGCGGCAGATATTTTTATGCAGAATAATAATATCGCGGCAACTGATGTGACCGGATTTGGTTTGGCCAGACATGCGCAAAATCTGGCAATGCGTGTGGGCATCACGGGATGTACAATTGATCTTGCATCATTGCCGCTTTTGGGCGGTGTGACGCGCCTCTTTGAAGCTGGCATAACATCCAGCTTGCATGAACAAAACCAGCTTGCCGTGACCATCCATGGTGAAGACCTGTACCATAACAACCGCAGTGCCGTTCTTTTTGATCCCCAGACAAGTGGCGGCTTGCTTGGGGTGTTTGCGGCAAAGGATGCTGAAAATGCCGTCAACGCACTGGTCAAGACTGGCCATAAGGCGGCGGTGATCGGTCAGCTTGACCGGCAATTTGCCGGCATCAAGCTGGTGCGCGGAGGGTAAAGAAAATGGCACCGCCCATCACCCGCATATCGCCTGATATCAGCCTTACTGAAATTGATAAATTTGACACGATCATTGATGTGCGATCGCCAGCAGAATTTGCCGATGATCACATTCCGGGGGCAATCAATCTGCCGGTTCTGGATGATCAACAGCGCGCGGAAATTGGCACCATTTATAAACAAATCAATCCGTTTACCGCAAAACGGGCCGGCGCCGCTTTGGTGGCGCAAAATATTGCCGCGCATTTACAAACCGCTTTGCAAGATAAAGCGCGGGACTGGCGGCCGCTTGTCTATTGCTGGCGCGGCGGCCAACGCAGTGGTGCAATGGCACAAATTTTTAGCAATATTGGCTGGCACAGCAGTGTCATTGATGGCGGGTATAAATCCTATCGCCGTCATGTGTTGGATTGCCTGGATCATTTACCCGAACAATTGTCGCTGATGATTGTATCGGGCCAGACCGGCACGGCGAAAACACATATTTTGCAGGCGGCTTCTGCAAAAGGGGCGCAGATCATTGATTTAGAAAAGCTAGCCTGTCATCGCGGTTCTTTGTTGGGAAGCGAACCCGGCCAGCCGCAACCGTCGCAACGCTATTTTGAATCGCAGCTTTGTCAGGCGCTGAAACAATGCGCCCCCGGGCAACCCATATTGGTCGAGGCCGAAAGCAACAAAATCGGCAATATTCATGTGCCGCCCGCATTTTGGGCCGCCATGCGAAACGCGCCAACGATACGGGTGACAGCACCAATCGATGCGCGGGTAAATTTTCTGCAGCGTGACTATGCCCATATGGTCAATCACCCTGAATTGATCATGCCGCTTTTGTCAAAGTTAAAGCACCGCCACAGTGCCAAACAGCTTGCCGCATGGAACCAGATGATTGACCGCAAAAACTGGCCAAATTTTATCAAAAGCCTTTTGGAAAGTCATTATGATCCGTCCTATCAGCGGTCCGGTAGCGCGCGGCTGGCGCGTGAAATGGGGAGTGTTGCGGCCACAACGCTTGACCATGATGATATCGACCGTCTGGCAGAGGCCATCATGTCAAAATCAGCCAGCATGACTGCTAATAAAGAAGTCGATGATTCATTCAAATCAGATTTGTAATAAAACGGGCTTGCATATCGGTTGTTGTTATGTATAACCGTTTTTTCAAGGCTTATTCCCCGGTAGCTCAGCGGTAGAGCAAGCGACTGTTAATCGCTTGG